>DAOVAI010000161.1 GCA_030671085.1 Pseudomonadota bacterium | reverse complement strand
TCTTCCAGCAGTTGCTGGTCGTAATATGTTGCGATAATGACCTCTGGGCTCAGATCAAATCGTGGAGAGATAAAATCACCGCGGGTGGTCATCAGAATTTTCATGTTTTCCCCCCCTCATGCCAGCCTGTATTTATTCAGTTTACGCCACAGGGTGGTTCTTCCCCAGCCCAGTATTTCCGCTGCCTTAGAACGGTTGCCGCCGGTCTTGCGCAGGGCATCCATGATCATCTCTTTTTCCATCTCTGTCCAGCTGCCACCCCTCTTGTCCACTGCCTGTACCGGTTCTGCCGACGAGCTTATCAGGGGAGGAATAATTGTGTCTGAAACCGTTGCCACAGGTTCCGATGGCCTGAAGAGATACTGTGGCAGATCTTTGCTCCCAACCTTATTCCCCTGACAGATATTGGCCGAATATTCTGCGATGTTTCGTAACTCCCTCACATTTCCCGGGTAGTGGTAGCAGTTCAGAGTGTGAAGTGCTTTTTTTGTGAAACCAGTAACCGCTCGTCCGAGTTTTGCGCTGAACTGTCGCAAAAAATGATCCAACAGCAGACGAATGTCACCGTCGCGCTCCCGAAGGGGCGGCATATGCAGATGAAGGACATTGAGCCGATAAAAGAGATCTTCTCTGAAACGTCCCTGCTGTACCTCCTGCCTGAGAGATCGATGGGTTGCAGCAATGATACGGACGTCGACCTTGACCTTTTTACTCCCTCCCACTGGAAAAAACTCCTGGTCATCAAGTACAGAAAGAAGTTTCACCTGCAGGGGGAGGGAAAGATCACCTATCTCTGTGAGAAATATTGTTCCCTTATGGGCAAGACGAAACATTCCGGCTGTTTCAGTGATAGCACCGGTAAAGGCACCTTTGACATGGCCGAACAATTCTGATTCGAGCAGGGCTTCAGGCAGGGCTCCACAGTTGACTTTGACAAAAGGCTGGCGGGCACGCTGCGATGACTTATGCAGCGCTTCAGCTATCATGTCTTTTCCGGTTCCTGTTTCTCCTGTGATCAAAACCGAAGCATCGGTACGGGCAAGCACCGACATCAGCTCAAAAACTTTCTCCATCTGCGGGCTATGACCGAGGATTTCTGACCCTGCGGCCGCCCCATTGTGTTGTGCGTTCCCTGCCTTGAGAACGGAACTATCTTCTAAAACAATGAGAACTCCGGCAGGATGCCCCTGTTCACCATGGAAACGGGAAAGGGTAAAATGAACAGGAATTTTCTTCCGTCGTCGATTGATGATATTGCCATCAGCTGAACAAGACTCACCACTTTCAAGGACCTCTCTGCATACCTGATTTTTGGTGCCGAGATTTGAACGCAGGATAAACTCGCCATAGACCCCTTTGGCCTCATCAGCGGTATACCCGGTCATGGCCTCGGAAAAACGGTTCATGGCAACGATGCATAGATTTGTGTCCAAGAGGACAATTCCGTGAGGAATCGCATTTAACAACTCGGAAATCACTGGTGAGATCTGGAGTGCTGGCTCTGACTTCATTGTTTATACGCGTTTGAAGAGTTCCCCTGAAAGAAGGTCAAATCGTTTCATTATGAAACTATGGTACTCGTTTTTCTGTTACACGTACAATACTTTCTCCCTTTAGCCATTATGGCCGATCACGAGGCAGCTGCCCCGTGATCGGCTATAATCCTACAGCGGCACGCCGTCGAAAAAACGAGCGTTGACCAGAAAATGGACTGCGATGCTGGCACCATAGCCCAGGGCGATTACCGGCATCCATTTCATATGTCCACCAAAGGTGTACATCCCACGGGCCTGTCCCATAAGCGCCACACCTGCAGCCGAACCGATGGAGAGCATACTGCCGCCCACACCTGCGGTCAGAGTGACCAACAGCCAATGCCCCATGGACATGTCTGGCTGCATGGAAAGAACGGCAAACATTACCGGGATGTTGTCGACGATGGCGGAAAGACCACCGACCAGGATATTAGCGGTTGTCGGCCCCCAATCACCATACATCACCTGGGAGGCCATACCCAGGTAACCGATAAAACCAAGACCACCGACACAGAGAATAACGCCATAAAAAAACATCAGAGTGTCCCACTCGGCCCGGGCAATATTTCTGAACACATCAAAGGCCACCGTGTCACCGATCCGTTCATCAGCCTTTTCCGGGTCATACGCTGGACTATCTTTCCCGTTCTTGTGGGTTTTTTTCAGATAGAATCCATACAGTTTCAGATAAGCAAGCCCTGTCATCATCCCCATCATAGGCGGCAGATGGAGAAAGTTATGGAAACTGACGGCCGTGGTAATGGTCAAGAGAAATAGACCAATGACCACAAAGGCGCCGCGTTTCAGCGTGACGTCGATTTCACAGGCAGCGGGGTTGATCTTAGGTACGGCAAAACTCATGATCACTGCGGGTACCAGCCAGTTCACCACAGATGGAATAAAAAGGTTGAAAAAAGTCCCGAAGCTGACGATCCCTTTTTGCCAGACCATAAGGGTGGTAATGTCACCAAAGGGGCTGAAGGCTCCTCCGGCGTTGGCTGCAACGACGATATTAATACAGGCCAGGCTGATAAATTTCACATTGTCCTTACCAATGGCCATGACCACAGCGCACATAAGCAGGGCAGTGGTCAGGTTGTCGGCCACCGGTGAGATGAAAAAGGCAAGGACACCGGTAAGCCAAAAGATCTTGCGAAGGGAAAATCCGGCGCAGACCAGCTTGACTCGCAGGGTTTCAAAGACCTGCCGTTCTTCCATGGCATTGATATAGGTCATGGCCACCAGCAGGAAGAGAAAGAGTTCTGCATACTCAAGGATGTTATGGCGAACCGCTATTTCAGCGGCATGGGTGAAACCGTGGCTGGCATAAATCCAGCCAATGATGCCCCATATTATCCCGGCAGCCAGCAGAACAGGCTTGGATTTGCGCATATGGGTATACTCTTCGGCCATGACAAAGCCGTAAGCAACTACGAAAATCAGCAACGAGGCATAACCTACCCAGCTTGAGGTGAGGTCAAGATGGTTTCCACCACCAGCCCCGGATGCCAGGGCGATCCCCGGTATACCGAGCACCATAAAAACAAGAAAAAACAACCTGTAAGATGACTTGATCATAATATACTCCCTCCACTTCCTTTTGGTCACCTTGAACTGAAAAAAATACTTCAGGGTGCCTTGAATAATAGCCGGTTTTTACTGTTTATCTGTCGTAGTTATTTTTGGCACTGAATACTTTTCTTTAGAGTAGTATGCACTGCCCAAAATAACTTGCCCAACAGATTGACATGCAGGCCACCATAAGCGGCCTGCATGTCATAGGCAAGAGACTTTACATCACTTTTGGAACATATATCTCCATTCCCATCAGCGGCCAGATCACCGCAACTGCCAGCCAGGTAACCAGCATAAGAATTGCACTGGCAGGGATTCCCCACAAGAAGAATTCACCAGTGGTGAACTGCTTGGAGTTGTAGGCAATGGCATTAGGAGCAGCACCAACCAAAAGCAGGAAGGGCATACCAGCAACAACGAGTGCGGAGAAGAGAATAACCTCACCACCTACTCCGAGATACGGGGCAATGACCAGGGCCACGGGCAGGGAGATGGCAATGGCAGCCACGTTCATGATGAAGTTGGTCATCATCATGACAAAGAAGGCCATACCCAGGATAAAGACGATGGGAGGAGATGTCTGGAAGAGCACCAGCCAGTTCACGGCCATCCATTTAGCCGCTCCGGTCTCCCACAGACAGAAACCAATGGACATGGCACCGGCAAAAAGGAGAATGATATTCCAGGGAATTTCCTCAAGATCATCTACATCAAGAATATTGAAGAGGAAAAAGGCAATGGTGGAACAGAGCAGGATGCCTGTTTTATGCAAGCCAGCAAGGGCTGGGATGAAATTTTTCAGGGCAATGACTAGAATGGTTCCCACAACAATGGATGCTGTTATAACTTCCTTTCTGCTCCAGCCGCCGAGTTCATTGTACATTCTGCCAGCTTTTTCTTTCAAACCCGGGATTCGTGCCCGTTCAGGTTTAAAAAAAAGCATGAAAAAGCCCCAGAGAAGGAAAGTCATGATCCAGCCAACAGGGAACATGTACCAGGTAAGCTGGAAGAAACTGATGTCGACATTCATGATGTCCTTGTAAAAACCAAGGGCAACAGCACCACGCGCCGCACCAAGCAGGGTAACGATACTACCGGCACCGGCAACATACGCCATACCAATAAAAAGCCCCTTACCGAATTTGGTGGGTGTATCTTCATCAGAATAGAGTGCATGGATAGCCATAAGCAGTGGGAACATGGTGGCAGCAACTGCCGTATGGGCCATAACATGGGTGAGAGCTGCTGTCATAACAAAGCAGCCCAGATAGATCATGCTCGTTTTTTCACCAACGATGGAGAGCATCTTATAGGCTATGCGTTTGGTCAGGCCTGTCTTGGTAAAAACCATACCAATGACAATGGAGCCAAAGATAAAAAGAACTGAAGGATCCATGAAATCTTTGAATGCAACCTTAGGGTCACGAATCATGAAAAGTGCCTGAAGGACACCAATGGTCAAACTTGTAACGCCAATGGGCACCACTTCAAAGACCCACCAGGTAGCCGCCAGGAGAAAAACAGCCAAAGCACCTTTGGCCTGCTGATTCAGGACAAAGTGTTCCCCCATGGGATCAATAGCATCCGGCCATGGTGGACAGTAGTAGACAAGGCAAAATAGACCTATGCCCAGAAACATAAATAAAAGCCGTTTCCAATCAAACGGCTTTGTGACCTCAGGTAGGCCCATTGTTGGAGACTCTGCAGCACTCATTTTCATATCCTCTCATTATGTTCTTATTTTATGATGCAATAGGTGTTGCACATAGCCTCAAAAATCTCTTCAAGGCGCAGTATACCAATGATGGCCCCGTCATCGGTGACAGGGACGTTAAAATCATTGCGGTGCGACATCATGACCAGGGCTTTCAGGATGTGGGTGTCAGCCGGAAGTGAAAAATCAATGGCATGTATCAGGGGCTTGATCGGCTTTAGCTGATTCTCCCCACACTCTGCAAAGGTTGAGTCTTCATACAAAAAGGCCAGGTTCGGGTATTCCATATCCTTGCCTTCAAACTTCTCCACCTTGGTGGCCTCCAGAAGACGTGGTGCCAACCCATGCATGATATCCACCAGGGAGAGCTTACCAACCAATTGATTCTGATCGTTGACTACCAGTAACTTGGCATAACAACACTCCTTCTTTCCTGCTCGAAAAGATATAAATGT
>DAOVAI010000019.1 GCA_030671085.1 Pseudomonadota bacterium | reverse complement strand
TGCCTTTGACGTTGCAGTTGACAAAAGTGGTCTCGTCCACTGTCTGCATTCCGTTGTGGTTATGGATATGGCCGAAGATGTGAAAGCGGGGGCGGATGCGTCGCACTGTTTCCAGGAGGTCGGAACAGCCATGGCTGACCCCGCCATCCTCGTCCATGATGCCACAGGGAGGGACGTGGGTGATCAGGATGTCGGTATCTTCAGGGATTTGTGCCCATTTCTCGCACATGGCCTTGCCCCTGGGCAGGGCAAAGGCATCGCAGGCACCGGTATTAAAGATCGGTTGCCAGGGCGAACCGTAGAACTTGATTCCTTCGATAACCACTTCTTCATCCTGGAGATAGATGGCATCCTGCAACAGTTCACGGCCAAGATCCGGGGCCTTGGCCAGAAGATGGTCATGATTGCCGCCGATGACGATTTTGTAGCGATGGGGCAGGTTTTTGAGAAAATCATTGAATCCGGCCACGTCCTGGATCGTCCGGCACACGGCCATGTCTCCGGCAAAAATCAGGAGATCAGCGCTGGGAATCTCCACCTGCTGATGGAGCATGTGGGTGTCGCTAAGGGCGGTGATTTGCATACTAAAAAATAGTGAAATAACAACGAGTTGATATTGTGCTGTTTTGGGGCGCTTTGCATTAAGTCCAGAATACGTGCAGAGAAGGCTGGAAAAGTGCATTTCCTAAACAAAACATGTTCTATTTCCCTGGATACGTTTTGCACCCTATATACACCATTGATCGTGTTCTGCAAATGCTGCTGGTCTTGGGTGGAGATTTTAAGCGAAAACCTCCGCCCAGAGCCGCCAACTCTAGACAAAAAACAACCATAACTGTGGGTAGAGTGATGGGACAACGAGTTTGAACATGAGCCAGGGTGCCAACCAACGCACCTTATCAGGAAAAAGGTTCGGTCGCTGTTTGCTCGTCATTGTTTAACCTTGCCCTTGGTTTTCTCCTGCTCCCCTTACCACTGCATTTGAATTTGACAAAAACTCCCCTGGCCTACGCTGAAATTATGCACAAAGGGTCACACAGGAGTGATTTGACATTCGATTCTTTTCGCAGATATAATTTATTCAGAGAGACAGACAAAACCAAACCTGTCGCAAGGCAGGGACGGAAAGCCAAGGGTCTCAACAGATAGCCGGGCTGCCTTGGGAAAGGTGGTCCGGCTTTTTTTATGCCGCTTATGAGCATGAGGAAAGGGATGATGATTGATGGTCGGATAACTCAGAAGAAAGTTAATAAGGCCATGAACTCGGATGCCAAAACGCTACGCTTTTTTGGCAACCGTTATGTTGGTCTGACCCGATATAAGAAATATCAAGCAGGTGGACGTGATTCGATGTAACGATGTAATTCAATTTGAATGCCATTGTTTGCCCAAAAAAGGAACATACCATATGTTTGGTTACAAGCTGAGCTGGATCACAAAAGAAATAGCCGTAGGTGCCGCCCCGTCGTCAAATGCTGCCCTTAACACAATAAAACGATCCGGCGTTGAGGTCATTTTGAATCTGTGTGTCGAATGCGGCAATCTGCACGAAGTGGAAAGGGCTGCCGGTTTTATTGTTTACTGGCTTCCCGTATCAGATGCATACACCCCGGAATTGGATGAATTGGATGACGCCCTT
Source organism: Pseudomonadota bacterium (assembly GCA_030671085.1). GTDB lineage: Bacteria > Desulfobacterota > Desulfobulbia > Desulfobulbales > Desulfocapsaceae > Desulfocapsa. The sequence goes on along the minus strand of DAOVAI010000019.1, from coordinate 20,281 downwards.
GAATGGCTGAACGGACATGTCCAATCGGGTAAAAGGGCACTAGTCCATTGCCGTTTCGGCGTGGGAAGATCCGGCAGCATTATTGCCGCCTATCTGCTCAAAAGGGGTTTTAGCCTTGAGCATGTGCTTGAGACAATGAAACATACGCCTGCAACGCCGACCAGCCCGAATCAGAGAAAACTCATATTTGAATATGCAAAAAAACTTGGCATGGACACGACGGATCCCGGATGAGATCGCGGATCCTGGCCGAGCTAAAAAGCGATCGGGGTGGGACTAACTAGTGCCTGTCCATAAATGGCTATTTTTCCCTAACTCTTTGTTGCTCTCAAAATTTAATCCTCGGAATATCAACTATATGCCTGCGGTTAAATTCATCGAGCGCCTCGATTTAGAAAAAACTATCTCATTTCTGGACAGACACTAATTATCCGGAGGATCTTGTTTGGCTGCAGATTCTGTTGAGAAAGACAGAGCTGGAGGTATTGAAGCGCACGGAAATTATCGAAGAAGAAAGTTTGTCGATGCTTGTGCGAGAGTGAATTTTTGAGGTGATGGGATGAAGTCTCACCCCCCTCAGTTACAGATAATTTCTTCATAGTACTATCCCTTGTCTCAGCGCACCAATAAAATTCAGAAGATCGCCCTATGAATTCTTGTCTGAGCGGGAAGAAAAAGATATTATTAAAGAAAGATGGATCGTTGTCGCCATAACTCCATAAAGAATACAGCACTAGTAACACTTATGAAACGATCACTTTTGTTTACAAAACCATCAACCCGCGCCTTTTTTCGTGAAGGAAAGAAAATAAGAAATTTTTCTTTGCTAGACGCAGTACACGGCTATATTTATGGCCGTTGGATTTATCATTACATCGGTATCGGTACCGGAGAACACCCATTGGCAAAGATCTTCTGGCCGGCAGTGAGAGTTTTCAGTTTTTTTAAGAATATTTTCCCTCAAAGCAAGATCATTAGTTTTGCTGATACCTACCACGGCAAGGTTGTCTCTTTGGAAGGAGCTCGGCAGCTGGTCACAGTGAATAAGCCTGTGAGGATTCTTGACCTGGAACAGGTCATTCCCTATGCCAGGGCAAGGGATATTATCCTCTACAATCCCGATCATATTGTTGTCCTCGATTGTCCATGCCGTTCTGTCCGTCCTAACCCCTGTTCTCCAAGGGATGTCTGTCTGGTGATTGGGGAGCCCTTTGCCTCTTTTATGCTGGAACACCATCCCGGAAAAAGCAGGGCCATCAGTCAGGAAGAGGCCCTGGAGATACTGGAGGCCGAACACAAACGAGGGCATGTCCATCACGCCTTTTTTAAAGGAGCTACCTTGAATCGTTTTTATGCCATCTGTAATTGCTGCAGCTGCTGTTGCGCTGCTATTCAAGCCATGAAAAACGGAGTGCCCATGCTGGCTAGCTCCGGTTTTGTCAGCAGGGTTGATGAGGAAAAATGTGTTCATTGCGGCCTTTGCGCCTCGCGCTGCCAGTTTGATGCACTCTCCAGGGAGGGGGAAAATATCCGTTTTGATGAGTCAAAATGTCTTGGCTGTGGTGTTTGTGTAGATATCTGTAAAAAAGGAGCTCGTAGCATGGAAGCGGTTCCGGACAGGGGAGTACCCTTGGAAATCCATAAGCTGATAGATGAAATGGAAAATAGCACAGCACCATTGTGATCATAAGGTTCTTTCTCTCTTTACTCCTGCTTACCGTCTGTATTGCTGGATTCTGCAAGTCACTGGCTGCTGCAAAAACAGAGGAGTTGCAACTCGCTAAGGGAAAACAGTTGCAATGGTTCCTTTTGACATTGGTCAATTTTCATAATCAGAAGCCTACCCTTTTCAGTGAGGGATTTTGTCTGGCTCCTTTTAAATTTACCAGCCTGTTTACATCACGCAAACTATTCATCATAAGAGCTAACTCTTTTATTTCATAGAGGAAAAATAAATGCCACGTGTTATCATTGGAAGTAACCACCTGCAACAACCTACCTGGAAACTCTTTATCGGTGTACCGTTGATATATTTACCGCTTATCACCACCGTGCCGTTTGTTGTGCTGGGTGTGTTGCTAATACGAATTCACCTTGTTTATGTGGGCGGGATGAAAATCAAATCTTACTGGGACTTTGTACCAAAATGGGTTTCACACCGTTATCGTTATAATGATCAGATTATCTACACGACCGGGGCTAAATGGTACAATATGCGTGCCCTTAGGTTCTATTGGATATTCAACTGTAAACTCTATTGTCCACTTACTGTTGCCTTGTTCCGTTACTCGGCTTACTTGGTGAAGATTGTCGAAAACTGGTGGTGTCCCTTTGCGCATGACAAAAAGCAAGAGTATAGCGAAGGAGCTATCGATAAATCCTACTGGCACTTAAATGATGACGAAAGACAACGACTTCATCCTGATGATCTGAATAATCCTATCTGGAACGAGGAAGCAGAAAGCAATAAGGATTAGAATTAGGTAATTATTCAGGTAATACCCGATAATTGGCAAGCCACCGCTTTGTAACTGTTTAGCAGTGCCACAAATTCGTTCATTTAGGCCTTTGAAGCATACTATTGCTATTCGAGAAGGTCGAAATGGACGTAGTTGGGGTGCTGCTGAATAGTTACAGAATTAGTAGATATACTTATGGTGGAAAGTGAAGAATCATTTTGAGCGTAGAGTTGTTGAGGATACTGCGGATAGAGAGTGATCCGGCATCTCGTGAGCGGAACCGAAAATTGCTGCCGCTGTTTTTTTGTCAAGGAGGTATCCTTCATGGATTATGCTAAATTAAAGCAGAACATTATCAATATGCTAGCCATCCATTTTGACCAAACAGGCCATGAAGAGATGGAAATTCTCGAAATAGCCAGTCATCTGAAAGTACCTATTGATCATGTCGAAAAGGCAATCTTTGCCCTTGCCGAAGCTGGCATGGTGCGCACGACTATGGGCGACCGATATGCCACTTTACTGCAGAAAGGGTACATGGAAACACAACGATCTTGATGCTAATCTCCCTGCTCATCAGATAGGCAGGGCACAAGGTCATTCTCGAAACAATGAGGCAGCTTCATATTTAATTCTCTGACAAATTTATTTTCGCTGGTTAGGGGGGAGTATTTGACGGGGTGATAGAAGTTGGTTAACTTCGTCCTGCCAATCCTGATCTTTCGTATGTCTTTCCAAGCTGAAGATGGCTACTGTACACCACCGAAATGAAGCCCAACACTATCTTCCGTTCCATGGTGACTGAGGAGTTCAGGCGGTGTTCAGGAAACAGCTCAAAATATGGATTCTTCAGAGTCGACTAAAAAAAATAGGAAAAGAGGAAACAATGAATAAAAGGTATATTTTTGGAGTGGCTTTGGCGCTACTCATGGTATCGCAAAGTGCAGTTGCGGATCAGGGTGATTTGACAATGGGCGCAAAAGCGGGAACGCTTGGCGCTGGTGCAGAGTTGACCCTCGGTTTGTCTGAGGATTTTGCCATGCGGGGTGGACTGAATTATCTTAAGTTTGATTTTAATGTTACCCTGAGCGAAATTGACTACACCATGGAACCGGATTTTAAAAATCTTTCCGTACTACTGGATTACCATCCCTTCAGTGGTACATTTCGTTTGACCGGTGGTTTGTACTTGACTGACAACAAGGTGAACCTCGATGGAACAGTGCGGCGTGATCTGATCCCTCCACAATATGGCCAGTATGCCCATCTGTCCAATCTTGTTCACTTGAATGGAAGCGTTGATTTTAACACAGTGGCACCTTACGCCGGTTTGGGCTGGAACAGTGGCCACGGAGAATCTGGATGGGGAGTGAGCTGTGATCTTGGAGTTCTGTTTCAGGGAAGTGCCACTGTCTCTGATCTGAATGTGGTGACGGATGTTAATTATGGTGAGTATCAGAGAGAGGTCAATGAATTCCTTGATGAACAGAAAAAAGAAATCCAGGATGAACTCGATAAATATGAGATCTATCCGGTGGCTTCTATTATGTTGAATTATACGTTTTGAGTAGCGTAATGTTTAACGAATGAGCCGTTCTGCTCTTTATGTTGCTGTTGGTTCTTTGGGTGAGAGGATTTGCATGGGAGCATGAAAAAAGCACTTAGCTCATCTTGAGGTAAGTGCTTTTAGATATTTGGTAGCGGGGAGAGGATCAGAACAAGAGTCAGCATGCTCGTAAGTTGATCGATGAGGGCCTTCGGCGTAAAGCAATTTGCCTCAACTTACTCTGGTTGTCGACAGCCGCCTTTCAGCTTTTATTTTTCAGTGTCAGCTATGGGTATACAGCGGCCATTCGCGGCACCCCTCCAATTAGCCACATCCAAGATCTGATTTTATCAGACGGCCTTTAGGTTGACACTCCTACTGTTTCTTCTCTGATTCTAATCTCCCATTATAGACCGCCCAATCCTCTCTTGATCGCTGAGAAGAATCAGGAAGAAAGTCAACTTATCCTTTTCCGGAAATTGTTAACCTTGCCAACGGCTCCCTGTTAAAATGTTTTTTTCAGAATTAACGTGAAAACGGGTAATTCTACCTATATGAAAAATCTCAAGACTATGATTAAATTAATTATTGTCATTGTTAGAATAGTGTGAAGAGTCAGGAATCATCTCAACCGTAGCATTACCCCAGCACTTAACCGTACCCCATAACATCATTACCTCTTCATCACCATTCTCTTTTGTCGCAAACTGCCAAGCATGTATTTCTAAGCCGTATTATTGTACTTCCCGAAGCTAAGGAAAACAGGAGGCAATAGTGAACTATATGGAATCTCAACGAGTACTCAATGAATCCAGTGAGCGAGTCCCTGACATGAATATTAAGGAGGCCATAGCACAGTCAGTGTGCATTGACTGTGGTAAGGATGTAACTCTGGATGAATTTGAAAATCAATGGAGTCGGAATGAGTACCTTCTTACTGCAAGATGCCAAGACTGCCAACCAAAGTGGTAGAATGAAAGGCATCGTGATTGCGGATCAGTAGCAACTTTAGGCTTCCCAGAATAACCTTCCTGCTTGCTATTGTCGCAAAATGCCAAGTGTCCATTCGGTGGTGCTGTTATATTGTCTCCAACAAACAACCAATACAGAAGACTAAAAAATGGAAGACATGAAAGTTGTTGATTATGACATCTTAGTTCAGGAATTGTTTCCACCAATTGGTGGAATGCTTCAATACAACGCTGTTATTAGCTTTTTGGTGGTAGAGACAAAAGAAGGTAACAAACGCATGTACCCTGACCTGGGTAAAACTTATGGAAAAACGCAAGAAGAAGCATGGAAAAAAATGCAAGCAAAGTTTGATGATTGGCTATCCGCGAATAGCTAATACTCTATGAAAAAAATCAGACAAGGTAAAGACCCTTATTTTCGTCACTATCCTTGCTTGAGGAGCATATTTCTTTAACCTTACTTTTCCACCCACTCCAGAGGAAGTATGGTTTATGTTCCTTTTAGGATTGATCATCTTTCACGACTGACCTTCACCACATATTACCTCATCCTTGAAAACTTCGGATGGTATCCATCCTCAATTCTCGCCACCAAATCAATCAGTCGTCGTTTTGTGATTGTCCTTTCTGGCAAGCTAAAGAAAATATCAGTTTCCATCAGAAAACATGGCAAAGAAACAGCGTTTATTCGTGCCTGTGCCATTCGCCAAGAGAAGGAAAAAGAAAGGCTGGAAGGGTGAAAAGTAGCCTCCTACCACTTGTGACCCTTCCATCCCGGTAAAAGATACAGCGATTCATGATACCGGATAATATTTAGTGTCATGCGGGTATCATGAACACTTGTTTTTTTCGAATCCGGAAAAAACACCTCCAACCCACAAACCTCGATAAAATATATTTCGTTCCTGGAATGCTGAGGGCGAAAGATGATATACTTTTAAAAATCGCTCGGAATTTAAATCATAATCGAGGTCACGCCATGAAGATAATTGCTCTGTTAGGTAACCTATCCATACTTGGTTTTATAGTTGTTATGTCTATGCTAAGTGGAATGCCAGAAGGAGACGTGTTATTATTTGTTATTATATTATTTGTAGTTCTAATTCTTAATATAATTGTTATTTTGCGGCAGTCGAAGAGCAATAACTGACTATCGTTATATCTAAAAAGAAAACAGATGGAAGAACAGTTTAAAATTGACCAGATACGCAAGAAGGTCGGCCAAGATGCGGAGGCAGACAAGAATTGAGAATAAATCCTTAAAAGCTTTAGGTGTAAGGGTGAGGTGGTATAGAAAAAGTGGACACAAAGTTAAGAGCGGATAGAATGCTCAGAGGAGATGTCCATATGAAGAAAAAGACCCGTAGAAAATATACTGATGAGTTCAAAGATGAAGCCGTTAACTTGGTTACAGATCAAGGATACAAGGTAACAGAGGCAGCCAGAAATCTCGGGATTCACGATGGTGTGCTCAGGAGATGGATAAAAGAAAGTAAGCCGGTGCGGTTTTTCTGTCCTTTGGCTTCTGTCACTCAGGTTCATTGTGGCACTTGGCAGTTCTGTGATATTTTACTTAACTCCTCTGTGTTAAGACAGCTTCGGAGATGTTCTGCGATAGGATACAGATTTGCACTGAACACGAATTGCAAAAGTCATTTAACGAGAAGCGGTTGATCTTCGACCTGCCTGCCAGCCCTAATCACTCACCTATCGATGCAATGAGAGATGGCTACTGTTCTCCTTCGATTTTGGGAATCGGAACATCTCCTACCTCATTGGGCTTTAGCGGCTCGTGGGGGTTCAGGAAGAAGCTAACGACTCAGTTTGTCTCGCCGGCTGTTGATCTTGCCCATGCCGATCCTGTTTTTTTTCGCTGCACTGAGCGTAAAATATTGCTCCGCTTCCCGTACAATTCGTATTACGATGAAAATAACACGTTAAGAAAAATTTATAATATTTGGGGTTGCCAGTGAAAAACCAGCAGTGGCACTCCTTATTCCTTTGACCGCCGTGACATTTTTAAAATAATTCTGTCTTTTTTTCTGCAGATGAAACAGCAAAAAGTTCAATCAATTAGCGAAAATTCGGGTCAGAATCGGCCTCTATGGCCGGTGGTGTTTTTTACCGTACTGTACATCCTGGCAGCGGTGGTCGGGGCCTTAGTCAACGGCAACCGTGAATTCCTGGTGTACATTGCAATAATGCTGCTGCTGATCGGGCTGGTGTGGAAGGTACACCGTACGGTGGTCTTGAGCTCCGCTGCCCTCTGGGCCCTGAGTATCTGGGGATGTGCGCACATGGCCGGAGGCTTACTCGCTGTACCTGCTCACTGGCCGGTGAACATGGAAACGCCAGTCCTGTATAATCTGTGGCTCATTCCGGGCTGGTTGAAATACGATCAACTGGTCCACGCCTATGGCTTTGGCATCACCACCTGGGTTTGCTGGCAGGGGGTACGCACCGCTCTGCTGAAGCGTACCGGTCATGGTACGCCCACATTGGGCCTGATGATTCTGGTGGGAGCAGCAGGAATGGGCTTTGGCGCTCTGAACGAGGTAATTGAATTCGGTGCTACCCTCCTCCTGCCGGAGACCAATGTGGGTGGGTACCGGAATACCAGTCTGGATCTGGTGGCCAATCTCATCGGTGCTACGGTGGCCGCAGTGCTGATCTGGTGTTTCGAGGGCCGTACCAGTGCTGATAGATAGAATGACTCAGTCTGCGCTTTCCGGTCAGGCCATGGCTCCGGGTAGAGTTTCGGAATACGATGAAGATACCATTGAGGAAAATCAAGTGATAGTTGAGGTTGCCAGTGAACCTGGGAGGAGCATGCTTTTTTGCGGTGCTGTTGCGAGAGGAAGAAATAATTCGGCCATTTTTTTTAAGAACAGATGGTATATCAAATAGCCGCCGATATGGTGCTGGTGCTGCACCTTGCATTCGTGCTTTTTGCTGTCCTGGGCAGCCTGCTGGTGTTCTGGCGGCGATACGTGCTCTGGCTTCACCTCCCAGCCATGATCTGGGCCGCCTGGATTGAGTTCAGGGGCACCATATGTCCTCTGACACCGCTGGAAAACTGGCTGCGTCGGCAGGGCGGCATTGCCGGCTACCAGGGAGCTTTTGTTGAACACTATGTTGAGCCCCTGCTTTATCCTCCGGGCCTGACACGTACAACCCAGATGATACTGGGAGCTACTGTCCTGATCATCAACTGCGGCCTGTACGGTTTGCTTCTTTTTCGGATCTGGCGGGCTACCCGATCCGCATAGCGGAACTCTGATTCCGTGAACGTTAATTTTTGTGATCTTATCAGGGGGAACAATTAGGAAAGAACCTCCAAGAAAAGGATCCGATGGTGAAAAGAAATAAACGTGAACGCATGGTAATAAACGATTGGGCAAACATCCTGCTGATAGCCGTGCTCGGCTACGGTTTTATGCTGGTTTTTTTGTATTTCTATCAGAACCGGCTGCTGTTTCTGCCCAACCTCCCCTCCCGCAACGTGGAGAGGTCGCCGTCTGCTGTGGGACTGTCCTATGAGCCAGTCGACCTGGTGACCAGTGACAACATCCACCTGGACGGCTGGTTCATTCCCGCTCCCGAAAAACGGGGTGTCATCCTGTTCTGTCACGGCAATGCTGGTAACATCTCCCACCGCCTTGATTCACTGTTGCTGTTCCACCGGCTGGGCTTCAGCACCCTGATCTTTGACTATCGGGGCTACGGCCGAAGCAAGGGTCGCCCTTCCGAGGCAGGCACCTATCTGGATGCAAAGGCTGCCTGGCAATATCTGACCCGGGAGCGCTCCATAGCACCGTCGCGCATCATCCTGTTCGGCCGTTCGCTCGGTGCTGCTGTGGCGGCCCATCAGGCCGCACTGCACACCCCAGGTGCGCTGATCGTTGAATCATGCTTTACCTCCGTACCCGACATGGCGGCAGAACTGTATCCCTTTCTGCCAGCCAGATGGTTGAGTCGGCTTGACTACAATGTTCAGCAGCAACTGCAGAGGGTGTCGTGCCCGGTACTGGTGGTGCACAGCCGGGACGACGAGATTATCCCTTTTAGACACGGCCGGGCACTGTACGCGGCAGCCAATGAACCGAAGCAGTTTCTGGAACTGCACGGCGGCCATAACGATGGTTTTCTTCTGGCTGGCCGGACGTATGCGCAGGAACTGGATAGATTTTTATCTGCGTGGCTCAAATGAAACTCTCACTGTCTCCACATGGAGCCCGGCAATGGCTATGGACCTTATTCCGATTGATCATTTTTGCCCTGGTACTTGGGAGTAGTGTTATGTTCTTTGTCCACATGCCCGGTTCCTCCTTCAGCGGCCCGTTGTTGCCGCTGACCCCGCAGGAGCAACAAACATCCGAACTGCTCAGGCGCCATGTCCACACCCTGGCCCGGGACATCGGTCCCCGCAATATTTGGCGGGCCTCTTCCATGTCCACCACGGCCGCTTACCTGGAGGAGGTGTTGGTTGACTTGGGATATGCGGTCCGACAACAGGAATTCTCCTCGCACGATGTTACTGTGGTCAACTTGGAGGTTGAGATCACCGGCAGCCTCCAACCGGAGGAAATAGTGGTGGTCGGGGCTCATTACGACACGGTCTCCGGTTGTCCCGGCGCCAATGACAACGGTTCAGGCGTTGCTGCCCTGTTGGAGCTGGCTCGGCTGCTTGGTGACGCCCGTCCACTCCGCACCATCCGGCTGGTTGCCTTTGCCAACGAGGAACCTCCTTTTTTCCTCAGTAAGGATATGGGTAGCCGCCACTATGCGGCACTGACCCGCAAGCGACAGGAGAAGGTCGTGGCCATGCTTTCTCTGGAAACCATGGGCTATTATCGTGACGAGCCCGGTAGCCAGCAGTACCCATTTCCTTTTTCCCTCTTCTATCCTGACACTGCCGATTTCATCGCTTTTGTCGGTAATGTCCGCTCACACCGCCTTGTCCGCCAGGCCATCGCCTCCTTTCGTCATCATGCCCGTTTTCCATCCCAAGGCATAGCAGTACCGAGCTTTATCACCGGTGTTGGCTGGTCCGACCACTGGTCCTTCTGGCAGGAAGGCTATCCGGCCATCATGGTCACCGATACCGCCTTTTATCGCTATGCTCCCTACCACAGCCCTGCGGACACTCCGGAAAAAATTGACTATGACCGGCTGGCCCGAGTGGTGACCGGTCTTGCCAGCACCATTCTGGATCTCGCTGAAGAAGAGTAAAGCCAAAGCTTTTGTCGCTGTTGCCTGTTTATGGCATGGCAGCTGCCAAGATCAACAGCTTACACCCTGATTCTTTTATTCTTGTTCCTGGATATGATATAATGTATCGAACACAGGATACTATCCCGTAACCAGAAATTGCCACTTCAGCACCCAATCACAATGGAGTCAGAATGAGTCCGGACATTGACAAAGTACTGTCATTTGAAATCAAACAGGAAATTGCCTCCCGCTATTTTAGTTTTCGTAAACTAATAGAAGAAGACACTATCAGCCTCGAGCAACAGATCAAGGAACATTCCTTTATCCTGGAAAAACGTATCAGTTTTGATCTGCTCCGGATTTATCTGCTCCTGAAGAGTGAGGTATTGATAAAATTATTCCTGCAACGAATCGGCCTGGATAGTGACGCCTATTATGACCCCTCACTGCACCACTCCACTGTTATTCGTGATCGCGTTTTTTCAGGTCTCCGGGCCGGGGGCTGGACAAGTAAAGGGCGCTTTCACAAGCTTGTGGAGACATGTTATGAAAATCTTCTTATTCACTCCGAACAGTATCGACAGGGGTTTTCTGAGCTCATTGAGGAACAGGCTGTAATTAAAGAAGAGATCGCACTATTCTACAGAAAAAACGAATTGGGAAGCATCCTGGGTTTTTTCCAATCCCTGGGTGACGCCAAGGCCTGTCAGGGATTAGAGGGGGGAATGGAAACCGGATTGGCCGGTACACTGGAACAGAAGATGCGGATCGAACCTCCCCTTCCAATCGAACAATCGTTACCACTCCTCCCACCACTGCCTCATCTCAAAGAGATAAAGGGGGGTCTTCGGCAGTGGGTTCATGCGGCATACAAGCTGCACAGCAAAGATGATTTAAATCTCTTCACCCATTGTCCCGGCATGATCTGTTGGCCCTGGTCTGGTCGAGAGCGGAGAAAAAGTAGCTGAAAAGGCAGCCACCCCGTAAGCCACGCAGGCAATGAGCATGACAGCTGAAAAACCGAGCTCCACCGCAATAATAGCGGCCAGCCCGGTGGATACCACCGAGACGCAGCCATTAATGCCCCAGGCCCAGGCGGCCTGGCTTTTACTGTGCTTGGCCAGCCGCTCCAGTCCGAGTGGGAACGGCATCCCCATAGCCATGGCCGGCGGGGCAATAAGCAGCAGGAAAAAAAGTATTTTCCAGATTGTCGGCAGGGTGATGGCCAGGTGTAACAGCGGCGGCAGGATAAAGAAGTAGAGGAGGAGGAGAAGGGCTACCAGGGCGGCAGCCAGACCATGGTTTAAACGGTGGGGCAGTAGACGGCCCGAAAGAAGGCTGCCCAGGCCGGAAAAAATTAACAGGCTGCTGATTCCAGCGGCGGCGGCAAAGATGGGGTGGCCGAAGAAGAGAATCAGCTTGTGGATCAGCATGATCTCAAAGAACATATAGCCAAGCCCCAGTCCGCTGAAAAAGGGAATGGTCCACCTCTGCAGTCCGGTGCGTCCAGGCAGGCCCAGCCGGAGAAGGGGGAGGAGGATGAGAAGGGCTGCTGCCACGACCATCTGGCCGAAACTGACCAGGACAATAAAATAACCCAGCTCGAGAAAGGGCAGGGCCCGCTCACCAAACAGGTTGATGAGATGCGGGAGACCCTGCCAGCGCAGAAACTGGGAAAAGAAGGGGCGATTGTCACTCACCGGACGGAGGTTGAAATCATAGCTGCTGTATAATTCACGGCGGGGGGCAGGTGAAAAGAGGCTGTCGAGATTATCGAAAAAGCGGGGATCTGCCGGAGCGTGGTAGCGGACCCGTTCCTGCGCCTGCAGCCCAGGCAGCAGGGCAGGATCAAACTGCAGTTGCTTGCAAAGGCTGCGGATCTGTTCGATATCGTTGTTGGTGAGCGGTGAACGTTTCAGGATAAAGCTTATCGTATTCCAGCCGCGCACTGCCGCCAGGTGACGGTGGGAGTCCACGCCCACCTCTTCCAGGGTTTCTCCAATGGTGGCTGCCAGCCGCAGGGAGTTGCGGGTGGGAGAGTCAAGCCAGGTTGAAACCAGCAATACACCGTCAGGAGAGAGATGGTGCCACAGTTCGAGGAAGGCCTCCCTGGTAAGGAGATACTGCTCCTGCAGGGCAAAGAGGCCTGAGGCGCCGCCAAAGCTGCCCACAGTGGGCAGGGTGATCAGGTCATATTGTTCCTGGTGCAGGGCGAGCCAGGTACGTGGAGAAAGAGAAGAATGGTGTACCAGCGGATGGTGCAGGGGATCTCCATCGCTTGTGCCATGGAGGTCGGCAGCGATTGCTGCCGCCTTTTGATGCGGCTCCACGGTCATGATCATCTTTGCCCCGTTTTGCAGGGCAAAGATGATATCCATACCTGTCCCGGCCTGAAGGACAAGGACCTTATCTCGCTTGGCCATGGCATAAGGCAGGGCGGCTGCGGTGGAATGCAGGAAGGATGGTTCTCCGTTGTTCACTGCGCCAAACCAGTCGCCATTGGTAAAAACTGCAGCACTGACCGTCTCCACCTCTCCCTCATAGGTCAGGCTGAGTCCGGGCGCGTAACGCAGGGACGGGGCCGTCACCAGCTGTACCAGGCCATAGGGACTGGGCTGATTGGCTGCAATCTCGGCACCGGGCAGGTCCAGGGTGCGGCTGATGTCCTTATACTGTGAGGGGTGTATTTGCGGCGGATAAGAGACAACGGCTGCAATAACCGCCAGGGTGAGAGCTCCTCCACCAAGGACAGGCCAGCGCCTGGAGCGGGAGATGACAAGGATGCCGGCAGCCCATGGCAGCAGAGCGGTCAGTGCGGGAAGCTGTTGCGGCAGCAGAAAATACATGAGGATGACTGCGCTTACGCCGCCGATGCCGGAACCCACCAGGTTGGCGCAGTAGAGACTGTTGATTCTACTGCTGAAGCTGATAAAGACCAGGCCCAGGGGCAGGGCACCGAGGAAAAAAACCAGCAGGTAGATGAACTGGCCCAGCAGCAGAAGAGCAGCTTGGCCAGGTTCGACAAAGAGCAGGGAGATATCAAAACGGTTGCTTATGTCCTGAGAGATGGTCAGGGTCAGGGCCATGGTGATGGAGCAGGCAAACATCAAAACAGGCAGAAGCCACTCCAGGTGGCGCAGCAGGATGGGGCGGCAGAAGGCGATAAAGGTGCCGCTGGCACCAAAGCCGAGCAGGGCAATCGAAATGATCAGGTAGGCGAAATGATGCCACTGCACCAGGGCCAGGAGCTGCATCTGCTCCAGCTGAAAGGCGATCAGGGCGGCGGAGAGCAGGGTAAGGGACAGGTGGAGTCGCAGGGTCGGAGCAGGCTCCCTCTTCACGGTGATCTCCTGAAGGGAACAAAACGCACCAGCATCAGGCTGCGGGTGGTGATCTTACCCTGTTTCTTTTCCACCAGCATGAGATGCTGCACATAAAAGGGCGAGCCCACCGGGATAATCATCCGCCCTCCCTCTCCCAGCTGCTGCAGGAGGGGAGGCGGAATAAATTCCGCTGCCGCGGTGACCATAATACCATCAAAGGGGGCTCCCTCTGGCCAGCCGTGGTAGCCGTCACCCTGCCTGACATTCACGCTGCTATAGCCTATTCTTTTCAGTCTCTTGCCAGCGCTGTCGGCCAGTTCCGGGATGATCTCCATGGTATATACCTGGTCGGTCAGTTCGGCCAGGACTGCCGCCTGATACCCTGAGCCGGTGCCGATCTCCAGCACCCTGTGCTGCGGCTTTATATGCAATATTTCAGTCATGTAGGCGACGATATAGGGCTGAGAGATGGTCTGCCCATGGCCGATGGGAAGCGGCCCGTCCATGTATGCCTGTCGCTGGAGATAATCGGGAACAAAGAGATGACGGGGTACAGTGACCATGGCACGAAGTGTCGCCTGGTCAACGATACCGCGGCCCTTGATCTGTCTGTCCACCATTTGCCGACGTTTTTTTACAAAGTCATTCGAGTCACCAGCCCATGCAGCAGGAAGGACTCCTGCAAGGGTAACACAAAGCAGTATTGTAAGAAGCAGCGTCCCTGTTGTCCGCAGTCCACAGGGGAACAACCGCCCTGAATTGTTGTCCTGTACTGTCACCCGTTTCTCGGCTGCCATGGGTACCCCTCTGTCGGCAAAAAAACGATACTGTTGTCTTAAAGAGCCATGATGATATTACCTCTATATCAATTATACTCTTTGTTAAACCCTGACTGGTAACAAAAAATTATACTGAGGGGTTCCATTTTTATCCAATTTGCTCACCTTTCCTCCCAGGGCGCTGATCTAAAAAACGATTACTACTCACCTTCCAATGGTTTTTCAGTCCCTTTCTCCTTGATGAGTTTTTCGAGATAACTTCCGTCGATTTTTTCTTTTTCCAGCAGTTCCGTCGCGGCCTCTTCAAGAATCTCTCTTTTCTCGTCCAGAAGCTTCATTGCTACCGCATACTGTTGGTCTATGATGTTGCGCACCTCCTCATCAATGACCCGTGCTGTTTCTTCACTGTATTCACCTGTTGCGGTCCGTCCCTGTCCCAGTTGCAGGAACATGGCCTGCGGTTCCTTCTTATAATAGACCTGTCCTGCTTTTTCGCCCATTCCGTATTCAGTGACCATGCTGCGGGCTATGTCGGTGGCCTTGGCCAAGTCATTATGGGCGCCGGTGGAGATATCTATAAAAATCATTTCTTCGGCAGCCCTGCCGCCAAGTAGTGAGGCAATTTTTCCAAGCAGCTCGGTTTTTGTCATCAGAAAACGATCTTCGGTGGGAACCTGCATAGTGTAGCCGAGGGCTGCAATGCCACGCGGTACAATGGTTATCTTTTTCACCGGATCAGTACCTGGTATAGAGAGGGCAACGAGAGCGTGGCCCAATTCGTGGTAGGCAACAATTTTCCGTTCCTTGGGGTTGATCAGCCGGTTCTTTTTTTCAAGTCCAGCAACGATGCGCTCAACTGCCTCCTCGAAGTGCTCTTTTTCCACCGTTTTGTTGCGGCCCCGCACTGCTAAGAGAGTAGCCTCATTGACCAGGCTGGCCAGGTCAGCACCCACCATTCCCGGAGTCATATTGGCAAGTTCTTCCACATCAATGTCACCGAGTTTTTTTATTTTTTTGAGATGCACCTGCAAGATTGCAATGCGCCCCTGTTTATCGGGTCGATCAACAAGAACCTGACGGTCGAAGCGACCCGGCCGTAAGAGAGCAGGGTCAAGCACTTCGGGACGGTTGGTGGCAGCCATCAGGATAACCCCTATATTGGGATCAAAGCCGTCCATCTCAACAAGGAGCTGATTTAAGGTCTGTTCCCGTTCATCATGACCAGGAACGCCACCAAAGCCTCGGGCCTTGCCAACGGCGTCCAACTCATCAATAAAGACGATGCAGGGCGCATTGGCACTGGCCTGATCAAAGAGATCGCGCACTCGGGCGGCTCCCATACCAACAAAGAGTTCAACAAACTCGGAGCCGCTGATGCTGTAAAAGGGAACATGACTTTCACCTGCAACTGCCTTGGCGAGAAGTGTTTTGCCTGTGCCGGGAGGACCGACCAGGAGAAGACCTTTTGGCAGGGAGCCACCGAATTCAAGATATTTTTCAGGGTTTTTCAGGAAATCGATTACTTCCACAAGTTCCGCCACGGCCTCATCCACTCCAGCCACATCTTCAAAGCTGACGCCTATCTCCTCCTGTTTATACACCTTGGCCTTGTTTTTACCAAGGGACATAAAACCGGGCTGCTGTGCGGTAAGACGTTTCATGAGAAAGAACCAGATTCCCACGAAAAGAAGAACCGGTATTATCCAGGATAAAATATCTCGAAAAAAGGTCGACTCGATGGTAGCAGAATAATTGACATGATATTTATCCAACAGCTCGGAGGTGTCAGGGGCAACCCGAACCGTACGGAAATTGATATCTTTTTCAGAGCTTGATTCCGGTTTCATCAGGCCCTGGATGTGTTTCTCGGTAATGGAGACCTCAACAATTTTACCTTGTTTCAGTTTCTGGACAAACTGACTGTAAGGGATTGTTTTTACGGCATATGTTGCGGCAAGGTAGTTTTGCAGGATCAAGACGACCCAGATGCCGACAATGAAATACCAGATCGAAATCTTATGGTGTTTTTCTAAGTTCATTTTTTACCCCGGAATTTTTTAGACCCATGTTATTTAACTTTACCCAACTGTTTAAAAAAACGCAATTTCAAGATGAGTACTATATCATTTTTGGCAACAGCCCGGTCGTAAGAGATGGCTGCTGCCCTGAAAGAATATTGGTATTTCAGGCAATGCTTTTGTTCAACTGCGTTGGCTCCTTCAGGGGGAAAATGAAGGTCAGGAACGTCGACGGATCCACCCCTTTTATGCCACGTAACAAGCAAGTCTCCGAATATCAGTTCGTTACAGATTTGCTCTATTTGCTTGTCGAACTCTTGAATCTGCGACTACGGGATAATTGGAAGGTGAGTTTTTCCCCGACCATTATTTAATGGCTACCTTGAAAAATTGCTTTTTCTTCCAATCTCTGCGTTATGCTCAAAATTTTTCACTTGGATATATAGCTTGTTAAGCCAAGTACTTCGTCCTCGGAATATTATTTATATGCCTGCGGTAAAATTTTAAGCATGCCTCGGAGTCTCGCAGGCTCGCTTACCTGATATTGATCGAAAACCCAAATTTTTCAAAGCACCCCTAATGCTAACATTGCCATTCCTTCGCTCCCTTTGCTGACTTATCTTGACAGGTATGATCCTTCCCCGATTTGGTGGACACGAAGTTAAGCCATTTTTTCTTGCCCTTTAATCAGAACTGGAAAAATGTTAAACTGTATATAGTTCAAGAAAATATAGTTCAAGAAAAGATGCTGTATGTTCCACTCCTCTGATCATCCATGAAATCAGGAGGCCTATGCATCCCGAGTCCAACTCCCGGACCTTACAATCTGCCGGGCATGAACAGGCGTTGCTGCAACTCATCAGACAACTTATGGATGAGCTGCATCCAGGCATGCGCTTCTCACAGCCTATTGCTCTGGATAGCTCCCTGGACCGCGATCTAGGCCTTGACAGCCTGGCCAGGGTGGAGCTTCTTGCCCGCCTTGAGCAGAATTTTGACCTTTCCCTGTCTGAACATGTGCTGGCAACGGCAGAGAGCCCGAGAGACCTGCTGCGGCATATTGGAACAGCGGAAAAGGCAACATCCGCTCCCCACGTCACGCAAATCGTCTCACCCGAGGCCTCAGATGACACCGATCTGGCGCCCTATGCAGCAGATACGCTTCTGGCAGTGCTTGACAGCCATGTCCAGTCCCACCCGGATCGAATTCATCTCATTCTTGACCGTCACAATGAAGAGGCGAAACAGCTCACCTACCAAGATCTGAAAGAGGGTGCTCTGGAGCTGGCTGCCGGACTGCAGCGTCATACCCTTGAACCGGGCGATACTGTTGCCATCATGCTGCCCACTGGGCAGGACTATTTTTTCAGCTTTTTCGCCGTGCTGCTTGCCGGCGGTATTCCAGTGCCACTCTATCCTCCGGCGCGTCCTACCCAGATAGAAGAACACCTCAGGAGACACCGGGGAATTTTACGCAACGCCGGGGCAAAGATACTGATTACCATGCCTGAGGTCAAACCCATTGCCAGACTGCTGAAGGCCCAGGTGGAGACGCTTGAGCTGGTTGACACGGTGGACGCATTTTCCGGGCAAACAGCGGACTTCACCCCCATACCCGCACACGCTAACGATGTGGCCTTTATCCAGTACACCTCCGGATCCACCGGTGATCCCAAGGGTGTGGTCCTCACCCATGCCAACCTGCTGGCCAACATCCGAGCCATGGGCCAGGCAACCGATGTCACAGCAGCTGATGTCTTTGTCAGTTGGCTGCCACTCTATCATGATATGGGGCTGATCGGGGCCTGGCTGGGAAGCCTCTATTTTGGCTGCCGCCTGGTCATCATGCAGCCGCTCTCCTTTCTCGCCCGGCCGGAGCGCTGGCTGTGGGCCATACACAACTATCACGGCACCATGTCGGCCTCTCCCAATTTCGGCTATGAATTCTGCTACCGACGACTTGACGACGAGGTACTTAAAGGACTTGACCTCAGTTCCTGGCGTCTGGCCTTCAACGGTGCAGAGCCGGTCAGTCCGGAAACGATCATCAACTTTGAAAAACGTTTTGTCCCTTACGGATTTCGCCCTGAAGCCGCCTCCCCGGTCTATGGCCTGGCCGAGTCTGCTGTCGGCCTTGCCTTTCCTCCACTCGGGCGGGGGCCTGTCATCGACCGGGTCAAGCGTGGTCCTCTCATCGAATCGGGCCAGGCAGTGGTGGCAGCAGAAGACGACACCACTGCATTAAGATTCGTTGCCTGCGGTCGTCCCTTGATCGGTCACCAGATCAGGATCGTTGATGAGAGTGGCCGAGAGCTGCCTGACCGGCACCAGGGCGAGCTGCAATTCAAGGGGCCGTCGGTCACCAGCGGCTACTTCCGTAATCCGGAAAAGACACGCAGTCTTTTCCGTGGAGAGTGGCTGGATTCCGGTGATCTTGCCTATATTGCCGAGGGCGACGTCTTCATCACCAGCCGGATCAAGGACATTATTATCCGCGGCGGCAGGAATGTGTATCCCCATGAACTGGAAGAGGCAGTGGGCAACATACCGGGCATCCGCAAGGGCTGCATTGCAGTGTTTGCCAGTCAGGACCGGGATTCCGGCACTGAACGGCTGATCGTGCTGGCAGAGTCGAGGAAAAAGGCTGCGGCAAGCAAGGAAAAGCTGCAGCAGCAGATTATCAACACCGCAGTCGACCTGTTGGGTATGCCGCCGGACGATGTGCTTATCGCTCCACCGGGCACAGTGTTGAAAACTTCAAGCGGCAAGATACGACGGGCTGCAAGCCGGGAACTCTATGAAAAAGGCGAGGTCGGTAAGGCAAAACGTGCCCTGTGGCTGCAGCTTGTCCGTCTCTCTCTTGCTGGAATCCTGCCGCAGAGTCGGAGGATTTTACGGAGGATAAGCTCTTATCTCTACGCATCATACTGCTGGCTGCTGTTTGGCCTCATCGGAATGTCACTCTGGTTGTTTGTTGCCCTTCTGCCCGGTGTCAAGTTGCGCTGGGGACTGGTTCGCTGGGGGCTCAAGCTACTCACCTTGTTGTCAGGCACAAGAATGACCATCCGCGGCCTTGAAAATATAGCCGCTGATCAACCGATGATCCTGGTATCCAATCATGCCAGCTATCTGGACAGTTTCGTTCTTGCTGCCGCCCTGCCCATTAGTTGTAACTTTGTGGCCAAGGCAGAGCTGGCCGGAAAATTTTTCGCCCGGGTGATGCTCTCCCGGCTGGATGTTTTTTTTGTTGAGCGATTCGATGTTGAAAAAGGATTGGAAGATGCACGCAAGATAGCTCGGCTTGCCGCGTCGGGTAAGCGACCGTTGTTCTTTGCGGAGGGTACGTTACAGCGCATGCCCGGCCTGCTGCCCTTTCAGATGGGTGCATTTGTCACCGCGGCCCAGGCCGGAATCCCTGTGCTTCCGCTGACGATCCGCGGCACCAGAAACAAACTCCGGGGCGGCTCCTGGTTTCCCCGGAAAGGCAGAATTGGCGTTATCATCTCCAAACCAGTCATGCCAACGGGCAGCGACTGGAATGCTGCCGTCAAACTGCGCGATGCGGTACGTTCTGAAATACTGCGCCACTGCGGCGAGCCTGATTTAGCCGGAGTCTTCACCTCGCTCTCGCAGATGGAAATAGAACGACCCGATACACTGAGGAGGGAAAAGTGATGAAAGACGATACAGCTTCCAGCAAAATTCTGGATATTGTTTCCACGGCTGAGGCCGGAACCCTCCCCGGTCTTCTCAAATGCCGGATAGAACGGACACCCAATCTTCCCGCCTACCAGCAGTATGACAGGACGCAGAACAGGTGGGTCAGCTATTGCTGGCAGGAAATCGGCAAGCGTGTTGCAAGGTGGCAGCAGGGGTTGAAAAAAGAGTCACTTGCACCTGGTGACCGGGTAGCGCTTCTGCTTGCCAACTCCATAGAATGGGTCTGTTTCGAGCAGGCTGCCCTTGCCCTT
>DAOVAI010000177.1 GCA_030671085.1 Pseudomonadota bacterium | reverse complement strand
CTTTTGAGGATCAGCAAGGATGGCCTGTTTTTCCGTCTCCACTGCCTTGTCGATAAAGTTGTTGGCCCAATAGGCGGTGGCCAGGGTGTCAAGGATGTGGCCCCGGGGCTGCCGCATGGCTGCAAATCTTGCCAGGCTCAAAGCCTCCGGGGGATCGCGCAGTTCCAGGTTTTCAGCGGTCAGCAGCAGCCAGGCCATATTGTTGAGCAGTTCCGGATTGCCGGGTTCCAGGAGCAGAGCCTTTTTATAGGCCTCCAGAGCCTTTCTTTCCATCTTTTTGTGTTGCATAAGGTCACCGGCAAGGCGCAGCCACAAGGCCTTATCCGGTTCCTGCATCAGTTTCTGTTCAATGATGTATTCTGCGTATTTTACTTCATAGGTTTTTTCCCAGGAGGCTGAGGGGAGCAAGGCTTGTCCGAAGACTGCTGCTCCTAACAGCAGAAGGTAGGCGAGCAGACTCAGTCGTACTTTTTTATTATGGCGCTGAATCCAGACGGGATCACCCTCGCATTTTTCCAGGAAATCCACCCGCTGTCCTATCCCGAAATGATGCCAGCTCGGCAGGTCCCTGGTCTTTCCGGAAATTATGGCAATTTTTTCAAAAGCGGAGATAAGGGAATGGCTGGAGCCAAGGGCGTCAAAGACGTGGAGATCGGCCTGGCGTTCAAAGTTCCTGATAAAATAACCAAACAGAAAGCGGAAGTAGAGAATCATAAGGGTGATGGTGCTGACTGCCATCATAACAGTGAGCAGGGTCTCTGGTGACATTCCTGTTTTCTTGAGCAGGAGGTAGAAACTGTCTCTCGACAGGGCAAAAAAGGTGAGGGGCTCCAGGATAAATCCGGCAAGTATACTGAACCCGACAATGATCAGGAGATAGAGCAGCATATGTTTTTTTTTGATATGGCCGATTTCATGGGCCATCACTGCATCCAGTTCGTCCAGGTTCAGGGTTTCGAGCAGGGCGGGTGTAACCAGGACATAGCGCAGGCCGGGTATGATACCCATGACTCCTGCGGTCAGCACCCGACCTTCAAAGAGAGGCCAGAGAAACACCTTGGCGGAGAAACCCTGTTTTTTGAAAAAGGTCTGGAAATGATCAAGCAGGAGTCCTTGGGGGAAAGGGACACAGCCCCAGAGACGACGAACGAGGGGAGGGAAAAAAATCAGGATGAGAATCAGAAAGAGGATAAAGGAGGAAAATTCCCCTGCCTGGGAGTGGAGAAAGGTTTGCATCCCGGGGAAAGGGAGCAGGGCCAGGAGGTCGTATGCCAGAGAAAGAAAGATCCAGGGAAGGACAATGGGGAGATTTGCCCTGATGTTGGATGCGACAAAGGCCAGAGTCGTATAGCTGCGTCCAAAGGATGTCTCGTATGTTGAGCGGGCTCGGCGCCACATCAGGGTAAAGAAAAGAACAAAGAGCGCGAGTCCACCGATATTTGTCAGGGAAGGAAGGCGTCCTGCAAGAGAGAGTGGTTTCAGGTAGTAGAGGATGTCGCAGAAATAAAGCGAGGCAGAGTAGAAGAGCAGGGCAAGGACGGAGAGTCGTCTTTCAGCGCTGAAGTAGGCAGAGGATCCTTTTTTTGAGCGTCTTGAAAAAAAACGTTTGGCGATGAAGTCATAGGAGAAGAGGAGGCAAAAGAGAATGATCAGCGCAGTTGGAAAGGAAAGCAGGGGGGCATCCGGTTCACCGGTGACGGCAAAGAGAAAGATGGCAATGATAAAATAGAGGAGGTTGTTATAGATCACTGCTGATCGTGCTCCATGGAAAAGGGAGTGGGGGAGAAAAAATCTCATTTATGGACAGACACTATCTACGACGCCATCATTTTTATGAGTATACAGGCCACTGAGACCTCTTTCAACCTGAGAAAAGAAACGGTGCGTGTTTTTCTGGAGTAAATGGGGTTGCGTTGGCGCAGGGATTTCTGCGAAGGGGATATTTTTTTAGTTGACATTTGTGCCTACCTGTTTTTATATAATATGTTTTCGTGCCGGAGCGGGCGCATAGCTCAGTTGGTAGAGCCACCGGCTCATAACCGGTCGGTCGTAGGTTCAAATCCTACTGCGCCCACCATGAGAATACAGAATCTGACAAGATGACCAGGTTCCTTGAATAGAATAGACTCTTTTGCAAATAGAGAGAGACGGGCCGTCTCTCCCCTCATACTCATTATCGGTGAAGCAGGCACAGAAGCCTGTTTCAGGCCGCTAGAAATCCAAAGGTACAACCCGAGAGGGCTGTACCTTTTTTTGTTTCCTGATTTCAGAAAATTAGGGGAGGCGGTGTGATGACTCTACAGGTCAAAGACCTCCTGGAGGGGATCAACGGATTTGCACCCTTTGGTCTTGCCGAAAGTTGGGACAATGTCGGACTCTTGATCGGCAGGCCGGATCGGGAAGTTCATTCCCTGCTTCTGGGACTTGACCCCACCCTTTCTCTCCTTGAGGAAGCTCTCAGCAGGGGAGCAGATACCCTGATCACCCACCATCCCTGCATTTTTCACCCTCTTTCCTCCGTCAATACCGCAACTCCCACAGGCGCCTTTCTCGAAAAGGCCCTGGAACAGAAAATAAATGTCATTGCCTGTCATACCAATCTTGACAGTGCCGTAGAGGGTGTCAGTGATGCCCTGGCAGAACGGTTGGGGTTGAATGGCCTGCGTCCTCTGCATGCGATGGATTTTCCCGGAATGAATGGTGTCGGGCTGGGCAGAAGAGGAAGCTTCCCTGTTCCCCTTTCTTTTCCGGATTTTCTGAAACGTGTTTTCGATGTCCTGGGAGTTGACACTGTTCAGGTTGCCGGACCTGCGCCAAAAGAGGTGAAAACCATTGCCCTGTGCGGCGGAAGCGGTTCTGAGTTTGCCGAAGATGCTCTGCGCAGTGGTGCAGACCTCTACCTCTCAGCAGAAATTAAGCATTCCACGGCCCGCTGGGCGGAAGAGTCGGGGTTCTGCATCATTGATGGAACGCACTACGGTACAGAACAACCGGCAGTGGCGTTGCTTGCTGATAAATTAGAGTCCCTGGCCCAGGAGAAAGGCTGGGAGTTGAAGATTTTTCAGGCCGAATCAGAAAGACCGGCCTTTGTTTTTGTTAATAAAGAAGATTTTAACCAGAAATAAATCATATACAGGAGAACAGTCTTGAACGAAGAAATAGTCCAACTCACATTGCTGCAGGTTATTGATCATCAGATTGATGATATTGATTCTAAAATTCAGGGAGAGCAGGACGATCTGGAAAGTCGGAGCACTGATCTGGCCGAGCGGGAGGCAACGGTTGCCACGCTTGAGGAAAAAATAGAAACCCTGGAGAAAGAGCGGCGGACCCTGGAGGTGGAGGCAGCCGATGAGATGGTGCATGTGAAGGATCGGCAGTCCAAGATGATGCAGGTGCAGACTGGGCGTGAACAGGCGGCTTTGCTCAAGGAGATTGAAGACGGCAAGAAAGGCGTCAAGGAAAAGGAAGAGAAAGTCGTTGCCATCATGGAAGAGGTGGAGCAGCTGACCGCAGAGATCGAAGAGCATAAAAATCTTCTTAAAGGCGAAACGGAATTGCTGCAGGAAGAGACGGAGAAGGTCAAGAAGAGTATCGAAAAGATCACCAAAGGGAAAAAGACCAAGATAAAAAAACGGAATACCCAAGCCAAAAACTTGAAAGCTCCGCTCTTGAAAAAATATGACAATCTGCGTAAGCACCGCAATGGACTCGCCGTTGTCAACGTGCTTCAGGGAGTCTGTCAGGGATGTTTCATGGCTATTCCGCCTCAGCAGTATAATCTTCTTCTGCGCGGAGATGAGCATTTTGACTGCCCCACCTGTCAGCGCATTATGTATCACGAGCCGGCAGAGGAAACAGAGAAATAATGGAAGCGCTCTCAGCCACACTTTTTCCTTTTAACTTTTGGGAAATCTTACTATATATAGAGAGCAGAGGAGCGGGTGCATGGTCGCTCCGGTCTTTGAGGCCGGGGAGGAAAGTCCGAACTCCGTAGGGCAGGATGGTTCGTAACGCGAACGCTGGGTGACCGGCGGAAAGTGCCACAGAAAATATACCGCCGGGCCTCCGGGCCTGGTAAGGTTGAAATGGCGAGGTAAGAGCTCACCGCCTGCATGGTGACATGCAGGGCAGGGTAAACCCCATCCGGAGCAAGACCAAATAGGAAGACGATTGAGGGCGGCCCGCCCGAGGTCTTCGGGTAGGTTGCAAGAGATGCCGGGCGATCGGCATCCACAGTGAAATGATCATGATCCCGAAAGGGAAACAGAATTCGGCTTACAACCCGCTCCTTTTTTTTTAGATGCAGAGCGTTCACATGCACCGCATCTTCGCCCAAACAGAGTACCCAACATAGGTGCACTATTGTTGGGTACTCTGTTTGAACGAATCTGCAGCACCTGTAACCGCTTAGTCACTATGAGTTTTTTTTGCTGGTTCCCAAGCTCTAGCTTGGGACCTGAAGATCGGAACCTCTAGTTTCCCAGACAGGTCAAAGATCACTAGTTGTTTTTATTGGGC
>DAOVAI010000069.1 GCA_030671085.1 Pseudomonadota bacterium | reverse complement strand
GTGAGCCTCGAGGAGCTGGCCAAACGTTCCGATTACATCACCGTCCATGTTCCCTTGACCAAAGAAACGAATAAGGTTCTTTCTACAGAATTTTTCAAGAACATGAAAAATGACGCCATGTTCATTGACTGCGCCCGGGGCGGAGTCTGTGACGAAGAGGCACTGTACCATGCCTTGAAGGAAGGAGAGATTGCAGGTGCGGCCCTTGATGTCTTTGCCAAGGAGCCCACCACTCAGGAAAACTGCCCCCTGCTGGCAATGAAAAATTTTATCTGCACTCCCCATCTTGGTGCCTCCACCAGTGAAGCCCAGGAAAATGTGGCCCTGGCCATTGCCGAGCAGGTTGCTGATTACCTGAACAAGGGCGTGGTTACCAATGCAGTAAACGTACCTTCCGTGAGCGATGATGTTTTGGCTCAGGTAGGTCCTTATATCGGCCTGGGTGAGAAACTTGGTTCTCTGCACATGCAGATCGCCAAAGGCGGAGTACAGGAAGTGGACATTGAATACAGTGGTCAACTGGCTGAACTGAATACCAGCCCCATTACCGTTGCCTTTTTGAAAGGTCTGTTCACGCCCATTCTGCAAGATGCCGTAAACTACGTCAATGCGCCGGTTATTGCCAAGGATCGCGGAATCCGAGTGGTGGAGTCCAAGTCTGACCGTTCCCATGATTTTGTCAATGTGCTCAGGATCAAGGTCAAGACCAACGAAGGCGAAAATGTGCTGGTGGGAACTGTTTTTGGCAAGAACGAACCGCGCCTGGTCCGTCTCAATACCTTCCGCCTTGAGGCCCTGCCTTCAGGCCCCATGCTTCTCGTTTACAATAATGATGTGCCTGGTGTTATCGGTGATCTTGGCAGCACCCTGGGTAGGTCTGCTGTTAACATTTCACGCATGACAGTTGGTCGGGAAGAGGCCAGTGAGCAGAATATTATCCTGCTCAGTACAGATAAGCTGATTTCCAAAGAGCTCCTGGCAGACGTCAAAGGCCTGGACAATATCGATGATGCATTGGTCCTGGATCTTGGAGTCTGAAAAAGGTTATTTCTGGACAGGCACGAGGTAATACAAAAACCGGGCACAATCCACATGCTGTCCCGGTTTTTGTGCTGGTGGACTCTTACAGTACCGAGGGGTGACCAAAAGAGTGGTTCTTCCCGGTGAACTGTTACGATTGATGCTCTCGTAAAAAGTAAAAATAATACTGATTACGTATGAAACTCAGCCAAGAAAACAACTCATCGAATAACAAATTGAAATTACCGCAATTTGTAGGAGCCCGCCCCTGCGGGTGATCAATTTCGCCAATGGTGCTACCTTCAGTATCGCCCGCAGGGGCGGGCTCCTACATGTAATCTAATTGTTTGGCTGAGTTTCGTACGTAATCAGAAAAATAATTGATGGCTAAGTAAAAAACTCCATATGCAAGGTGTGTAAAATTTTTATCATGACGGCGTACCAGGGTACGTCGTCATGATAAAAATTTTGTACCCCAAGGGCACTTCCTGCGGGGCGCACAACGAAGCAGATGGAGAGTTTTCACCCTAAAGGGTACTCTTTTTAGTACCCCCTTGAGGGGTATAAATACGACGCCATCACGATTTTCTTATGAGAAGGAGAGGGGGATATGAGTACTGAATTTGAACAGGGGTGTCCCTGTGGAGATAGGAAAGTTCCTGATCAGCACGGCAAATGTGTGATGCCCGAGGTCACATTCACGGCTTTTATTATGTCCTTAAACACTTCTGCCCTGTATCACCTGGGAGAAATTGCAGATCCAGCAACCGGAAAAAAAGTTGTTGATTTCTCTCTAGCTCGCCATGCCATTGATACCCTAGTGTTATTACAGGAAAAAACCAAAGGGAACCTGGATGCTGACGAGGCGGAAATGTTGAAAAACATCGTCTATGATGTGAAGATGCGTTTTGTCCAGGGTGTACAGGACAACGCGCCTGCAGAACACTCCTCTTGAGATGGAGGAGGCAGGCGGAGCAGAGCTTGTTGTCCAGGCACCTGCCAAGGTAAACCTTAATCTGCGTATTCTTGGCAAACGCTCTGATGGCTATCACGATCTTGATTCGGTGATGCAGAAGATAACGCTTGCTGATACCATCAGTCTCAGGTGCTCTAAGCAGCCTGGTATTCGTCTCTCCTGTGTGGGGGCAGATCTTCCTGAAGATGATTCTAATTTGGTGTGGAAGGCTGCAGCGGCCTTTCTTAAGGCAAGCAACAGGACAGCAGATTGTGGCGTCTCTATTGTCTTGGAAAAACATATTCCAGTGGCTGCCGGACTGGGTGGCGGCAGCAGTGACGCCGGGGCAGTTCTCACTGGTCTCAACCAACTCCTGCGCACTCAATTGTCTGAGGATGCCCTGGTAGACATAGGTCGTTCCCTGGGTGCGGATGTCCCTTTTTTTGTTGTTTCCCATGATGCTGTCCGCGCAACCGGTATCGGCGACAGAATGATTCCCGTTCCTCCACTTTGTGATTGTTCACTTCTTCTTGTCAATCCGGGATTTTCTGTGTCGACTGCCTGGGTGTATAAAAATTTTACATTGACAAGGGCAGATAAAGATTCTAATCTGTGCGATTCTCGTAAAAATGATAACTTAAGCGGTTCTCCCTATCCATTGTTTAATGATCTGGAAAAGGTGACCATCGCCCGTTATCCTGAGCTTGCAGCTATCAAAAGTTTTTTGTTGGACAACGGTGCAGCGGGTGCCTTGATGTCCGGGAGCGGGCCTACGGTTTTCGGGATTTTTCCGGATTCCCCTGCTGCCGCACTTGAAAATTTACGCCGTTGTGGTGACGAGTTGACCCAGAAGTATGGACAAGGGGTCTTTGTAACACGACCTGCGGTGGGGCGTGGCGAAGTGGCTTAACGCACCGGGTTTTGATCCCGGCATTCGGAGGTTCGAACCCTCCCGCCCCAGCCATTATGAGAAACAGAAAAAAGCACTAAAACTTTACTGAGAACAGATTATGCCAAATGTTATCAAGGTCTTTTCCGGAAATGCCAATCCTGTAATGGCTCAGGAGATTGTTGATTATCTGCGTATTCCGCTCTCTGAGGCTGATGTCAGGCAATTCAGCGATGGAGAGATTTTTGTTGAGATAAAAGAAAATGTTCGTGGCACAGATGTTTTCATCATTCAGCCCACCTGTACCCCTGTCAATGACAATCTCATGGAACTGGTGATCATGGTAGATGCCCTCAGGCGTGCATCAGCCAGGAGGATTACTGCCGTTGTTCCTTATTACGGCTATGCCAGGCAGGATCGGAAGGTCGCCCCACGGGTACCTATTTCTGCCAAGGTTGTTGCTGAAATGTTCATGGCTGTCGGCGTGCGAAGGGTGTTGAGCATGGATCTCCATGCTGGTCAGATTCAGGGGTTTTTTAATATTCCCGTGGATCACCTCTACGCAGCTCCGGTTATCCTTGACTATATAAAAGATAAATTTTCCAACGTGGTTATGGTCTCTCCTGATGCAGGCGGCGTGGAAAGGACTCGTGCCTTTGCCAAGCGGCTTGATGCCGGCCTTGCCATCATTGATAAGCGTCGGGATCGGCCGAACGAGTGTCAGGCCATGCATGTCATCGGTGATGTGAAGGGCAAGACAGCCATCCTCCTGGATGATATGGTGGATACAGCCGGTACACTGTGCAATGGGGCGGCAACGCTTATGGAACACGGAGCAAATGAAGTGCATGCCTGTTGTTCGCACCCGGTACTCTCCGGGCCGGCCGTGGAGCGGCTAACAAAATCGAAGATTAAATCACTGGTGGTCACCAACTCCATTCCCTTGCGCGGGGATGCTTTGCAGTGTGACAAGATTAAGGTGCTGTCCGTGTCTCAGTTGCTGGCCCAGGCCATTGACTGTATTCATAATGAAGGATCCATCAGTTCACTGTTTGTGTAACGGGTGAGTGGAAAAATTCAAGAACTCATGAGAGTTTATAAAAATACTGAGAGAAAACTTGACCGTAGCTACAGTTGAGACTGCGGAATCAAGGTAAGGAGGAACGTATGCTTCAAGTAGACATGTCTGCTTCAACAAGAGAGAGTTTTGGCAAAGGTGCCATGCGCCGTCTGCGCGTGAGCGGGAATACACCAGCGGTTTTATATGGCAGCGATAAGGAGACCACAGCCCTGCAGCTTGAGACGGCTCCTTTTTTGAAGGGTCTGTTCCAGATCAGTCGTAAGAATGCCGTGGTCAATCTCTCTATTGATGGTGGTGATACACGTCATGTGCTGGTGAAGGAAATTCAGACTGATCCTGTGCACGACACCTTGATTCATGCCGATTTCTATGAAATTGATCTGGCTGTGACCAGGCGTTTTTCTGTTCCTCTGGAATTGATTGGTAAAGCGAAAGGTACGGATATTGGTGGTGAGCTGGTGATTCGTAAAGGTGCTGTTGAAGTTGATGGAACACCCCTCGATATTCCTGAGGTTGTAAAAGTTGATGTCTCAGGTCTCGATATTGGCGATTCAATTCTCTGCTCCGATCTGGAGTTTCCAGAGAAGGTGAGCATGGCTGCTGATGCTTCCACTCTCTGTGTGGAGGTCATTGTTCCCGGTGAAGAAGTTGTCTATACTGAGGAGGCTGCCGAGGAGGTTGCCGCGCCCGAGACCGAGGAGACCGCACCTGAAGCCTGATAAAGGAAAGGGTTTGTTTTTTTTAGTCCGGAAGGGGGTGACCTCTTCCGGACTTTTTTTTTGGAGGGGAAAAGTGGTTGAAGAGACCTTTCTTATTGTTGGCCTTGGCAATCCCGGTCCAAATTATGAGGCAACCAGGCACAACGTCGGCTTTCTCATTGTAGACGAACTCGCACAGCGGTCAGGTCTCAGTATAGACTCTGCTAAATGGGAGAGTCTGTTCTGTCGCGCATCACTCTGGGGAGCTCGGGTGTATCTGGTAAAACCGCAGACCTTTATGAACCTCTCCGGAAAAGCTGTGGCCCGTTTTGTTGATTTCTTCAAGATCGCTCCCGACCATATCCTCGTTATTCACGATGATCTGGATATGCATTCCGGACGTCTCAAGCTGGTCAGTGGCGGAGGACCTGGAGGGCATAACGGTATTCGTTCCCTTATCCAATGCCTGGGCAGTAAGGAGTTTTTCAGACTGAAGTACGGCATTGGCAAACCCGGGCAGAACGGCGTGCATGCAGAGATGCCGGTGGAACGATATGTGCTGGCTCAATTTTCCGGAGAGGAAAGAGAGTTGCTGCAGGAGAGGATGCCGCTGCTCGTTGATGGTATAGAGACCTTTGTCAAATCAGGAAGCCAGCAGGCCATGAACATTCTCAACGTAGTCAAGTGAGATTCGACAACATCCCAGTCTGCTTATGCTTTTTTAACGGCGTGATAAGGAAAAGTATGGTATAATCAATAGTTGATTGAGATGGAAGAGTTCCGTCAGTCTGGTTGAGTTGTGGTCTGCAATACGCTGAAACGTCCTGTATCTATTTGATATTGTTTGTATGTTTTGGTTTCCAGGTGCATGACCGTCACCGGCAGCGAGCTCGTCAATTATCGTTTACCCCAGTGTTTATTGTAGTTTTACTGTCCCCATGAGGGTGTATGCCCGAATCCGGATGTCTGTTTTTCCAGGAGGATACTGTGTTTACAGAGGGCGATATGGCCGTATACCCGGCCCATGGTGTAGGGGTTATAGAAAAAATAGAATCTCAGACCGTTGCAGGAATAGATCAGTCTTTTTATGTCATGAAAATTTTGGACAATAACATGAAAATCATGATTCCCACAGCCAGCAGTGACAATGTCGGGCTTCGTGCCATTATCAGTAAAAAAGAAGTCGAGAAGGTCCTTGATATCTTGCGAGATCGGAATTCCGAAATCGGTACCCAGACTTGGAATCGTCGATACCGGGAGTACATGGAAAAAATCAAGACGGGGTCTATTCATGAAGTTGCTGCCGTTCTTCGTGACCTCTATTTGCTCAGTGTTGACAAAGATCTTTCCTATGGCGAGAGAAAGATGATGGATACAGCCAAAAGTCTGCTGGTCAAAGAAATTTCGCTGGCCAGAAATGTTGACGAGGCCAAAACAACTGCCTTAATAGAAGATCTGTTCAACTAATTCATTTCTGCTCTTGCTGGTTTGTATGGGCAGCTCTCTGCATTACAGCATGGCATCATGTCATGACCACTCATCTCTCAGCATCTCCTCCTGTTGAACCATCCCCTGCAGGGATTGACCTGCAGGTGTCCCCAGAACAGGCCGGAAACAGGTTCGATCATTTTCTGGTGCAAATTGTGCCGGACACCTCACGAGCTCTTCTCATTCAATCCATACGTCTGGGCCTTCTTCTTGTCGACGGAAAGAAAAAGAAAAGCAGCTATCGGATGAAAGTCGGGGAGAGGGTAAGCGGTATCCTCTTCCAGTCGGCCCCGCCTGAATTGATTGCTCAGGAAGTTCCTTTTGATATCCTTTTCGAGGATGACTCACTTCTTCTTCTTTCCAAGCCTCCCGGGGTAGTGGTACATCCCGCAAGTGGTAATCCGTCCGGTACTCTGGTAAACGGCCTGCTTCATCACTGTTTCTCTATTGCCGGTGTCGGTGATGAGATGCGACCTGGGATTGTGCATCGATTGGATAAAGATACCTCTGGAATCATGGTGGTGGCAAAAACAGACTCCTGCCACCGTCTCCTGACTCAGGCTTTTAAAGAAAGGAATGTGGAAAAGGAGTACCTGGCACTGTTGCGTGGGTTCTTCCACCGGAAAAAAGGACGTATCGTCGCCCCCATCGGCAGGCATCCCGTGCATAGACAGAAAATGGCGATCTGTGAGAGAAAGGGCCGCTATGCGGCAAGCAGCTGGCAGGTCGTGGAGGAGTATGATGCTGGCTACAGCCTGGTTCAAGTTCGGATAGAAACAGGAAGGACCCATCAGATACGTGTCCATATGGCCTCTCTGGGACATCCGGTGGCTGGCGATAAGGTCTATGGCGGCGGGGGAGGCAGGCAAAGCTTTCCCAGGCAGATGCTGCATGCCCATAGATTAAGCCTGCTGCATCCGATTACAGGGAAGAGGCTTGCTCTGGCCGCCCCGCTCTGGTCTGATTTTCAGGAAGCTGTGGCCGCCCTGCGCAACCAGGGCTATGAAGAGATTGGTCCTGTGTTATGAATATTGGAGTCACAGGAACCATAGGTTCAGGGAAAAGTCGTGTCTGTAAAGCCCTTGCTCATTTGTTGTCAGCCTCAATAATCAGTGCTGATACCCTTTGTCGTGATTTACTTGTGGTAAATGGAAGAGGCTGGAAAGAGGTGCGCTCCGTTTTAGGCAGCGAATTTTTTTTGAGTGATGGTCAAATCGACAGACCGAGATTGCGGAAAGCCCTTTTTTCTCAAAGTGGACTTCGCAGGCAGCTGGATCAGATTCTGCACCCGCTGGTCAGAGAGGAGTTGCAGGCAGCCGCCCAAAAGGCTCAGAAACAGCAGCGTATCCTGCTGGCCGAAGTTCCTCTGCTTTTTGAAAAAGGATGGCAGGCCGATTTTGATTTGACTGTGCTTGTCTTTGCCAATGAAGAGACCTGTATCAGACGTGTCATGCTGCGTGATTTGGTTTCTGAAGCAGATGCGAAACTGGCCCTTTCCGCTCAGATGCCCATAGAGGAAAAGATCAGGCTTGCTGACTCTGTGATCGACAACTCTGCATCCTTTGCTGAAACGCTGCAGCAGCTCAATCAGCTTTGCGAAACGCTGCAAGCCAGCACCCTCTTGTCAAGTAAAGGAAGAGGGAGATGAAAAACTCTTGACAGGTTTTGGGGGAGTTCGTACTATACTTGGAGATTTGAACTGCTATCCCTTCCTTACCCTCTAATCAAGTAAAGAATATAACGTATCTATTATAATGATAGTTCAGTTCATATTTGAGCTGGATCAACAAGTAAATGAAGAGGTCTAAAGTCCTGTCCGGACTTCTCTCCACCATATAATCATTCCCATTCATTTCCTATCGTTCGGTAACCCACTGTCAATACATTCAATGTTTGGAAAACTATCGTTCGTTTTGTGTTGTTTGATCAATGCAGCCTGAAAGAAATGATTGGCAATAGCCAGCTGAAAGAAAGCAATTCGATCTAATCCAATGACCTTATAACGGCTCGTCGTCATTCCTGACAAAGAGCTATAGAATATCCTACGTATACACGTTGCCCTGCCAACAGCCTTTTAAAGGAGAACAGAATTAATGAATCTGGCTGAATTAAAACTCAAAAAAAGTGTCGATCTCGTTAAGCTTGGACGTAAGCTTAAGATAGATGGCGTTAATACCATGCGCAAGCAGGAGCTTATTTTTGCCATCCTCAAGGCTCAGACAGACGATGATGGAAAGATGCGGGGAAGCGGTGTACTGGAGATCCTGCCTGACGGCTTTGGTTTTTTGAGAGCACCGGATTACAATTATCTCCCGGGACCCGATGATATTTATGTTTCTCCCTCCCAGATACGCCGTCTGGGGTTGAGAACCGGTGATACCGTCGAGGGATTGGTCAGGTCGCCTAAAGAGGGGGAACGTTATTTTGCCCTCCTGAAGGTGGAGACTATCAACTACGATCCTCCCGAAGCTACTAAAAAGAAGACCGTTTTTTCAAATCTTACCCCACTGCATCCCGATGAGAAATTGAATTTGGAGTGGCAGCCGGACAATTATTCCATGCGTCTTATTGATATGATGTGTCCCATTGGTAAGGGACAGCGAGGTCTGATCGTGGCTCCGCCCAGAACAGGAAAGACTGTTCTTATCCAGAAAATTGCCAACTCCATTGTTCGTAATCACAAAGAGATTTATCTCATAGTCCTGCTTATTGACGAGCGGCCGGAAGAGGTCACTGAAATGCAGCGTACTGTTAAGGCTGCCGAGGTGGTCAGTTCCACCTTTGACGAACCTCCCCAGCGTCATATCCAGGTCGCAGAGATGGTTATTGAGAAGGCAAAACGACTGGTAGAACATAAAAGAGACGTGGTTATTCTTTTAGACAGTATCACCCGCCTGGCCAGGGCCTACAACACCGTGACTCCATCCAGCGGTAAAATTCTATCCGGTGGAGTCGAGGCCAATGCACTGTTCAAACCCAAACGATTTTTTGGAGCCGCAAGAAAT
This sequence comes from Pseudomonadota bacterium, assembly GCA_030671085.1. GTDB lineage: Bacteria > Desulfobacterota > Desulfobulbia > Desulfobulbales > Desulfocapsaceae > Desulfocapsa. Next base: position 3,256 of record DAOVAI010000069.1, on the reverse strand, counting down.
ATTGAGGAGGGAGGAAGCTTGACCATTCTTGCCTCTGCCCTGATAGATACCGGCAGTCGCATGGATGAAGTAATATTTGAGGAGTTCAAGGGAACTGGTAATATGGAGGTGATTCTTGATCGGAAAATGTCAGACAGGCGTATTTATCCGGCTATAGATGTCAAGCGTTCCGGAACCCGTAAGGAAGATCTGCTCCTTAAACCCGAAGTTCTCAATCGTGTCTGGATACTCCGCAAGCTGCTTGCCTCCATGAATCCAGCCAATGGTATGGAGTTCCTCCTTGATAAAATGAAGCATCAGAAGACCAATGAAGATTTCTTTGACTCTATGAACAGTTGATGGCGGCGTAAAAAAACTTCATCTGCTTCATTGGAGTGGTGAATCTCCCGGTGGCCTGGTTATAATCTCTGTTTTTTGTTGAAATTCCTGGCCGGTCTATTATAATCTTCTTCTTTGCAAATGCTTACAGAAGAATGTGAACTGAACGAGTCACTTTTTTAAAAGGAATACAAATCATGAGAAACGATATACACCCTGAATATCATAAAATTAAAGCCGTTTGTGGTTGCGGTAACGAGATAGAGCTGGGATCTGTTGATAGCGAGATGACTGTGGAGATCTGCTCTGCCTGCCACCCCTTTTTCACCGGAAAGCAGAAACTGATTGATACTGCCGGGCGGATCGAGAAATTCAAAAAACGTTACGCCAAACATTTCGAAAACAAAAAATAAGATGAATGACTGTCCAGCTCATGACAGTCCCTTCCTCTGCTGTTCTGTTAATGATCCACAACCGGTGACACTGGTTGTGGATCATTTCTGTTTTACCCCCCTTCGTCGCTGCGGAATAGATCTATGATCGATAAACTTGCTGATCTTGATGAAAAGATATCTCACCTTGAGGGGAGGCTCTCCGACCCTTCTCTGATAGCTGATCAAAAAGGGTATCAGAAGGTTGCTCAGGAACATGCGCATCTGTTAAAGCTTCAAGATCTCTACGATATACAGGACAAAGTCCTTGCTGATCTCCTGGAGAATCGTGATCTGCTGAAGGAAGGAGATGATGATCAGGAACTCCTGGATCTTGCACGCGAAGAGATTGAGGAGCTGCTGGCAGAAGAAAAGAAAATTGAACAGGATATCAAGCTGCTGCTGCTGCCAAAAGATCCAAACGACGAACGGAATACCTTCCTTGAGATCAGGGCCGGAACCGGAGGCGACGAGGCAGCTCTCTTTGTTGCAGATCTCTATCGTATGTACTCCCGTTATGCTGAGTCTCTTGGCTGGAAGGTAGAGGTCATGAGTTCCAGTCCTTTGGGGATTGGCGGTTTTAAAGAGATCATTGCCTTGATAAGGGGGGAAGCTGTTTATTCCCGCCTCAAATACGAAAGTGGTGTGCATCGTGTGCAGCGGGTTCCGGAAACAGAGACCCAGGGGCGCATCCACACATCGGCTGTGACTGTGGCCATCCTCCCTGAAGCGGACGAGGTAGAGCTTAATATCGATATGAATGAGCTCAAGTTTGATGTCTATCGTGCCTCAGGTCCAGGTGGTCAGTCTGTCAATACCACGGATTCTGCAGTACGGATAACACATCTTCCCACCGGCCTGGTGGTGACCTGCCAGGATGAGAAATCTCAGCACAAAAACAAGGCTAAGGCCCTCACCGTTCTTCGAGCCCGTCTCTTGGATAAGATGGAGCAGGAACACCATGATAAAATTTCCCAAGACAGAAAAAGCCAGGTTGGCAGCGGAGACCGCAGTGAACGAATTCGCACCTATAATTTTCCGCAGGGGCGAATGACGGACCATAGAATTAACCTGACTCTCTATAAGCTTGAGGCTATCATGGCTGGTAAACTCGATGAGGTGATCATACCGCTTATCACCCATGATCAGGAAGAGAAATTAAAACAGCTCCAGTAAACTGATGCATGTTCGCGACCTGATTCAGCTTGCCACTTCCAGACTGGAACGTGCCGGAGTTGAAGATGCCCTGCTTGATGCCGAATTACTTCTCGGTCACTGTCTGGCAAAATCTCGTGCTGGTCTCTACCTGATGGCAGACGTTGATGTTGAAAAGGAGAGCGAAGAACGCTTCCTGGAACTGCTGCACAGAAGAGAACAACGGGAACCCCTCGCCTATATAGCAAAAGAGCAGGAGTTCTGGTCATTGGATTTTGTTGTGGGACCTGAGGTCCTGATTCCCAGGCCTGAAACAGAGCTTCTTTTGGAACAAGGGCTGGCGGCCTTCAGGAAAAAGGCTGGAGAGAGCGGTCTCCTCCTGGATCTCTGCTGCGGCAGTGGTGTGATTGCTGTGGTCCTGGCGCTGGAGCTCGACCGGCCGGTGGTGGCTGTTGATCTCTCTTTTGCTGCACTCCAACTGGCACAGAAAAATGCCAGGAGACACGGAGTTGCCCACCTTATCTCCTTTATCCATGCAGATCTCTTTTCTGCCATTGTCCGCAGGCCGGTTTTTTCCTTAGTCCTTTCTAATCCTCCGTATATCAGTGAAGAGGCCTTAGAGCAGGGCTTGCAACCGGAAGTAGATTGGTATGAACCTCGTCTTGCCCTGAACGGGGGGAAAAAGGGACTTGAGGTTATCAGAAAAATGAGGGAGGAACTTCCCTCGCGTCTTTTACCCGGTGCAGAACTTTTCATGGAGATTGGTGCTGATCAGGGCGCAGAACTCCTTGCCCTGTTCAGTCCGGAAGAGGGAAGAGAAAGTCCATTTTCAATGGTGGAAATCAATAAGGATTATGGTGGGCATGATCGGATTTTTCATTGTAAGATTAAGGGCTGAATCAACAAGGGTCCACACTATCATTCTTGAGGCGGCAAGCATATGGAAAAATTAGTCATAGAGGGTGGAAAACCCCTTTCCGGTGAGGTTCGGATCAGTGGTGCTAAAAATGCAGCGCTCCCGCTCATTGCCGCCACCTTGCTCGCACCAGGAGTCCATGTTCTGCACAATGTACCGGATCTTCGTGATACCAGGACAATTCTTCACCTTCTTGAATCTCTTGGACTTACCTGGGAAAGGCAGGGAAGCACGCTTCGCATCGACGGCAGCGGGCTTCGCTATTCCGAGGCATCCTATGACCTGGTTAAGACCATGCGGGCCTCTGTCCTTGTCCTTGGTCCGCTTCTGGCCAGGCTTGGTCGGGCCAAGGTCTCCATGCCTGGCGGCTGTGCCATAGGGGCCCGGCCCATCAATTTTCATCTCATGGGCTTTGAGCAGCTTGGAGTCAACTGCG
>DAOVAI010000029.1 GCA_030671085.1 Pseudomonadota bacterium | reverse complement strand
TTCCGAACCTATTCCGATCCGAATCGCGATCCGCGACTCCATACAGCCTCAACGATCTTCATTGCCCAGGCCGACACACAGCCCACAGCAGGAGACGACGCTGCCGAAGCCGTCCTCTATACCGAAGAGAACCTGCCTCCGCTGGTCTTTGACCACGCCAAAATCGTGGCCGATTATTTTGCTTTCAAGAAGAAGAAAGGCTGAAACCTACCTTGTGACAATTCACACTTCGCTGGAGCAGTCTGCGCTGGAGCAGGCTGCGCTGGAGCAGGCTGCGCTGGAGCAGGCTGCGCTGGAGCAGGCTTGTAGCCTGCTCCTAAATGTTTATCACAAAGTATATTCTGGCGATGAGTTGGTGCCGGAATATACTTTGTGATAAACAAACTGGTTCAATCTACAAGATTGAACCAGCACCCCTCAAGGGGGGTACAAGCGCTCCGCTTTTATGCCCGCGGGTGAACCCGGCCTACACCTTACACCCTATACCCTACCCAGCCCTAGAAAATCCACTTAAGCAGTGAAAATACCGCGAGACCTGCACCCAGGCCTCCATAAAGCGTGAGTCAGGGAATGCAGTCACTGCCGTATTTTTTGGCAATAAAGGCAAATGTGCCAATTCCGGCAAGCCCGGCAATAATGAGGAAAATAACATCCTTCACTTCCATTACCCCCGGATACGTACGGTTGCCTTTTTCCGAAGCCGGATGGACTCTGGGGTCACTTCCACCAGCTCGTCATCATTGATATAGGCGATACAATCTTCCAGAGTCATGACCTTAGGAGGAGTAAGGATTACTGCTTCATCAGACCCGGAGGCCCGCATGTTGGTCAATTTTTTTCCTTTGGCAGGATTAACCACCAGGTCTGAAGGTCGAGCGCACTCGCCGATGATTTGTCCCTGGTACAGGGGAGCTCCCGGAGCAATGAACAACTTCCCACGCTCCTGGAGGTTGAACAGGGCATAGGCCACAGCAGTACAGGGTTCTTTTACCAGCAGGACACCGTTTATCCGGTTCTTGATCTCTCCGGCCCAAGGTCCGTACTCGGCAAAGACATAACTCATCATGCCCATGCCCTTGGTATCAGTCATAAAATCAGAACGATAGCCAAGCAGCCCCCTGGTGGGAATCTTGAACTTCATCCGCACCATACCGTTCTGTGTATTCATCTCTTCCAGCTGACCTCGCAGTTTACCCAGCTTCTCGATAACCGGGCCCTGAAACTGCTCATCCACATCAACGGTAAGTTCCTCGTAAGGCTCCAGGGTCTGCCCATTTTCTTCTTTCAGGATTACCTGGGGCCGGGTTACCTGCAACTCGTAGTCTTCACGACGCATCTTTTCAATAAGGATGGAAAGGTGCAGTTCACCACGCCCGGAGACGCGAAATCCCACAGCATCGGTGAGGGGTTCATACTGCAGGGCCACATCGGCCAGGGTCTCCCGCTTCAAGCGCTCTTCAATATGACGGGAGGTGACAAACTTTCCTTCTTTACCGGCAAAAGGAGAATCATTGGGGATAAAATTCATAGAGATGGTGGGTGGATCGATATCGATCAAAGGCAAGGGCTGTGGATTATCCGGATCAGTAAAGGTAACCCCCACAGTCACGTCTTCCATCCCAGCCACGGCCACGATCTCTCCGGTAGTCGCCGTCTCAGTTGGTATTTTTTCATCACAGGAAAAACGATAAATCTTTGAAATTCGCACCGGCTTGATTGAACCGTCGCGACGGGCAACCACAATGGGCTGGTTAATGGACATGGTTCCATTCACGACCTTGCCGATGCCAAGACGTCCGAGGTAGGGGGAGTAATCAATGGTTCCTACCTGCATCTGTAAAGAGGCATCAGCAGAACCGGTAGGTGCCGGAATATGATCCACGATCATATCTGAGATGACAGACATATTGCCGCCGTCTTCTATGGGATCAGTATGCTCTTTCAGGGCATAGCCTTCCTTGGCCGAGGCATAGACAACAGGAAAATCCAAGATATCATCCGGGGCATTCAATTTGACAAAGAGGTCAAAGACCTGGTCAACCACCCAGTCACAACGGGCAGCGGGTTTATCGATTTTATTTATAACAACAATAACCGGCAGATGATTTTCCAGGGCTTTTTTCAGGACGAAATAGGTCTGGGGCATAGGGCCTTCCTGAGCATCCACCAGGAGCAGAGCACCATCGGCCATACGCAGTACGCGCTCCACCTGGCCGCCGAAATCAGCATGGCCCGGCGTGTCAATGATATTGATCCAGAAATCCTTATACTCATAGGATCCGTTTTTGGCAGTAATGGTGATCCCGCGCTCTCGCTCAAGATCCATGGAGTCCATCATCCGCTCAGCCACCTGCTGGTTCTCCCGGAATATCCCGGAGTTTTTGAACAACTCATCCACCAAGGTGGTCTTACCATGATCAACGTGAGCGATAATGGCCACGTTCCGAATTTTATCCTGTTCCATCTTCTGCCTGCCTCTTTAAAAACCAATCCAGCCCACTCTGATGACGGACTGCAAAATAAAAAAAGCATCCGTTCGTATGCGGATGCTTTCAACACGCCCCCTCAATCCGAGGCATAAAAACATAACAGAATAACAAAATCTCACGGTCTTGGCAAGACAATTAGGGAACCTAGCTCCCATTTCCCATAAATCAGAAAATGGGACTATTTATTTCAACAACGTAGGTTGGGTTAGCGGACTACACCTTCGAAACTTGTTGAGTTACAATCAGTTACGTACCCCATTAAACAGCGGAGGAGGAAACAAAATCAGCGTAACCCAACAATTACCTAAATCAGACAAATCAAAACGAATCGAGAATTTTCTTGCGGCTCTGGGCAGAACGATTGAGCACGGAGACCGCCTCATCGACATAATCGAAGATCCGGGCCTGCTTGCCCTCGGCTGGACGCATGATCCGCCCCATCACCTGAAGGAGTCTGCCTTCAAAGGTGATGGGAGTGGTGAGAAAAAGTGTGCTCAATCCCGGACAGTCAAAGCCTTCTCCGATGAGCTGGAGAGTGGCCACCAGGACCTGGATCTTCCCTTCCTGCACATCTTTTACAATTGCAGCCCGCAGATCTGCTGACGTCTGTCCTGTGAGCATGCCCACTTCAATACCACGCGCCTTGAGACCTTTTTCAAAGACCTGGCAATGACTGATCCGATCCGATACCAGAAGCAGGGTTCCACTATTTTTCATGTGGCAGACCTGGACAACATCGTCAATGATCTGCTGATTGCGACTTGCATCCTGGGTCAAGGCCGTTATCAGGGGCTGATAATCGCCGCGATAACGATACTGAAAACGAGTTTTCCGCCGAACCAGCTCCGGTTTAACAATGGCACCAGTGGCTTCCAGTTCCCCCTGATCCACCCGGTGGATCAGGTCGCCCATGTAAAAATAGATGAGCTTGGTCAAACCCTCATCACTGCGAAAGGCAGTGGCAGACAGACCAAGGAGATAATGGCCGGGAAAATTGCTCACCACATCGGTAAAAAGTGCTGCCGGGACCCGGTGACATTCATCCACCACCAGGTGACCAAAACAGGGAGCCAGTTCCTGCACCCGTTTCCGAGCTGTATTGACAATGGCCACACTGATGGGCTGCACCTCAAAATGACCGTCTCCCACCAGTCCGGCCGAGCAGCCAAGAAACTCCTGAATACGTTCCTTCCACTGATAAAGCAGCTCCTTGGTATGCACCACCACCAGGGTGGGCTGACGACGGGCAGCAATAATAGCCAGGGCCATCACAGTCTTGCCGCTGCCGGTTCCGGCTTCGAGCACCCCAAAAGAACGTTTTTCCGCGGCTGCAACTGCTGCTTCCTGGTAGGGCCGCAAGAGTCCGGTAAAAGAGAAATCCACTTCAGGCAGAAGCAGACGCTGATCATGAATTTTCGGGGTTTCTTTTAGAAAATCGCGGCACAGCAGGACCGCCTGGTTGGCAAATCCGCGCGGAAAACGAATCCCGCCTGGCACAGGTTCATAGTACTTCAGCTTGGGTTTCAGCTGCTTTCCCACCCAGCGGCCATATTTTTTAGCGGACACATACTTGGGATTGTCAATGGTCAAGCGATCCTTTACTGCCTTTTCCAGGGCAAAAGGAATATCTTCCAGGAGACAATCTGCAGCAATGGTGAGAGATGACATAACGGTTAACTCAGCTTCCCTGCCTGAAGCAAGTGCTTGATTTCACGAATAAATTAATGCGAGCTGTTGTCGTCATTCCGGCCGTAGCGAAACAAAGAGCCGGAATCCAGTTAATATAGCGGCATCCTGGATACCGGGTCAGATAAGCGCAGACTTCGAGCCCAGCATGACAAACCAGAACAATAAGTGCAATCCAGAAAGTTGAGAGTCAACAAACACTTTTCATTTCAGAACAGAAGTACTACCTTCCAGGCCGAAACCAACACCAGCTCAGAGGAATGACCCCTTGCCCAACACACTGGCCCATATCGGACTACAGATCCCGCTGACCCGGCTCGGACTGAAAGAAGCGCCGCTGCAGTGGGTTATTGTAGGCTGTATTATCCCTGACATCCCCTGGATTGTCCAGCGTATTCTCTCCACTTTGCCAGGCATAGACCAGGTTGCCCTGAAACTGTACACAACCACTCAGGCCAGCCTTGCCTATTGTCTCATCCTCTCCCTGGCGCTGGCCATGCTGACCCGCAACAGCAGGATGATTTTTATCCTCCTGGCAACAAACAGCCTCTTTCACCTGCTTCTCGATGCCACCCAGATCAAGTGGGAAAACGGAGTCCACCTCCTGGTTCCCTTTTCCTGGCAGATCACCAACTTCAACCTGTTCTGGCCAGAGCATTTCTCCAGTTACCTGCTCACCGGAATCGGCCTGCTGATCTTCATCATCTCCTGGCAAAAAGCGGTTCGGGGCGGCCTGCATCTTCAATGGCCCGGTGGAAGCAAAACACTCTGCCTCGTTACCTGCCTCAGCCTCTATTTCCTCAGCCCTACTCTGCTGATCACTGGAGCATACGAGACAGACACTCGTTACAGCAAAACCCTGAGCAGCCCGCAAACAAGAACAGGAAAAGAAGTTGCCTTGGACCGGGATCGATATGCTGTGAATGAGCATACCGTTGAAAGTTACACGGGCGAACAGTTCAAGATTGCCAACCCGCCTGCAACAGAATCAACCATTCTCTCCATCCGAGGCCGCTTTCTGGACGAAAAAACCATTGAACTGAGTGCGTTTCATGTCCACCGGCCCTACCGTAACCTTGCATCCTATGCAGGTCTGCTGCTCGCCCTGCTCATCTGGACACATTCACTGATCCATCACAAATTCCGCAGAAATTCTTACAGGAGTTCTCCATGAATCCCCTGAAAACATGCGTCATGTCCCTTCTTTTCGTTTTGCTGACTGCAATGGCGCCCTTTGCCTCCACCCAGCAGGAAACCATTACCATGACCCTGCCGGACAGCGTACTCAAAAAGGCGATCCACAAGATCCTCCCCCTGAAATTTGGGGTGCAGTCCAAAACACTGCTCGGATCAGTATCCATTGACAAGATCGACAAGCTGCAGCTCCTGGAAAACAAGCTCTCCAGCCATATAACCTTGTCCGGGCACAAGCTGAACCTGGTCACCAAGATTGGCGGTCATGACATTCGCATGAAGATCGGCACCCTCACCTTGAACTTTCAATGCGATGCCACCATACGTTTTGACGCCCCCACCCAAACCCTGTATCTAAAACCGGTCATCACCGAGATGCAGTCTGCAAACAGCAAAAAGGCAGACGTTGCCGCCGCCCTCGTCCTCCTCTTCAACAACCGGGAATTCCCCCTGCAAATCGAAAAACTCAGACCCATCATGGCAGACACAGGCAATAAAATTCTGAACATCTCCATGGATATTGCAAACATTCAGCTCCGCCCCAACATCCTGCAACTGGACATTACGCCCAGAATAACGGCAACAAACAAAGTTACCACCAAATAAAAAAACGGGATTGAAAGTGTAAAACTTTCAATCCCGTTTTCAATGTTTCTGGTACGCCAGACAGGGGTCGAACCTGTGACCTACGGCTTAGAAGGCCGTTGCTCTATCCAGCTGAGCTACTGGCGCATATTCTCTCTGCTATAAAAGATAGCGCTTAAAAAATCAACTCCATTCGTATCTATTCAGCGAAACAACTGGGCACGGCCTCTTTTTGCAAAGTATGCTTGTGTCGGGTTTCACCCCTCAAGGGGGTACAAGCGCTGCGCCAACCCGACCTACTCAACTAACTAAAATCCTAGGTTTTATTTTCCTGTACTCTGCCCGAATCAATCCTCGCCCACTGGTTTCCACACTGGGCCGGTGGCTGTATCGATGATCTGAATTCCCCGACGGATGAGCTCGTCACGCACCTCGTCTGCAGCCTTCCAATCCTTATCCTGGCGGGCCTTTTCCCGGCGCATGATAAGCGCGTTAACCGGTGGTGCCAGGGGACAGCCTTTCAGACGGAAAATCTGCAGGATCTCATTAATCTTCCTCAGACTTTCCAGGATATACCTTTTCTGATCTCCATCCAGGTGATTAACATGGAGGATGGGATTGACCTGCTTGATAAACTTATAAATGGCTCCCATGCCCTTTGACACGTTGAGATCGTCATCCATGGCCTCAAAAAACTGCTCTTCCATGGCTGAGACAAAGGCTGTCACTTCAGGATGGGGCTTGCCCGGAGGCAGGCAGAGCAATTTACAGGTAAACTCGTCCAGCCGGCGCAGGGCGCTCCGCACTGTGGTCAGACGACGGTAGGAAAAGTTCAGAGGCTTCCGGTAATGCACTGACAGCAGCATGAAGCGGACGTCTCGGGGAGTAAAACCCCGTAAGACAATATCCTTCAGGGTTACCACATTCCCGGCCTCGGCCGACATCTTCTTCCCATCCACCAGCAACAGTTCGGAATGCAGCCAGTATTTGGCTAAAGGCTTTCCTGTCAGGGCCTCGGCAATGGCAATCTCATTTTCATGATGGGGAAAGATCAGATCGCGGCTGGAGGTATGAATATCCATGGTCTCGCCCAGGTACTTGGTGGACATGGCAGAGCACTCGATATGCCAGCCCGGCCGTATATTTCCCCAGTCGGTCTCATAGAAAACCCCCTCTTTCAGCTCTGCCAGGGTAGATCGTTTGAGCAGGGTAAAATCGCGGGGGTTACCCTTCTCATAGTTATCCAGATCCACAGTCTTGCCCAGCTGGATCTTGCCCAGGTCAACGCCTGAAAGGCGGCCGTATTTTTTAAACTTGGAGATATCAAAATAGATGGAACCGTGCTTTTCGTAGGCAAAACCTTTGTGCAGCAGCTCATGGGCAATTTCGATCATGTCCGCAACATGCTCAGAGGCCTTGGGATAGATGGTGGCCCGCTTCACCTTCAGGGAATCGATATCCTCCATGAAGCCATCAATATACCTGGCAGTAAACTCCTTCAGCGACTTACCGACCTTGCTGGCCCCCTCAATGGTATTATCATCGAGGTCGGTAAAATTCATGCAGGAATTTACCTCATAGCCCTTGTGTTCCAGATAACGGGTAATAAGATCTGAGACAACAAAGCGTCTGCACAGGGAGAGATTGGCCGGCTCGTAGGCGGTGGGCCCGCAGGTATAGAAGGTGACGACCTTGTCCTGCTGGGGCTGAAACTCCTCTTTTTTCTTGGTCAGGGTGTTAAAAAAGCAGAGCCTCGGTTTTTTCTCCTCCACCTTGTTCTTACGGGTGAAAAGAGGGGTAGAGAGATATCGCTCCCCGCCGTCCGGTAGAATTGTGACAATAAGCCCTTCGTCGAGTTTGCCTGCAAGCTCCAGAGAGGAAAACATGGCGGCACCGCTGCTCATACCCACCAGCAACCCTTCCTTACGGGCCAGCAGTCTGGTCATGCGAAAGGCATCTTCATCATGGATCGTCACGATCTGGTCCGGCAATGACTTGTCAAAGATTCCAGGCCGATAAGACTCTTTCATGTTCTTCAGGCCCTGGATCTTATGACCAAGAAAGGGTTCCACTGCCACGATGCGGACTTCAGGGTGCTTTTCCTGAAACCACTTACAGAGCCCCATCACTGTCCCGGAAGTACCAAGGGTGGCCACGACATGGGTCACTTTCCCCTCTGTCTGTTTCCAGATTTCCGGCGCAGTATGTCGATAGTGAGCTTCCCAGTTGGCTTCGTTGTTAAACTGGTCAGTGAGAAAATACCGGTCGGGAAATTCCCGGGCCATGGCATAGGTCTTTTCGATGGCCCCATCTGTACTCCTGCGCGCAGGGGTCAGAAGGATCTCTGCTCCATAGGCCTGCATAATCTGCCTCCGCTCCAGGGAGGCGGATTCCGGCATAACCAGCAGACAGCGATAGCCTTTGGCAGCACAGACCATGGCCAGACCAATACCGGTATTGCCGCTGGTGGCTTCAAGCACGATCTTTTCCGGTGTCAGTTCCCCGCTGGCCTCTCCTGCCTGGATTAAAGAAAGGGAGATCCGCTCTTTCACAGAGCCCCCGGGATTCAGGGATTCCAGCTTGCCGTAGATCGGAACCTTGCTGGAGTTCAGCCGATTAATCCGAACCAGGGGAGTATTGCCAATGGCATCTAAAACAGAATTACAAAGCATAATTAAGGGAACAAATTTCCTTTTCTCAAAGTATGGGTGCCATGAGAAATTTGGATTTTCGTTCAAGATCAAGGCATACGAAAAATTTTACCGCAGGCATCTTAGTGATATTCCGAGGATGAAATTATTCATATAATGCAGAGATTGGACGAAAAGACAATTTTTCAAGCTAGCCTATATACAAGAATGGACACCATCCCATTCTATTGCGAATCATCGTTGGACGCAAGAAGGAAGGATGAAAAAATAAGCATCGAATATCGAATGTCCAACATCAAATTTTGAATTTTGAATTTTGAATAAAAAGAAGATACAGATGTAGGTCTACGGTCTACTCTTTCCTGCATGCCTGGGAGAGATACCAAAAACGAATGAGCGCCTCTCTGGCCTCTTTATCAGGAATAGATCCAACCTGCTGTTCAAAAGCGGCAAGATCTTTTGCCGGAGGAGGAATGTAGCGGAGAACAGGGCCAGACTCTGGCTTTTCCGTCTGCTCATGTTCGGCCACACAGAACCGCAACCCTTCAAGTCGTGAAATACTCAAGGCATTGTTCAGGATCTCAAGGAGCGGGACAGTCTGAAATTGAAGCTGCTGGAGCCAGGCAGAATTCTCCACCTCCACCCACAACACCTTCTTGACAATCTTCAGTGGTTGACAATGCAGGGCAGTATCGCTGTCTACCAACTCGGCCCAACGCACAAAAAGACTGTGCAGGTCGAGCTGCTCTTCCCAGCCTCGCTGCCTTGAAAGTTGCGGCAACAAACCGGCAAGGCCTTGCCATTGCTTGGTTTTTTTATTCATAAATTCTGATTAACCGCCCGGCGACTCAAAAAAATCTGATTATGTATGAAACTCAGCCAAGAAAATAATTAATGGCTAATAGTCTGAAATTATTCTGAGTTGTAGGAGCCCGCCCCTGCGGGCGATCAATGGTGGCGAAGGTACACCCTTCAGGATCGCCCGCAGGGGCGGGCTCCTACGCAAAACCTAATTGTGTGGCTGAGTTTCGTACGTAATCAGTAAAAAAATAACTATAGAATATCGTGCCTCTTAAGGAAACTCAGCTACAAGTTGGTAACTTAGTCATGAGAAACATGTAACCGGCTGGTATATTGTGGCATTTGTCTCTACGGTCGTTTCGGTCTTTGTTCTGTCATTCCGGCGAAGGCCGGAATCCAGAATTTTGCCAATCTCCCTGGATTCCGGCCTTCGCCGGAATGACATCCTAGGTTGGCTGAGTTTCGTATAGAAGTACTTAGAGTATTAATTTAAAAAAAAACAGCAACCTTTTACTGGAAATTCACCATTTTTTTGATCTGCTGCTTGTACCCACTCCTCCCTAGTGGGCAAAACTGACTGTCAAAGAAATCACTTTGGAGGAGAGCATTAATTAGGCCCTAAAAATGCGTTTTATGGTAAAAAAAAGTATCTTTACCCATTGCTTTTAAAGAAATAATCCTGTAAAAGACCTTTATTTATTATTAATATACTCTTAAATACCCTTTCTTCCCAAGAGGATACATGAAAAAAACATCTTTGACAATTCTGCTTACAATCCTGTCTGCTTCAGTCGCTTTGGCTGCCTGGCAGGACAATTTTCAGTCAAACTACCAGAACGAAGGAATTGACAAGGCAGTTATTGCAGCTCTTGAGGAAGGTATTGCTCCCGAACCCATTGTTGTTAAAGGGCAGACCCTTGATGGACTATCCCCCCAGAACCTTCTTAAAGCCCTTTATTGTGCAGGGGCCGACGGAAATGATATTAGCAAGGCAGCCAGAGATGCCGGAATATCGGAACAGATTCTGACAGCAGCCTATGAAAAAAGTATAACAGAGTGTCAAGATCAGATGACTGATACCCAGGCCCTCACATCTGCAGCACAAGGCCCTAATTTTTATGGGATGCCCACCTCGAGAAGATCAAGCGGTGCCCCGTACGCAAGCCATAATACTTTATAATCCTGTGTAACAGGTTATTTTGCAGGACCGTCAGTTGTAACACTCTCCTTGAGTGATAGAGGCTCTACGTCCCAGTGTAGAGCCTTTTTTTATACTTTCTGATAACCACGAAGGCTCAGCAAAACACAACTTGAGCAGTGGAGAATTATTCGCAACTGTTATTTTCTGTTGTATTTGATGAGCTCAGAACATGCTGCACTTATCACATCGAAGCAGAGGAAGAGTTTTCGAAGTCTTCGCTTATCTACGACACCATCAAATGTGTTTTGAGAGAGACGAACCACCCCATTCACTGAAGTTCGAGAGAGAGAAAAAGAGAAGAAGTTCATGAAGCATCATTATAGTCTGATTACCCTGGCAGCATTGCTCATTTTGCCCATCATTGCAAAGAGTGCAACAGAACCATCCGATATCGTAATCGACAACCTGAATGCGATTCCACAAAACAGAATCCTTCTTGCTTCAGCCGACACAGGCGTTATGGGCCAGAATGGAGGAAGCTCACCATCGCAACTCCTAGAAGATGACGAGATGATAGATGCCCAAGACCTCTTCGGCACAGAAGGCGGCTACATTCACCCCTTCCTTTCCCTAACCGGTGAATACACAGACAACCTTTACAATGTTGACACCGACAAGAAAAACAATTTCCTCACCCGGGTTTCTCCAGGGATTTGGTTTTCCGTCCCGAGTTCCAAAGAACCCCCTCTCAACATCGACCCCAGCAATTCAGCTGCCGGTGGTCTGCAGTTAGCTCTTCCCTCAACAGAAAGTTTTGACAGGTTAAACGCCTACCTCCTTGGCGCACTTGACATAAAATTTTACTCAGAGGACTCTGATCTCAACGACACAGACGCCCTGGTTGAAGGCCTTTTTCAGTACAACCTGCGAGGAGGCCTTTCCGTTCGCCTTGTCGATCGTTTTACCCATGCTCAGGATCAGTTCGATGCAGGCAATGCCACCTCTGCAGAAAACCTGCGCCGCTACGACTCCAATATTGGTCTCCTTGGTGCGGACTTAGATTTTTCTGAAAAATTTGGTGCCAAACTGGAATACTCCAATTTCTGGCTTAGTTACGATGATGACATTGACGAGTTCCTCAATCGTATGGACAACTCGATTTCCGCCTACGCCATCTATAAGTACAGTGTCAAAACAGATTTCTTCCTGGAGTATCGCTACGTTGATATCAGCTATGATACAGCCACTGTCAAAGACAGTAACGACAATTTCATTTACGGCGGAATTACTTGGGATTCAACGGAAAAGACTGCCCTCAGCCTGAAAGCAGGTTACCAGGACAAAAGCTACAAAGAAGATGATCTCTCACAGAGTGACACGGATGCACTGGCGCTGGAGATGCTCCTTGCTTATAGATTCAGCCCAAAGACATCTTTCTCCCTTGGCCTGAGCCACAAAATTGACGAGTCTGATTCTTCTTTGGCCCTAAACAGAAAGACCTTTACTGGAACCCTGGGCTATAATCAAAAGTTCACCGAACGGCTGACAGGCGTCTGCAAGTTTTCGTATTCCAATGAGGATTACGACCAGATTGCATCCGCACCAGTACGAAGGGACGACCGATTCTTTGTCAAACCTGCCCTGCAGTACACACTCAAAGACTGGCTCATGGCAGAACTGGCATACAGTTATGACAGCAGGAATTCCAAAGACGATTTTTTCGACTATGACTCCAACACTGTCTACTTCAGCCTGAATTCCTCCCTGTAAACCAACCCGCAGCACCCGACTCCAGTACACCAACGCGTGAATCGGTCCTGCTGTACCATACAAATATCCTGCCTCCTGAAAAAGGTGGCAGTAAAGCACATTCTTCTTGAAGGGATTCCACCTATCTGTTTTTATGCACATGACGTCTTTCTTCCGGCAATACGACAGCACCCCGGACAAAACACCACCCCTTCAGCTGATGAATAAAACAAAACCACTCGGAATCCTCCTCTCCCCTGTAACACATACAAATCTGCTGCAGAAGATACTGCTCTGCCTGCTGATGCTATCATTTTTCCCAAGCATCACACAGGCAGAAGACTACATTATCGGTCCGGGCGATGTCCTCAAGATAAGCGTCTATGATCACGGCGACTTGGAAACCACTGTTCGAGTCACGGAAAACGGCCACATTGTCATGCCCCTCCTGGGTCAGGTCAAAGTCGGGGGAATGAAGACATCCGATGTTTCCGATCAAATCTCGCACCTCCTGGCAGACGGCTACATAATCAACCCTCAGGTCAATATTTTCATCAAAGAATTCCGCAGCAAAAAGGCAGTCATCCTTGGCCAAATAAATAAGCCGGGAATTGCTGAGCTGCGAGGGTCCACCACCTTTCTCGAGCTTATCTCCCAGTCCGGTGGCTTAAAAGAAACTGCCGGAGATGCTGCCACCATCAAAAGAACACAGGACGGTAAGCAGGAAGTCATAGTCCTCAGTATAAAATCCATAGTGGAAGGCGGTGACCTCAGCCAGAATATTCTTATCCGCGATGGCGACACCATTTATATATCCAAGACCGGCATGTGTTATGTGACAGGAGAAGTGAACAAGCCGGATGCCTACCCCTCTGACAAAGAGACAACTGTTCTCAAGCTGATTACGCTGGCCGGCGGATTTACCGGCAAGGCCTCTCAATCCAGTGTGCGCATTGTCCGTCTGGTTGACAACAAAAAAACCGTACTGAAAAATGTCGACCTGGGCACCTCGGTTATCGCCAACGATATTATTGTTGTCCCAGAGAGCTTTTTCTAGTAACTCAGGAAAAAATAACCACCGACTTCAAGTCAGTGGGTTTAAATTCGCTGACTGATAGTCCAGCAGTACCTTCACAGGCCGGTTTCTTGGCCTGTGTTAACCGGAACATACCTGTTTACAAAAAAGAGGTTGGATTTCGTAACTAGACGTTTATTTCCTCAATTTTCGAGTAGAGAGCAAACTAAGCGAAACCCAACAAATAGTTCCCGTTTTATTCGATACCTACTCCGTTATCCATCACCTATAACACGCTATGCAAAACACTTTTTCCTTTGACCAACCCGACTCACCACAGAACCAGGAACAGGAAATTCACCTTCGTGACTATATCCGTATTATCACTAAACGGAAAATGACTGTTCTTACTATCCTGGTGATCACTTTCCTCACGGTTGTCATCGCCACCTTTACGGCCACGCCATACTATACGGCTTCATCCCAGGTCCTTATTGAAAAAAATTTCACCCCCACCTCTCTGGAAAGCACTTATAACTACTGGGATCCTGATTTCCTGACTACCCAATTCGAGTTGATCCGCAGTATCAATGTCAGCCGCAGAGTTGTCGATCAACTGCAACTGGATAGCAAATATAGACATTATTTTTTCGAACCCGAGAAAGATGGACTCTCCACCTATCTCTCATCACTGAAAAGCGGCATTAAAGATTTTATCTCAGGTCTTCTCACCTCTGATACTGCTGACTTGGAAACAGAGGCTCTTGGAGATGATACACCCCTGTCAGTGACTGCGGAACCGAGGACTGATGCTGATATGATTGCGTCAATGATCCAAGGCAATCTCTCCATCACCCCGGTGGCCAACACCAAAACCGTTTATATCGTATACAGCAATAAACACCCTGCCATGGCCAAGCTTGTTGTCAATGCAGTGGTCCAGGCCTATATGGATGAAATCCTGGAGATCAAACTCGCCACCAGCAGCTATTCTTTGCAGTGGATGACGAGCAAGGCTGACGAAGAACGGAAAAAACTTGAAGGTTCAGAACTCGGCCTGCAGCAGTACATGAGGGAAAACGACCTGGTAACCGTTGAAAACAAACTGGCCGTCTACCCGCAAAAACTTGCTGAATTCAGTTCCCAGCTCTCCAAGGCCCAGGCAGAACAGAAAGAATATGAAGCTATTTATGCCCAGATAAAAAATTCTGGAGAAAACTACCAGAATATCGAGATGATCCCGACATTTGCCGACAACAACGTCCTGCAAGGTCTACGCGAAAAGATTTTTATGACAGAACAGAAGATCAAGGACCTCTCGAAAAAATACGGCTATAAACATCCAACCATGATCAATGCCAAGGCCGAGCGTGATCTGTTGCTGGAAGAAAAAAAATTCGAGGTCAACAGGATCATCGAGGCAACGCGTAACTCCTATGATCTTGCCAAATCTCGGGAAGACAACCTCAAACAGCTGTTGTCAAACACCAAACAAGAAATGCTCAACATCAACGAGCGGTTTATGCAATACTCCATCATGAAACGGGAGGTTGATATGAACCGGGTTCTCTACGATGCCCTGACATCGAGCATAAAAAAGGCTGGTGTCACCGAGCAATCGCAGGACGTCAAAATCTGGGTGATAAAAAAAGCTGACCTTCCCATGGTTCCTGCCAAACCAAACAAGAAACGTAACCTGGCCCTGGGGCTCATCCTTGGGCTTTGCGGAGGAATCGGCCTCGCTTTTTTCATCGACTATCTGGACAATACCGTCAAAAATGGGAAGGAGCTCGAGCGACGCTTTGGCCTGACCGTCCTTGGCTCAGTAGAAGAACTCACGGATAAAACAGAGAACATCGACACCTACCTCCTGAACAAGCCTTTATCGCCGCTGGCGGAAAGTTATCGTCTTATCCGTTCCTCTCTGCTGCTCTCAGCCCCGGACCATCCTCCGCGCTCAATGCTCATCACCAGCATGGCCCCGAAGGAAGGAAAGACCTCCACAACCAGCAACCTGGCCCGAACTCTTGCCCAGAATGACAAAAAAGTACTTATTATCGACTGCGACATGCGAAGGCCTCGGATGCATTCCCTCTTTGCCATCCCCAACTCCTACGGCCTGAGTAACTACCTGGCAGGGAGTACGGAAAAGAACCTGCTTAAATCCATCCAGGACGAAGACATTTCCCTTATCCCAGCAGGGCCTATCCCTCCCAATCCAGCTGAGCTTCTGAATTCAGGTAAAATGAAGCTGTTGATTGATGAGATGCTGAAGGAGTTTGACTTTCTCCTTCTCGACTCGCCACCCGTGCAGAGTGTTACAGACAGCCTTACCCTCAGCAAACTGGTGGATGGCACCCTCCTGGTCACGCGCAGCGGCAAAACTACCTTTGACATAGTGGAATCAGGACTGAAAAAAATGTATGACATCCATGCCAATATCCTGGGCATCGTCCTCAACGGTCTGAATAAATCCAAGGGAGACTCAGGCTATTACGGTTACTACGATTATTACGCCAAGGAAAAGAAAGGTGAGGAGTGAGGAGTGAGGCGTAAGAAGTAAGGAGTAAGGAGTGAGGCGTAAGGAATAAAACATCAGCCCCTCAGCCCTAAGTCCTTAGCCCTTAGCCCCTCACCCCTCACCCCTACCCCCTCACACCTAACACCATGATCGACATTCATTGCCATATCCTACCCGGTATAGATGATGGTTCACCAGACATGGAGACCTCTCTGGAAATGGCCAGAATGGCCGCAACCGATGGCATCCGCACCATCATCGCCACTCCCCACCTTGCCAGTGCCGAGTACCCGAAGGAGAAACTACTGGAGGCACTTGCCGAGCTGAATGCACAAATCAAAAACCATGGCATCCCTCTTACCATTCTCTTTGGCGCTGAAGTCCAGGCACACATTGCCTTAGAAGCCGCAGACAGTTTCTGCCTGGCAGGAAGTTCCTCGCTACTGGTGGAATTCCCCCACAGCTACCTGCCTGCTGACTCTGAAGATCTGATATACAGCCTTGTCACAAACAAAATCACCCCGATTATTGCCCATCCGGAACGTAACGGCCAGATATCACGCGAGCTATGGTTGCTTGCCCCCCTCATAGAACTGGGCGCGAAAACACAGCTTACTGCGGAATCCATCACCGGAGAGCTTGGTATGACTGCCAAAAACTGTGCTGACTACCTTCTCCAAAAGAGACAGGTCCACTATATTGCTACAGACTCCCACTCTCCCGGATTCAGAAAACCTATATTAAGCAAGGCAGTCAAACAGGCAGCCAGAATAATCGGCAAAACAGAGGCCCAAAAACTGGTAAGTGGTTACAATATTCTTTTACCCCCTTCAGCCTAACTCCCCATGCGCTCTCTGCCCTATTCCCTCTTTCTTGCCACCCTCCTCTTTGCACCACTGGCCTTTGGAAGCGTAGAAACCTGGTCCATTGCTCTTGTTGAAATTCTTGTCTTCCTGACTGCACTGACCTACTTTTTCCAAGGAAAGCATGGAGCACGACCCTTTCTTCAGGTGCCGGGTATACTTCCCCTGCTTCTCCTGATCCTCTGGATGTTTCTGCAACTGATACCGCTTCCACCTCCATTGGTCAAAATGATAGCCCCGGGTATTTACCAGGCCTATGCACCAATAATCGACTTGCAGGAAACCAGCCAGTGGATCCCGCTCACCGTCAACCAGAAGGCCACCCTGCTTGAATCCCTTCGCATCACCTCCTACGCCATATTTTACATCCTCACAGTACAGCTGCTCAGCAAAGGCGAGGCCTTAACCAAGACAGTGAGGATTATTGCCTGGCTGGCCATGACCATTGCCTTTCTGGCCATCATCCAGAAGTTTACCTCTCCCGATGCAATTTACTGGTTTCGCGCCACGCCTGTAAGCTCCGCTGTAGGTCCCTGGGTATATCGCAATCACTATGCCGGGTTCATGGAACTGGTCTGCCCTCTGGTGCTTGCCCTCTTTTTTCATTACCGCCCAACTTTTACCTATAAACAGACCTTTCGGGAACGCATTGTGTCCCTCTTTACTGCTCCAGGTTCCAATATACATTTTTTCCTGGGATTCGGAGTTGTTTTGATCCTGGCCTCCGTGTTTATTGCCCTTTCCCGGGGAGGAATAATTTCCATCATCTTTGGATTCTTCTTCTTCCTGCTGCTTCTGACCAAAAAACATTCTCATACTGGAAAAATCTTACCACTGCTTCTCCTTGGCTGCCTTATTCTGGCAGTGACTTGGATGGGATGGGATCCGATTCTCGCAAGGTTCGACGCAACCATGACCCAAACCGGAGATATTACTGACGGCCGACTGCTGGTTTGGCAAGATTGCGCTCCCCTTATTCGTGACTTCCTGTTCACCGGCTCAGGCTTCGGTACCTTTCTCCAGGTTTACCCGCAGTACAGTACTCTCCCGAGCATAGCAATTTACGACCATGCCCATAACGATTATATCGAACTCATCACCGACGGCGGACTCATCGGCCTTGCACTTGCAGCATGGTTTGTTATCGCCATCCTTGGCCACGGCTTTGGAAAACTGAAAAGCAGGCGGGAACCCTACTCCATTTTTCTGATCATCGGCAGCCTTACAGCCATCTTTTCTCTTCTGCTCCACAGTGTGACTGATTTCAATATGCACAACGGAGCAAATGGCCTCTATTTCTTTTTCCTCTGCGGCATCCTGGTCTCTGCAGGAAACACCCGGTTGCGATACCGCACCCGGCCAACCCTGCTCGACAGTGCATCCCCCAGATGGAAACTGGCCTGTCTTGCAGCAACCCCTCTGCTTTTCTTCACCATCAGCATCCAGGGAGGGATTCTTCTAGCAGAAATCCTGTATCAACAAGCCGCCCGTATTTACATCAATCCACAGCTCTCTGAACAAACTTTTCAAAAACTCTTGCTCACAACGAACAAGGCGATCCGCTTTGATCCATTGGAGGCCTTCTACTCAAATTACAAAGGTAATCTACTCTCCTATCTTCAACAAACTGAACCGGCATTTATCAATTATCTCCAGGCATCCAGGAAAGATCCCCTGGAAGGCGCATATCTGCAAAGACTGGGGCTTATCCTTACCCCAACCGACAATGCCAAGGCCTCCCGCCTCATGGCTGAAGGTTATGCAAGGAGCCAGAACAAGGAACAACTGGTTTTCACCTGGGCAGAATGGCTCCTGCGCCAAAACAGAAAACAGGAGGCAGTGACAGTCCTGCAACAGGGTCTGGACCAGTTTCCCACCCTGGCCCGAAAACTCCCTCCTCTTCTGTCAGGCAGTCAATTCAGTAGAGAAGAAATTCAAACCATCCTCCCCAAAAGCGTTTCAACCTGGATACATTTCGGAGACTTTTTGGAAAAACTCGGTCAAATGGAAGATGCAGAATATTACAGACGCCATGCCCTGGAGTTCCTGGACCTGGAAGAAACTGTGAGCCCCTGGCACTTCACACAACTCTACTCATTTTACCAAAGGCAGAAAAGAACCGACGATGCAGTTGCCATACTCCGTCAGGGAATCGAATGGCTCCCAGACTACGCCCCCTTCCACATCTACCTGGGCGACTACTACAAACAGCAGAACATCCCCTATCGGGCCAGAGAAGAATACGAACAGGCCCTGATGCTTGAACCAGGCAACGAAAAGATCCGCAAACGGCTGCAGGCCCTTCAATAACAAGGACTTCTGCCGACCTTTTTTGCTTGACCATTCCATAAATGGACGGGTAGTGTGGCAGCAGCTTTATTGTCTCAGCAAAAAACCCTTCCGGTTTAAAAATATCCAGGAATGTATCAATCAACTACCATAAACAATCACGATATCAGAATGTAAGTCGGGTTAGCGAAGCGTAACCCGACAAAAAACGCTATGTTCGGAAAGGTGTACCAGCGCTTGTACCCCCCCTGAGGGGTGAAACCCGACAAAACCTGGTGTTTATCGGAAGGATGGTGTCGGGTTACGCTTTGCTAACCCGACCTACTATG
>DAOVAI010000035.1 GCA_030671085.1 Pseudomonadota bacterium | reverse complement strand
TTCGGTGTGGCTTGAGTCTGCAGGGTCGATAATAGACGCCCCGCTTAAGTCCAACCCCAAGGAAGCAGAGAGTGCCTTGATTTCATCCGGGATGCCGAGCAGGGTGATGTTCACCACATTGCGGCGAAGCAGGATTTCCGTGGCCCGCAGGATGCGTTCATCACTGCTTTCCGGGAGAACAATGTGTTTTTTGGCAGAACGTGCCCGTTCAAAGAGGCTGTACTCGAACATCACCGGGGTGACAGTGGCAGGGGTGGTGGAGAGTTCCGCCATTTTCCGAATACGTTCTCCGTCAACATGAGTCTCGAAGAGGCCCAGGGCCAGAGCGATTTTGCGTTCATCTCCGGGGTTGATGAGGGCGGGTACACCGTCCGCGTCTCTGGTGGTGGTGTAGGTATCGGTCTTGACACTGAGCAGAGGAACACTCAGGTCTCGCCCTTCCAGGAGACGCATGGTGTTGGGACCGGGAAGGAACCCCCCGGTGAGCAGGATCCCAGCCAGGTTCGGATAGTTTGTTGAATGAAGGGCGGAGAAAGAGGCGAGGACTATATCATCCCGATCGCCTGGGACAATAATCAGATCGCCGTCTTCGATATGGTCAAGAAAGTGGTCTACGGTCATGGCCGCGATCTTGAACTGCTTGACGATGCGGTCCATCCCTTCGTCATGCTTGGTGACATTGACACAGCCCAGGGCCTTGCTGATGTCGGCAAGCGATGGCTTGTCCAGTTCTCTGTTTTCCGGGAGGAGGAAGACTGGAGCTCCAGTGGCCTCATCAGGGTCTTCGAGCTCCACCTCCAGCACCCCCAAGGTGTCCTCTGACAAGCGGTTGACAAAGGTGGCAAAATGTGCACAGCCAGCCTCTTCGATCGCATCTGCAGTGATCTTGATCTCCTTGGCAATATCCCGTGGAGTCTGGTTCATGCCGTTGATCACCCCGATAAAGGGACAGCCGAGATTTTTGGCTATCTCCATATTGATATCCACGTCAAAGGCAGAGAGAAACGCCGTACTGTTCAAGCCCTGACAGAGAACAAAATCATACTCTTCTTTCAGAGCTTCCAGGCGATTGATCAATTCTTCGAGGAAGAATTTAATCCGTTCTTCAGCAACAAAGGTCTTCACCTCTTCTGCCTGGAAACAGTAGCTCTCTTCATAGTCCATGCTGGGACAGTAACGGCTGAGAATGAGAGCGATATCAGGGTCCTGATTCCTGTCTGTATCAATGACGGGACGGAAAAAAGCAACCCTGCCCATGGAGCGGGTGAGGATCTCCATGATGCCCATGGTGACCACAAGTTTTCCGGCCTCGGGTTCAAGGGAGGCGATATAGAATGTATTTGATTGCATGGCAGAGAGTTCCTGGTAAGGCGTAGGATTCCAATTTGAGGTGTGTCAGGAGATCTGCTTGGATCCCATTCAACCTCTCATCAATCCTACGCCATTCAACAAGCGCCTTGCAAGGCTTTTACAGATTATTCTTTATTTCCTGAGTGCTTGTGTCTGAGGAGTGGTCAAATCGGCCGTGTCTGAGAAAGAAGCATGTCTGCTGAATCACCTCTGGTGCGTTCATGATAAAGGGGTGGCTCTCGTGCACTACAAGAAAGTCGGTCATCCCGGCAAGTTTAGCTTGTTCCACCGAGACCTTGCCGTCATCAGGACCGGGAATGATATCGCTTAGCCAGAAATCAAAGAAGGCATGGCGGTCCCCGGTGATGATGCCTAAAGTGAAGTCAGCAGGGCCCAGCCTGTTGGGAAGGGAGTCGCTGTCCGTGGTCAGCTGTTGGCCGGCAGGGCCGTTGAGCCAGTCATAAAACCACCCCCCCTTCAGGGAATCGGTGGCCGCACTGCCCTGGTTGGGCGGGCTGAGCATGACTACACGGCCCAGTTTTTCAGGACGATCTGTGGTCAAGGCCAGGCGAACAATGATGCCGCCCAGAGAATGGGTGACGAAGTGGATGGCAAAAGGATTGAAGTCCTCGCATCTTTCCACTGCCTGGGGGAAACTGGTGGCTGCGAGTTCCTCTATGGAGAGGTCGGTGGACGGGTAGTCGAGGTTGACGGTATAATAGCCTGCGGCGCTAAGTCCCTCCTGCATTGCATTCATGGCCCGATAGGTGCGGGCCATGCCATGGAGAAGGACGACACACTCTCCGTTTGCCTGTGTCGGAGTGGTGGTGAAGATTGTGGCCTCTCCGACAACCGGGGATGCAAAAGAAAAGAGCAGGAAACAAAACAGCGAACAGCAGAATGTCGAACAGGGAATCTTGAACCGTAGAAGTGAAAACACTTCGACATACGACATTCCCTGTTCGACATTCAACATTTTCTTTTAAATCTTACTCCCACTCGATGGTTGCAGGGGGCTTAGAAGAAACATCAAAGACCACCCTGTTCACCCCGCGCACCTCATTGATGATCCGGTTAGAGATCGTCCCTAACAGATCATAGGGGAGTTTTGACCAGTCAGCGGTCATGGCATCTCTGGAATCGACTGAGCGCAGGGCTATGACGTTTTCGTAGGTCCGTTCATCACCCATGACCCCCACGGTCTGGATGGGCAGGAGTACGGCAAAGGACTGCCATACCTTTCGATACCAGCCGGATTTTTTCATCTCTTCCAGGACGATGACATCGGCCTGGCGCAGGATATCCAGCCGCTCTTTGCTCACCTCGCCCATGATACGGATACCAAGGCCGGGGCCGGGGAAGGGCTGGCGGTAGATGGCCTCTTCCGGCAGTCCCAGCTCCAGACCCAGTAGGCGTACCTCATCTTTGAAGAGTTCACGCAACGGCTCGATCAGCTCCAGTTTCATCACCTCCGGGAGTCCGCCCACGTTATGGTGGGACTTGATGGGGGCCTCGCCCATGAAGGAGACGGATTCAATGACATCCGGGTACAAGGTTCCCTGGGCCAGGTAGTTGACCTCGCCGAGTTTCCCCGCCTCTTCTTCAAAGATCGTGATAAAGCCGAGTCCTATACGTTTGCGTTTGATCTCCGGGTCAATGACTCCATCCAGTTTTTTGAGGAAGAAATCAGTGGCGTTCACGTCAATGACTTTCAGCTCTGTCTTTTCCCGGAAGAAACGAAGGATGGCCTCACTTTCCCCGATGCGCATGAGCCCGTTATTGACATAGATACAGGTGAGCTGGTCACCAATGGCCTTGTGCACAAGGGCCGCAGTCACTGAGGAGTCCACACCGCCAGAGAGGGCACAGATGACTTTGGAACCGCCCACCAGTTCCTGGATTCCCTTGACCGTGGACTCGATGAAGGAGCTCATGGTCCAGCTCGGGCTGCAGTTACAGATGTCAAAGATAAAGTTGCGCAGTACATCTGTGCCAATCAGGGTATGGACGACCTCAGGGTGAAACTGGACGGCCACAAAGGGTTTAGTGGTATGACGCAGAGCTGCATAGGGAGAATGGTCACTGACAGCAGTGGCCTCAAATCCTTCAGGCAAGACCTCTATGCGATCCCCGTGACTCATCCATACCTGGTGGTGAACAGTATCTATAGCGAGCCCTGCAAAGATTCCTTCTGTGAACTTGACAGAGAGGTCAGCCTTGCCAAACTCCCGTTTATCGGCCTGTTCCACTTTTCCACCAAGCTGCTGCATCATCATCTGGGCACCGTAGCAGATTCCCAGGACCGGCAGGCCGAGATCAAAGAGAGCAGGGTCAGACAGGGGGGCATCAGCATCGTATACAGAACGCGGTCCGCCGGAGAGAACTATACCGGTGGGCTTCATAGCCTTGATTGTCTCTAAGGGAGTAGAAAAGGGGTGGATTTCGCAGTAGACCTTCTGCTCACGGATACGCCTGGCAATGAGCTGAGTGGTCTGTGAACCGAAATCAAGGATCAATATTTTTTCGTCATGGATATTCATAGCAAGAGTACCTGGGCGTTTAATCAATAAAGTGATAAAATCCGGACAAATTTAAAGCTTAATACTGAAAAATTAATACCACTACTTACGCAGTCCGATAGTTGGGTGCTTCCTTGGTGATAATCACGTCATGGACATGGGATTCACGCAGGCCGGAAGGGGAGATTTTGACAAAGGTGGCTTTCTCCCGCAGATCTTCAATGGTTGCTGCACCCACATAGCCCATACCGGAACGGAGGCCGCCCAGGAGCTGGTAGATAATATTGCTCAGGGGACCGCGATAGGGGACTCTCCCTTCAATGCCCTCCGGCACCAGTTTGGAATGGCTGGAGACCTCTGACTGGAAGTAGCGATCCGAGGAACCCTTACGCATGGCACCCAGAGAGCCCATTCCCCGATATCCCTTATAGGTTCGTCCCTGGTAGAGGAAGGTCTCACCAGGGGTTTCATCGGTTCCGGCAAAGAGAGAGCCGATCATAATTGCATGGGCTCCGCCGCCGATGGCCTTGGCCAGTTCTCCTGAATGTTTGATCCCGCCGTCGGAGATGATGGGAATATTATATTTAGATGCAGCTGCCACGCAGTTCTTGATAGCTGTCATCTGGGGGACGCCTACACCGGCGACAATACGGGTAGTGCAGATGGAACCTGGACCAACACCTACTTTTACGCAATTGGCCCCAGCTTTTATCAGTGCCTCGGTGCCTTCATAGCTGGCCACGTTTCCGGCAATCACCGGTAGGTCGGGAAAGCTTCCTTTGACCTTTGCTACGGCCTTGAGTACCCCCTGGGAGTGGCCATGGGCAGAGTCGATGACCACTACATCCACACCGGCATCTACCAGTTTCTGGGCATTGGCCTCTATGTTTCCACCAACGCCAAGGGCTGCACCCACGAGCAGTCTTCCCAACTCGTCCTTGGTAGCCAGTGGGTATTTCTTTATTTTTTCCAGATCCTTGATGGTGATCAGGCCGCTGAGATTGCCGTTGTCATCGACTACCAGCAGCTTTTCAATGCGGTGTTCGTGGAGCAGGGCCTTGGAGTGTTCCAGGTCGATTCCTACCTCAGCTGTCACCAGATTCTTACTGGTCATCACATCACTGACCCGCAGATCGTCATCAGAGACAAAACGCAGGTCGCGGTTGGTGACAATGCCCACCAGTGCGCCGTCTCGCAGGACAGGGAGGCCGGAGATCTTATACTTGGCCATGATCTGTTCCACCTCGGCTACAGACTGATTTTCCTCGACGGTAATCGGGTCCACAATCATCCCTGATTCCGATTTTTTGACTCGTTCTACCTCTTTGGCCTGCTTGGTGATGGAGATGTTCTTGTGGATGATACCGATACCGCCTTCCCGGGCCATGGCAATGGCTGTGCGGTGCTCGGTTACCGTGTCCATGGCAGCGCTCACCAGCGGGGTATTTAGCGTCAGGGTGTCGGTCAGTCTGGTGGCAAGAGAGACCTCGTTGGGAAGCACCTTGGAGGCCGATGGGACCAGAAGCAGATCGTCAAAGGTGAGGGCAACTTCTATGATATCAGGTAACATAAGATCTCCTTTTTCAGGAATCGAATAAAAAAAATAGCGAGATAGCGTTAAGACCACAATTGCACTCAGCATGAGCGGAGTGATGTCATTCTTGATAAAGTTACCGCCATTTTAGCATGTTGCTGGCAAAGCGCAAAATATTTTCAGATCAAGATGGTTTTGCTTTCCCGGTGCATCTGTGCTCTACTGAAAGAAAGGAGAATATGTATGTTGCTTGCCATCAACCCGGAAAATCCCCAGTCTCGACTGATTCAACAGGTTGTCGATCGCCTGAAGGGAGGGGCGGTTATCTGTTATCCCACTGATACCGGCTATGGTATTGGCTGCGACCTCTTCAGCTCTAAGGCCGTTAAAACAATCATGCAGATCAAGAACAGGCCGAAGGGTAAACCCTTTTCCTTTATGTGCTCTGACCTCAAAAACATCAGCAGCTATGCCCATGTCTCCAATACAGCCTACCGGCTATTGAAGAAAAATCTGCCCGGTCCCTACACCTTTGTCCTGCCCGGGACCAAGCTGGTTCCGAAAACCATGGCCACAAAGCAGAAGACTGTGGGCATCAGGGTACCGGAAAATCCCATCTCCAGGATGCTTCTGGAGGCCCTTGGCAACCCCATTGTCAATACCTCCCTTCCCCATGAAGAGGGAGAGGTGCCGGTGGCGGATCCCTATGATATTGACTCTCTTCTCGGAAAACGAGTGGATCTGATCATAGACGGGGGAGAGGTCTATCCCGACCCCTCCTCTCTGATTGACCTCACCGGAGATTTTCCCGTGGTCCTGCGAGAAGGTAAAGGAGATGTTAGTCCTTTCCTCTGATCTCCGTTCCCTCAGGTCGTGTTACGATGCCGTCAATTCTTGATGAGCGCCTCTTTCAGGGATTTGCTCATGGTGAAATGAATGGTCTTCCGTTCCGGGATATCCATGATGGTACCGGTCTTCGGATTCTTGGTGCAACGTGCCTTGCGTTTGCGGACGGCAAAACTGCCAAACCCCCTGAGCTCTATCCTGCGCTCCTCTTTCAGGGCGTTTTCCATGGTTGCGAGCATGATATCCAGGGCACTGGTCACGTCCTGTTTGTTCAGGGAAAGTTCAGTACTTACTTCAGTAACAAGTTCTTTTTTCAGCATGATAATATCTTGTTGCCTTTAAGGTAGCGGATGATGAGCTATAAAAAAAGGTTGTTTTACCGGGAGTGATCTTCCGGTAAAACAACCTGTTGGTTTCGAACAACCGGCAGAAGGATTATTCCTCCTCGGGAGAATCCTCTTCGCTGGCTTCACCCTCTCCGCTAGCAGCGGCTTTGAGCAGATCGCCAAAGGTGGAAGGAGCAGCAGCAGCGGCCTCTTCCTTCTTCTTGGCGTAGTTCTCAGCAGCAGCCTCTTCACCCTCTTCCTCAAGGGTCTTGATGGAGAGACCGATCTTTCTGTCCTTGGCTGACACGTTGATAACAATGGCCTTCAAGGTGTCGCCCACTTGGTACATACCGATGGGTGTCTTGATCTTGTCTTTGGAGATTTCAGAGACATGAACGAGGCCTTCAATCCCTTCTTCCAGCTGGACAAAGACGCCAAAGTCTGTGACATTGGTGATCTTTCCTTCAATGATAGTTCCAGAGGGATAGTTGTTGTAAGCCGCCTGCCATGGATCCGGCTCAAGCTGTTTGATTCCCAGAGAGAAGCGCTCGTTGGCCTTATCGATCTTCAGCACTGCTGCCTGGATGGTCTCTCCCTTAGAGTATTTCTCTGAAGGATGCTTGATGCGTTCGGTCCAGGAAAGGTCAGAGACATGGATGAGGCCGTCGATGCCCTCTTCGATACCGATGAAGATACCGAAGTCGGTGATATTCTTGACCTTGCCCTCGATGACAGAGCCCACGGGATAGTTTTCGGTAACCAGATCCCAGGGATTGGGAAGAAGCTGCTTCATACCCAGGGAGATACGTTTGGTCTCCGGCTCGATGTTGAGTACCATGATCTCCAACTCGTCGCCTACGGTAACCATCTTGGATGGGTGGCGCGGTTTCTTGGACCAGGTCATCTCAGAGACGTGGATCAGGCCTTCAACACCTTCTTCCAGTTCTACGAAAACACCGTAGTCAGTGATGGAGACGACCTTGCCCATGGTCTTCTCGCCAACAGGAAAGCGGTCGGCAACAGTGGCCCATGGATCAGCCTTCAGCTGTTTGACACCAAGGGATACCCGGTCGTGCTCTTTGTCATACTTGAGGACCTTGACTTCCAGTTCCTGGCCAACCTTGTAGAGCTTGGCCGGATGGGAAACGCGTCCCCAGGAGAGGTCGGTGATATGACAGAGGCCGTCCATGCCGCCCATGTCGATGAAGAGACCGTAATCGGTGATATTGGTAATGGCGCCCTTGATGATCTGTCCCTCTTCAAGGATGGAGCGCATTTTCTCGCGAAGTTTGGCGCGGGCCTCCTCTAGGATGGCTCGGCGGGAGATAACCACGTTGTTGCGCTTGCGGTTGAACTTGAGGATCTTGAACTCAAAGGATTCGCCAATGAGGGCATCGAGATCCTTAACCGGGCGCAGATCGATCTGAGAGTAAGGCAGAAAGGCAGGGACGCCGATGTTGACGGACATACCACCTTTGACACGGTTGTCCACTTTTCCTTCAATGGTTCCGTCGTCTTCCTGAATCTTGGCAATGTCTTCCCATACCTTGATGGCAATTGCCCGTTCCCGTGACAGCAGGAGGCCGCCTTCGTCCTTGCGGCGTTCTACAAGAACTTCAAATGTGTCGCCGATATTGAACTCGACTCCTTCGTCCAGCTGGAATTCGGACTTGGCAATGTAGCTCTCTGCCTTGTCTCCGACATCTACAAGGACATAGTCGTCCACAGTACCGATAATGGTACCGATGGTCACATCTCCGACGTTGACCACTGTATTATTTTCTTCCATTTCAAAGAGTTCTGCAAAGCTCAACTCTTCGCCGCTGTTGTCCTGGGTTGTTTGTTTAAGTTCCTCTGTCATGGATTTTACTCTTCTTGCGGCCCGAAGGCCAGGTGTTGGGGTTATTGGTTTATCGATGAAATGAATAAAAAAAGCAGACTCATTCATCGGTCTGTAAAAAGAAAGAGAGGCTACAGCTCAAAACTGTACCCTCCTTCTGATAAAAGATATATTTTATAGCAAAATAAAAATGGAAAGACAAGAACTTCTTGGAGGTGATCTGAAAAAAAAGTTGTTTAGGAGTCAGGAACAAATGGGGAATGTAGATGTTTCTGTCGGCCTCCTTGTTTTAGATGCCTACATAATTGCAAAAAAAAGAGCACGATTCCTCTCAGGGGGAGTGGAGTCGTGCTCCGGAGAACTCCAGTAGCTCACTCCAGGATCTCGTTGCTGAGAAAGTTCATGGCCTCTCTGTCTATCAGACCATATTCTACGGAGATGAGGATCCCGTTTTTTTTGTCGGCAAACCACCATCTGCGACAGGGCTTCCCCTCAATGAAGAGGGAAACGCGGTTGGTAATGGCAATGAGTCCCTGCTTCTTGGCCAGTTTGCTGATGGCCTTTCCCAGTTTTTTGAAATCTTTTGCAGAATGCATACATATCGTAGCCAATTCCTTTCCCATATAAAACCTCCTTGTTCTGATAGAAGACCACCTGGAAAAATCCTATTTCAAGATAGCCGTTAGCTGGTGAGGGTCTCAATGATGTCCTTTTTACCTATGATGCCAACAAGTTTCTCCTGATCCAATACTGGAATGGTGTGGATGTTTTTTTCCGCCATAATGGTTGCGATATCGTCCAGGGTGGTCTCCGGTGCCACGCTTTTTGGAGGACCGCTGCAGATATCTCCAACCTTGGTGCCGGCAATTTTTTTCATTTCCGCTTCCATTTTATCCGGATTTTCCAGGTAGAAAACTGAATCGAGGATGGTGATTACCGTAGGGATATGGAGCTTTTTTGATTGGTCGATGAGGTCGCTTTCGGTCACCACTGCAATCACCTTGCCGGCATCGTCCACCACTGGGACGCCGCTGATATGATGGGTGGACAGGAGGTTTGCCAGTTCCTTCACCGAGGTCTGACAGTGAATAGTGATAACGTCTCGACTCATGATGTCTTGGGCTTTGAGCATGCTTTCTCCTTAGGGCTACCGTGACTGTAGGATAGGATAAGAAATCCTATTCTTCATAATGAATAATATCACACTCCAGGGTGAATCTCAAAATTTAGAGGGTGAAAAAAGAAAAGAGCGCGGATTTGGCTGTCAGCGTGGAAACGCGGCAGCGACCCCGCCATCCACGGGGAGAGTAGCGCCGGTGGTGGGTGTCAGACTGGAAGCGAAAAAGACAACGCCATTACCCACATGATCGGCCAGAACCTCGGTCTTCAGCAGGTTTCTCTCCCGGTAATAGGCCTTCAGCCCTTCAGGGTCCAGGTTTCGGGAACGCATCCTGTCCGGGCCCACCACATCCCAGAGACCGGATGAGATGCCGTGGTCATCAAAGATAGCATCGGCATTGATCATATTGACCCGGACATTGTAGCCTGCAAGTTCCAGGGCCGCAATTTTTCCAAGCTGGTGGGCCCCTGCCTTGGATGAAGAGTAGGCGCCAAATGCGGCTCCCGGGGCAAAGACGTTCTTGGAGCTGTTGATGATGATGTGCGCTGGTGCCTTGCCAAGCAGGGCCTGTCTGCGAAACACAGGGATGGCTGCCTGAATGACCTGAAAGACGCCCATGGTGTTCACCTCTGTCACCTGTCTGAACTTCTGTTCGTCAAGTTCTTCCAGGGTGGCCACATGGGCCAGCCCGGCATTGGGGACCAGGACGTCCAGGCCGCCGCATTGCTTGATGACGGCTTGCATGCCGCTGCTGACAGACTCCTGGTCTGTGACATCCATGACCAGCGTCCCGATTCTGTCCACGGGAAACTCTTGAGCGAGCATTGCTGCGACCTGGTTCAGGCGATCCTCGTCCAGGTCGGTGAGATAGACGTGTGCCCCTGCTGCCAGGAGTTTTCTCCCAATGCCGCAGGCAATGGCTCCGCCGCCTCCGGTGACCAGGGCCACGGTTCCGCTAAGGGACAGGGGGGAGGCTTTTCCCAGTTTAACCTGCTCCAGACTCCAGTATTCCATGTCAAAGATATGGGACTGGGCCAGTTCCCGGTACGGTGCGATACTCCTGCCCCGATGTTTGGCCAGCAGGGTGTGCTCGGCTATGTCTCCGGCAATGACAGCCGCTTTTTCCGTTCCACCTGCAGTGATAATGCCAAGCCCCGGAACCAGGATAACCCTGGGTTTGCAGTCCAGACGGATGCGTTCTACACCCTTGTCTGTCACCTGTTGCTTGAAATACTCCTGGTAAGCCGCCTCATAGGCCCTGAGTTCAGATTCGATGGTACGGCTGATGCTTTCTTCGTCAGTGGTTTGCACGTCCAGCCATAAGGGATAGTTTTTGGTGCGAATGACATGGTCCGGGGTGAGCACACCGCTTTCATACCATTGTTGTGCCCCTTTTTCCTGGAGGCAGTGAAGGATCTCTTTATCCTGACGCAGCTGGAGATAAGGACGACGGAAAGAACCCCCTTCCTCAATGGTCAGTGCGCCCCGCAGGAGTGGGAGGAGTGTATCTGCAGGTACTTGCACGGTAGTGGAAACAACTGGAGGTTCAGAGCTGGTGGGCTGGCGGGACGCGATGTACTCCTCTGCCAGGGTGACGTAGTGGATCATCCTGGAATAGGCAAGTTCGCCTGTCTCTGCAAAGGTGAAAATGCCGTGGTTGAGGAGGATAATGGCCTCGATCTCCGGTTGCTTCTCGTAGAGTTCCACCACTTTCCTGGAAAGGGGGAAGCCGGGCATGATCCAGGGGAGAATACCTATCTTGTCTCCCAGTATTTCTCTTAATCGATCCTCCGGTTGATCCATGTTGGTCAGGGTGACAATGGCGTCGGCATGGGTGTGGTCAATAAATTTATGGGGCAGAAAGGCGTGAACCAGGGTTTCAATGGAGGGGTTGGGCGCAGAGGAATCCAGCATATGGGTCCTGAACTGGTTGACCATCTCTTCATCACTCAAGCTGTCGAGGCTGCGAAGTCGCTGCAGGTAGTTCAGGTCCAGGGCAGGAAAGCCTTGCGGCTCGATGGAGCCAAGGTCCCAGCCGCTGCCCTTGATAAAGAGTACATCACAACTGTCTCCGAGCAGGGTCGTTACCTGTGATTTGACCGAAGTATTGCCCCCGCCGTGCAGGACCAGATCCTCCTCCTGGCCAATGAGCCGGGAGGTGTAGGTGCGCATGACAAGATCTGCATTGGTTCCTTCCCGGGAATGGAATGAGGAAGCATCCTTTTCTGAATATCTGTTTTTCATGGTCGACAAGCTCGTAAAAAGTAAAAATAATCGATGGTTAAGTAAAAAATTTCATGTGCGAGGCGTGTAAAATTTTTACCATTACGGCGTACTAAAGTACGCCGTAATGGTAAAAATTTTGCAGCAACGAAGCAGATGGAGAGTTTTTACGATGCCATCATGGTCGAATTGTCGAGATGACGGTCAGCCCCTATAGGCGCTTATCTCCGCCATCAGGGAGCCGAAGAGTTCTTCGTACTGGGGGATGGCCTTGCGAAGGATGGTGGACAGCTGGGGGACTTCTTTGTCATTGACCACCAGGTTGGCTGAGTGGGCCAGGGCCTCAAGGTCATAGAGGGTATAAAATTCCGGACCGATGAGGATGTAAAAGATAAAACGGCGCTTCTGCATTCCCATGGTGCACATGAATCGGTGAAAGGAGGAGTGATCCAAGCCCCTGCCCTCAAATTGGGAATGATAAATGACACCCGCATAGTTGACAAACTGCATTTTTTCCATACCATCTTCGGCAGATTCTGCAAAGGTGGGCTGATACCCTATGCTTTCAACTGCTTCAGCCACCTTGTCACGTTCTTTCCCGGGCGGGATGAGGATCAAGGTCTGTGGAATGTCTTCAACAACTTCTTCCTCTTCAAAGACGCCCTCTTTGAGCCAGGTGGTATCCGGCGGTGTCGGAGGCTGTATTTGAGCATTATGTCTCACTCCTGACTGTTGTGCGTTCTGGGCCGGGGTCTGTGCTTCCACAGCATCCGGCAGGCTGTTCTCATCGACATAAATGGTGTTTTCGCACTGAGGACATTTGAGGCGTAACGATTTGCCGGGGGGCAGATTCTGAACACTCGATTTTATTTTATCGTTGAGTTTCAGTTTTTTTGTGCAGTGGGGACAGATTATGGTCATTGCAGTCCTCTTATGAGTAAGTGCTTGGGAGACAATGTGTTTGCTGCGGCTTACCAGCGATTCTCATTCTCATCCGGCTCCATGGCCAATCCGGAGAGGCTGGAAGTCGACTCGCCGCGTGAGGCCTTAATGGTATCAAGACCTCGGGCGATCTCATTTTTATAGGAGCAGTAGTTGAGAGCTGTTTTTTCGGTGATCATTTCAGATTCGTAGAGTTCCAGGATATGCTGATCAAAGGTGCGCATATCCAATGCCCCCCCCTGTTGAATGACTTTATAAAAGGTTTTCTCTTCTGTTTCACCGTTGATAATCAGGTCCTTGACTCGCAGACTGGTACAGAGGACCTCCATGGCAGCCACCCGTCCTCCTCCTATTTTGGGAAGCAAGCGCTGTCCCACGACCCAGCGGATAGTATCTGTCAGTCGGTTGCGGATCTGCGGCTGTTCTCCCTCCTCAAACATACCTAATATGCGGTTAATGGTCTGTCCGGCATCGATGGTGTGCAGGGTGGAGAGAACAAGGTGGCCTGTTTCCGCTGCAGTGAGGCCGATTTCCATGGTCTCCCGGTCCCGCATCTCACCGACCAGGATGACCTTTGGTGCCTGGCGCAGGGCTGCCCGCATGCCGTTGGGAAAGGTGTTGAAATCATTGCCTAGTTCCCGTTGATTAAAGGTGGCCTTGACATGGGGGTGGATATATTCAATGGGATCTTCCAGGGTGACTACATGTACGGAACGATCCTGGTTGATTTTGTGCAGCAGCGCAGCAAGAGAAGTGGTCTTACCGCTACCGGTGGCCCCGGTAAAGAGGACAAGACCGTTGAGCTCTGAGGCCATCTTGTTGAAGGCTTGTGGAAAGTTCATTCCTTTGATGGTTGGAATGGTGGTTTCCAGCTTTCGCAGGACTGTGGTAAAATAGCCTTTCTGGGTGAAGATGTTGACCCTGAAGCGGGCCTTTTCTCCCAGGGAGTAGGAGAGGTCGCAGGAGCCGTTTTCGACAAGATCCCGTAACAGTCGTTTGTTGTTGCCGATCAGGTTCAGGGCAAAGACTTCGGCCTGAAAAGGAGTCAGTTCCTTCACCGGCGGAGTGACATCGACAGGCATCAGGACACCTGCTGATTCCACTTGCAGGGTTTTGCCAACGGTAATGTTCAAGTCGGAAACATTATCGTAGGACTCCAGCATCGCTGTGATCCAGTAGTCTAGTTCAGTCTGTTTCATGCCTTTCCTCCGGAAAAAATGTTACACGCCTCTTCATTTTCATAGTATATTGTCATCAAAGAGACAAGAAATTCAATGTAATTTTTTATTAATTAACCATAGATAGGGTAAGACGATATGACAAATCCTCTACGCAGTGCCACCACCACTCAGGGTAGAAGAATGGCTGGAGCCCGTAGTCTCTGGCGTGCCAACGGGATGAAGGAAGAACAGTTTGGTAAACCGATCATTGCTATTGTGAACTCCTTTACCCAGTTTGTTCCGGGGCATGTCCATCTGCATGAGATCGGGCAGCACCTGAAAAAGCGGATTGAGGAATTGGGATGTTTTGCCGCTGAATTCAATACCATCGCCATTGATGACGGAATTGCCATGGGCCACTCCGGCATGCTCTACTCCCTGCCGTCGCGTGAGCTTATTGCCGACAGTGTAGAGTATATGTGTAATGCTCACACCGTGGACGCCATGATCTGTATAAGCAACTGCGACAAGATCACGCCGGGGATGCTGATGGCTGCCATGCGTCTCAATATCCCTGCCATCTTTGTCTCAGGCGGGCCCATGGAGGCAGGGGTTGACGGCGATAAGCGCTATGATCTGGTCGATGCCATGGTCATGGCTGCTGACCAGTCAGTGAGTGATGAGGAGGTGGGCGTGGTGGAACGCTGTGCCTGTCCAACGTGCGGTTCCTGCTCCGGTATGTTTACGGCCAACTCTATGAATTCTTTGAATGAAGCCTTGGGGCTGGCCCTGCCCGGCAACGGGACCGTTGTCGCCACCCACGGCAATCGGATGCAACTCTTTGAACGGGCGGCAGCCAGAATTGTTGAGATGGCTGATGCCTGGTATACGCATAGTGATGCTTCGATCCTGCCCAGAGGGATTGCCACCCGGGCTGCTTTTATGAATGCCATGACCCTGGATATTGCCATGGGTGGATCCACCAACACGGTTCTCCATCTTCTGGCCATTGCCAACGAAGCAGAGGTCGATTTCACCATGGCCGACATCGATGCGCTTTCCCGCAAGATTCCCAATCTGTGCAAGGTTGCCCCTTCTTCACACTACCATATGGAAGATGTGAATCGGGCGGGCGGCATTGTCGCTATTCTGGCTGAACTTGATCGGGCAGGAATGATCGATTCCAGTGTCAGTCGAGTGGAAGGGAAGAGTCTGCAAGAGATCCTGCAGCAATGGGACATTGCAGGCACAGGTCCCTCCGAGGATGCCCGGCAGCTCTATCTCAGCGCTTCAGCGCAAAGTGGACGTAATCTGGTCATGGGTTCGCAGCAGACCATGTATGATGAAGCGGACCTGGACCGTGCCCAGGGCTGTATTCGTGACGTGGAACACTGCTATAGTAAAGATGGCGGCTTGGCCGTTCTGTACGGCAATATTGCCCAAAATGGCTGTGTTGTCAAAACCGCGGGAGTGGATCCTTCCGTTTTTCAGTTTACCGGGACAGCCAGGGTGTTTTCTTCCCAGGATGCTGCCTGTGATGCTATTCTTGACCACAGCGTCAAGGCAGGTGACGTAGTGATTATCTGTTATGAAGGGCCAAAAGGCGGACCCGGAATGCAGGAGATGCTCTATCCCACCTCCTACCTCAAGTCGGTCCATCTCGGCAAGGAATGCGCCCTCATCACCGACGGTCGTTTTTCCGGCGGCACCTCAGGTCTTTCCATTGGCCATGTCTCACCCGAAGCGGCTGCTGGCGGTGCCATCGGTCTGGTGAAAGATGGGGACCAGGTGGAGATCGATATTCCGGAGCGGAGGATGAATGTCCTGGTCTCCGATGAGGTGCTGGAGCAGCGGCGAACAGACGAGATGGAAAAAGGGAAGCGGGCCTTCTCTCCTGTTGACCGCGATCGTCCTGTATCACAGGCCTTGAAAGCCTATGCCCTGCTGGCTGCATCAGCTGATAAAGGGGCTGTCCGGATGCTGCCGGAAGGGTGACGCTGGGAAGGCTCTAACGCATTGATTCTGTGGCGGAGTTGCTGGCAAAAGTGGTCTTTATTTTTGTGCCGTTTTCTTCTCATAATGATATTGACACATGTTCATATCTTCTGTAGGTTAAGTTCTTGCTTGAATAATTATGCTACTGAGGAAATTGTTTATAATATATTTTTTGTGAGGGTGAGGTTATGAGTAAAAATCAGATTATCATAGCGCTGGTTGTTCTCTGTCTGATGGGGACGATCTGGGGCTCGGTTCAGGACAAAAAAAGTGAAAATTTGGAGCGACAGCTGGCAGCTATGAAAGAACAGCCTGCTGCAGCCGCGGCTCCGGCTGTTGACGATCCTGCCGTTAGTCAGGCCCAGGCACAGGTCAAGCATCTTAAAACTCAGAATAAAAGTTTGTTGACAAAGGCGGCAACGCTGAAGGGAACCATTGCCAGCCAGAAAGAGGAGCTCGCAGCTTTGAAACAGCAGGTGGAAGAGAGCGCAAGCAGTTCCCAGGCAGTAGAAGCTCTTCAGGCCCAGTTGGATACGCGTACTGCTGATCTTACTGCCCTTGAGGAAAACATTGTTGCTGTCAAGGCCGAGCTTGAGGAAAAGAGTACTGCTCTGGTTGCAGCGGAAGAGGCTCAGGCCGGGCTGGAAGAGGTGAAGAACACTCTGGCCAATAATGTGGACGTCTACAGTGCCAAGAGCCAGCAGCTTTCCGCCGAGGTTGAAGAGTATGGATTGCGTGTCAGCTCTCTGGAAAAAGCCCTGGAGGAGAGGACAAAGATTCTGCAGGCCAGCGCGGAAGAACTGGCCCGGACCAAGCTCAACATGAACGTCCTGCTCTCCAAGATTGGAGCCCAGAATAATTCACTGGCTATTCTTGAAGAGACTCGGATTGCTCTGGCCAAGGAACTGGCTGCCAAGTTCCTGACCATTGAAGACCTTGAGCGTCAGCTCAGTGCACAGGTTACGGTCGAGGCTGCAATTGTAGAAGATGTTGTAATTGTAGAAGAGAGTCAGGTTGAAGAAGCTGCTCCTGCTGAGGAGGCTCCGGTCGAGCACTGATTCTTTCTTGTTTGTTGAAGGTGAAAAGGCTGTCCATGTCCCGCCTGGGATGAGGGCAGCCTTTTTTTGTATGAAAGGTAAACTCTTTTCCTTCAGCCTGATCGCCCGATTGGCTCCAGTAATCTCTCAATAAAGGCCGTGCACAGTGGTGAGAGGCTGAGGTTTTTGCGAGTGACCAGGTAAAATGGGCGCTGCATCTGCACTCCCTTGATGGAAACGGCAGCCAGGGTTCCCTGCTGGAGGTCGACCTCAATGGCTCGGGAAGAGAGAATACCAATTCCGATTCCGGCCTTGACTGACTCCCGGACTGCCTCGGTGCTTCCCATTTCCGCGATTATTTTTCTTTTTGCCGGCTTCAGGCCATGTGCTTCCAGGATGTTTTCCACTGCCAGCCTGGTCCCTGACGAATGATCACGGGTGATGAACTGCTCGTCAAGCAGCTGCTTCAGCTTGATCTCCTTTTGTCCGGCCCAGGGGTGTGCTGCAGGAACAGCAACGATGAGATCATCGTGAAAGAGTTT
>DAOVAI010000168.1 GCA_030671085.1 Pseudomonadota bacterium | reverse complement strand
CAAGTTGGGGAAAACAGGCAAAATGTTAGGACTGCCAGGACGAATCTCTACCGTAATTTATCAGATGATTATCAGAAAATTATGCTTTCTACAGGTTCACCTTCTCGCAGATAATATCAAAGTGAGAGGAATTGCAATTTGGATGATGTTAGCAGTGGCAATACCAATACACAACGAATTGTACAGGTTCTTATCTGATGGAGAATAAAATCGTGGTGGCAAGTTAGATATCGGTTGACATGGATGTGCCCTGAATTTGCTTGCACATGAGTCAAACGGTGACCTGCCCCCTTTTTTCTTTTGCAATCTTAAAATTATGATTGATAATAATTAAGCAAGGTGTCCCCAGAATTCTTGCAGAAACAGGTTGCAACTCAAACCTTATTAATACTATTTTAGTAAGAAATTTAAACCTGAAGCGTTAATTAAGTTCTCTCAACTTCATGCAGAAAGCAGACACAACAGAACAACAGGTTTCAACAACATCCCTATCTGACAAGGATTTGCAGGATGCCAGGCAGGTAATCAACATTTTTATCCAGGCCTGGAAGAATTACGGCCTGTATCCGGAGGATCATGTAAATACTAAAAGATCCTTTGAAAACCTTGTTGCCGCATTCAACAATTTCTTCACGGACGCAGAAGATCTGCGTCTGACTGTGGAAAAAGACCGTCTCCTTTGCGGATCTGAGATCATTTATAAAGTTTCACCGGAGGCACTCTCGGAAGACATTATTACCCTGCTCTATCGCGACGGAATCAAGTGGATTGAGTTCCAGGAGGGCCTTTCCCTCAAGGAGATCACCGCCTTTTACAGAATAGCTTATAAATACAGGTTGTTCGCCGAGGAGACCGAGGGAGACATCGTCACCGCTCTGATTGATGAAGAACTTGAGTGTATAGATTTCAAGGCGGTTGACATTTTCTGGCAGGACCTGCTGCTCACGGATTTTTCCCAGCTTCCCCCTCCTGCACCGCCGCCCGAAGAAGATTCCCAGCTTCCCCCTCCTGCACCGCATCCCGAAGAAGACGCTGACCTGGAAGAAACGGAGCAATCCCAGGAAACGGAAGAACCGGAAGGCGATGATATTGTTGCCAGAAGTATTGCCTTGATCAGTGATGACCAGTTGGAGTTGTCGAATCTCGATTATGTAACACTTCAGCAAATGGTCCAGGAGGAAGAGAACTGGGTTACTACCGAGAACCTTATTGATGCGTTAATGATTATTCTCAAAAGCCAGTCCGACCAGGAGAAATTCGAGGCAGTACTTGGGTTCATCTGGGAAGAGGCTGTTGAGACAATTGAGAAGGACAGGTTCGATCTGCTGGCCGTATTATTACAGTCGCTGCACAAGCTCTTCTCCCCGGAATCACCAACTGGGAAGGACTGGCAGAGCTCACGCATCGACGGTTTTTTCCAGGGTCTGTCCAAGCCTGAAATTTTTCAACTCATCAGTGACAAGCTCCTGCAGCTGCAAACGATTGAATTTGACAAGCTAAAGGCTCTTGGCCAGACACTACTTCTTTATTTTTCCCCGGAGCTTATCCCTTTTCTGGTGCCGGTCATCCTGCAGAGCCGTTCACACGAGATACAACAGATGGTCTCGGTAGTGATAGTGCACCTGAGCCAGCGTGACATCGGGCCTCTTGAAAAAATAGTGGAACAGCATGGTACGGAGATGGGGGACAAGCTTCTGGCCATACTGAATCGCCTGCAGGGGGACCGGGTCAATAAAATCCTTTTCAAGATGTGCGATCACTCCTCTGACAAGGTGCGCAGGAAAGCGATCAAAGAGCTGGTTGGCAGGGATCCCAAGTACGCCCAGAAGCTGTTCTTACTCATTGATGACCCCAGCAAAGAGATACGCACCTCTATCCTTGCAGCTTTTGCAAATCAACGATCCAGGGTACTGGAAAACATGCTGCTGAACTATTTGAAAGAAAATTCCACCAAAAAAGATCCAGCC
Organism: Pseudomonadota bacterium; assembly: GCA_030671085.1. GTDB lineage: Bacteria > Desulfobacterota > Desulfobulbia > Desulfobulbales > Desulfocapsaceae > Desulfocapsa. The sequence continues at coordinate 2,883 of DAOVAI010000168.1, read as the reverse complement.
CACATCCTTGCCTGTTATGAAGCCCTTGGCTGCTGCGGATCCAACACGTCTGTCCCGTTCCTGCGCAGAATACTCCTTAAACGGGGATGGAACAGTTTTATGGGTTCAGGGAAATTGATTTTCCGGGAGGGTGCAGCCATTGCCCTGGCATTGCTCGATACTCCGAAAGCAACGGATGTTCTCCTGAAAGCTTCAAAGAGCAGATTCAAGGTGATCAGGAAAGCTTTTGATAGAACAAAGACCATAAGTGATGTCTCTGGAGAAAACACCAATGACTGATGTGGCAAAATACAGGTCCTATTCCAAGTTTGAAGAATTCCTGCACAACTTCTACAGCCTGAGCCAGACAGCGAGAATTTACAGTAAAAACCATACGCTGGTCTTAGAGGGAATTGAAAAGTTCTCCGAATCCATCAACAGCTGCATGGAGAATGAATCACTGACGTTCAAAATCTCCAATGACCAGTTGTATGTTGATGATAAAAAGCTCCCCTACAACAGGACCACAAAGAATCTTTTTGACAACATCATACGTTATTGTGATACCCGCGACCTGGATGGTGTGCGTTTGTTCAAGAGTGTCAAGCTGGCCTCTGCAGAGGAGATCCTGGCTTTCATGCGGTTGCTGGACATCTCCGGGCAGCAGCCGGAACCTCTCGCCTGGCTCAAAGACGGCCTTGCTGCAGAAAATATCCAATGGGTTGAACTGATCAAGAAAACGGAAAGACCCCAGGATGAAGAATCCTTCAAAAGCAAGGCCGAACGGCGGGAAAGGGCCAGAAAAGACTACACCTATGCCAAGGCATCCGTCGAAGAGGTTGCCCAGAAGATCAAAGAGGGAAAAGGTGAGGTCGGTGTCCGGAAAACCGTCCGGGTAGTCCAGGACATGGTGATGAATCTTATCGAGGATGACGAAGTGTATTCCGCCATCAGCACACTTCGGGTATTTGACGACTACACCTACACACATTCGGTGAACGTTGCCATGCTGTCCATGTGCATCGGCAGGCGCATCAACCTCTCACGCCGTAACCTGGTAAATCTCGGCATGTGTGCCCTGCTCCATGACCTTGGAAAAATCGAGATCCCCAAAGAAGTTCTGCACAAAAAGGAGAAGCTCGATGACAGCGAGTTGAAACTGATCGAGGAGCATTCGCTGAACAGCTCCAGGCTGATGTTAAAACTCAAGGCCTCTCCTGACAGCAAGGCCAGGATCCTGGTGCCGATGTTTGAGCATCATCTGAAATACGACCTGTCCGGCTATCCCCATGCCGACTGGAAAAAACCGTTAACCCTTTTTGGCAAGATTATTTCCATTGCAGATAAATACGATACGTTGACATCATCGCGAGCCTATCGGAGATCCCTGCTGAGCCCGGACCGCGCCCTGGGCTACATGTTCGATCGGGCCGGCAAGGCCTATGATCCCATCCTCATCAAGGTTTTCATCAATATTATGGGGGTATACCCGGTCGGCACCCTGATGAAGCTTGACACCGACGAACTGGCCCTGGTTGTCAGTTCTCCCAGCAGGAATTTTTCCAAAAGGCCATTAGTCTGCGTCCTGGAAAAAGAGGGTGAAGGCAGTTATAAGAAAAAGGAAATAATTAACCTGGACGAACGCGATACCGAAACAGGCAATTATGTTAGGGATATCATCGAGACCTATCATCCTGCAAATTTCGGAATCCAACCTGTACAACATATCTTTTCCAGTAATTGATTGAATGCGGAATATAAAACTTGGACTTAGGATTAAAACGTTTGACGGGTATCAGTTCAGGAATTTCTAAATCATAACTATCAGTTACGATAATACATTGTTCTATAAAGTCGCTGGTGGGGTCTTCGTGAAAAAACCAGCCAAAGAAAATTTCAGTAACTATCCCATGTATCATGTCCCAATATATTCCTGTCAACTATACTTACAAAATAACCGATGGCATAAATATCAGGTGATCCAGGCTCTCCCCACGTTTGATTCCGCATAAAGATTCTTGTCTATTTTCCACCTCTCCCTGAAACGATGGAGAGCTGCAGAAAAGACTCCGTGACAGTATCCTTCATGCGCCTTATGTTGTACTTGATTGATTCGTCATAAAGATTCTTGTCTATTTTCCACCTCTCCCTGAAATGATAGAGAGCTGCTGCAGAAACTCCCTCTAGTTCATTTCTCATCCTTTTACGCGCCACCTTGCGATAGAATGCCTCGGTTTTACTGAAAAGCTCCAGGGGGGTCTCAAACCCCTGCATCCCGGATTCCTGGAACTCCATGAAAAGCAGCGGCAGTTTTTCCTGGTAATTCCTGTCCGCCATCTGGGCAACCAGGTCAGCGGTTCCAACTATCTTGCCCATGTTCCAGACCTCTTCAGAGTCGAATGGTATCTCTTCCATGGGAAAGAAGAGTTCTGTACACTTGATAATATGGCCGCAGTCGCGGATGTCCTCCTGCGAATAGCCTTTTTCGGCGAGATATTTTCCCATGAGGGCTATTGAGCGATCCTCGTGGCCGATGGTGTGCTGGGCTCCGGTACCCTCCACTTCTTCCTCGGTCTGGATAAGTCCCGTATCATGAAAAAGTGTCCCGATCAGGCAAAGCTGAACAAGCCTTTGGGAGAAAACCTGCCCCTGGACATGCAAACCATGAATGAGCCTTGCAGAAGCAAGGGTGCTTGAACAGGTATGCTCCAGGTTATGATATTTTGTATTGCTGGCCTTGTATCCGGGAAATTCTCCGTTGAAGAGACGGATGATATCCTCGAATATCTTTTCGATTGGTGACGGGTCCGGGGAAGGGTCGACTAGGAGCAGGATATTTTTAATCTCAGCTAGGGTTTCAGCTGGAGAGTTGGTATCTGTCAGTTCATAAAGTCTGTTGTTGTC
>DAOVAI010000199.1 GCA_030671085.1 Pseudomonadota bacterium | reverse complement strand
TCTCCATTAATTAGCCAATTTAAATTGATTATTCTCAGGTCAATGTTTTGTAAACGTCTTACCAGTTCTCAGCCAGCAACTCAAAATAGGCAAGGGAATGGCTGCAGGCCGGGCATTTCTTTGCCGGGGTCGCAGAGGATGAGGGATTTCCTCTCATTGCTGCAGGCATGCGTTTTGCAGATTATCAACGGTGCTGCCAGGGGGGTTGTTGGATAGGCAACAGTGATCTCCACCTCACCTTCTTCAAGAAACTTGAGCAGTGTTTTGGCGTGGGCGCGTTCCTGCTCTGCAGTACGCTCAAAAATCCCGGAAATCTGGACGTAGCCTTCTTTTTTTGCCACCTTTGCATAGTAGGAGTACCTGTTTCTGGCCTGGGACTCACCAGCAAAGGCGATCAAAAGATTTTTCTTTACTTCCCTGCAGCTCAGCCATCGGCTTGACTCCTTCTTCTCAGGCCTTGATGGCAGTTTTTCCTTCACTGGTGATCTCGTACTTACATCTGGCAGGACTCCCCACGTACCCTTTTTTCTTCAGAGCTGTAATCCTGCAGCTGACTGCCTTGGTCTCAAGACCAGTGGCGGCAGCAATATCCTTGGAAGCACACGGTCCATCGCACTTAGCCATTGCTTCGAGTACCTGTTTCTGCTCATCACTCAGACCACCTGTTTTACATCCGCAACCCATAATTTTGTCTCCTTTTTAGTTCTTCTTTTTCTTCTTTTTCTTTTTTTTCTTTGCGAGTTTCTGCTGACACTTGGGACACACTCCGGTCACTTCCAGCCTGCACCCGGTAATGGTATACCCTTTCACAGTCTCCGGTGTCGGTACCTTCATTGCACTCTTATCCAGCTGCAGATTTTCAATCCGGTGGCATTCAACACAATAAATATGATCGTGATCTTCGACCTCATAGTCGAACCGTTTCTGCCTCCCACTGATCTCCAGCTTACGGATAATACCGGCCTCGGACAGGATCTCCAGATTCCTGTACACCGTTGCCAGACTAATCCTGGGCATACTCTTTCTCACACGTTCATAAAGCTCATCGGCAGTGAGATGCCCCTTACTCTTCTTCAATTCCCGAAGGATCATCTCACGCTGGTTTGTCATTCGTAGCTGCATACTCCCTCCTTGCGATAATAGATTTCAACTGTAAGTGATAATTGTTCGCAAGTCAAGATCTTTTTCTCACCTTTCCCTTTCCAGCAAAAAACGGAACAAACCAGCCCCTCTCAAAAGAGGGACTCACTTTTATTTCTATGATTTCAAAAGAATAGCCATACACACCGCATACTATTTATTTTTTCACTCTCTCAAAACAACAGCAGAGTCCGCTCATAAATACAAGGAGTAAGTTTCTAAAAATTATATCAAATAAAGTGCTGAAAATGTTCTTCTGGCATAAAGACAAAGATGTATTATTCTTCTCTACACACAAGGTGCTTCAACATTTTCTGCAAGGAAGACATGGTCCCCATACTCGAAGTCAATCATCTAAAAAAGCTCTATCAGCAAACCGTAGCCGTAGCTGATGTTTCCTTCAGTGTCCGGGAAGGGGTCTGCCTGGGCCTCCTTGGCCCTAATGGAGCCGGAAAGACAACAACCATGGAAATGGCAGAGGACATTATCCAGCCGGATGAAGGCGAGATCCTTTACCGGGGGAGCCTCCGCACAAATTCCTTTCGAGAAGAAATCGGCATCCAGTTTCAGCACACTTCGCTGCTCAACTTCCTCTCTGTGGAAGAGACTCTGCAAACCTTCCACAAACTGTATCGGGATCCGGAAGCTCTCGACACGCTCATCCAGCGCTGCGAACTGCAGTCACTGCTCAAACGGCAGAACAACAAACTTTCCGGTGGCCAGCTGCAACGGTTGATGCTTGCCCTGGCCCTGATCAATAAACCCAGGCTTATCTTTCTCGACGAACCATCCACCGGCCTTGATCCCCAATCACGGAGGAACCTCTGGGAAATTGTCCTCAGCATCAAGGCGGAGGGCAAAACCATTATTCTCACCACCCACTCCATGGAAGAGGCGGAATATCTCTGTGATGAAATTGCTATCATGGACCAGGGTCGTGTCATTGCCTGGGACAGCCCTGAACAACTGATCAAAACCCATTGCCGGGGAGTCGCCTTTGTCCTGCCCGAAACAGCTCTCAAAATGGATCTGGATGATCTGCCCTTCTCCTGGCAGCACAAAGACGGACAGATCATCATGGAAATAGATCAGATTGATGAAGGATTAAGCGTTCTGCTCAATCTGGACGTGGACCTCTCTGAGATGTCGGTACATACACCGAACCTGGAGGATGTTTTCCTCCAGCTCACCGGCAAGCAACTCAGGGATTGAGCTATGAATTTTTCACGGATGTGGGCCATGTTCATGGCCAGAAACTACGAATTTTTCCGGGACAAAGCTGCTTTTGGCTGGAACTTTGCCTTTCCCTTTCTCATTATCCTGGGATTCGGCTTTATCTTTGGCAGCCGTGAGTACCAGGAATTCAAGGTGGGCGTTTTTCCGGTTCAGGCAGGAGAAGAGTTTCTCCTGGAAAGCACCATCCCTCCGGCTTTTCAAAATGGGAAATATCTCGACTTCATTGCCTTTGGGGAGTTCCGGGGTGCTGAAGAAAAATTACGCCACCAGAAAATAGATATCCTCATTGATCGCAACTCCCCTGCACACGCCTACTGGATCAACGATTCTTCCCCCAAGGGCTACATCGCTGAACAGCTTTTCCTTGCCTCTTTTAAGGAAAACAAAAACCGAGCAGAAAAACAGGTCATTCAGGGGCTGCAGGTTCGCTATATCGACTGGCTCTTTCCCGGGATCCTGGCCATGAACATGATGTTCTCGGCTCTCTGGGGGGTGGGGTATGTGGTGGTGAGGTATCGGAAAAACGGAGCCCTGAAACGACTCAAGGCCACACCCCTCACCGCCCTGGAGTACCTGAGTGCCCAGATGTTTTCCCGCATCTTTCTCCTCATGTTTACCCTGGCAGTGGTCTGGCTGGGCTCCAACCTGATCTTCCATTTCCAGGTACTGGGCAGTTATACAGCCCTGGCCTTTGTCTTCTTTCTTGGCGGCCTCAGCCTCTGCTCCATGGGACTAGTGCTGGCCGCCCGGGGAACCAGCGAGGAATTCACCTCCGGTATCCTGAACTTTATCACCTGGCCCATGATGTTTCTCTCAGAGGTCTGGTTTTCCATGGAAGGTGCACCAAACTGGCTGCAGAACCTGGCAAAGATCTTTCCCCTCACCCACCTCCTCACTGGAGCCAGGAAAATCATGAACGACGGGGCCAGCCTGAGCGAAGTCAGCGGGGAATGTTTCATCATGACCCTGGTGACCGTTCTCTGTTTGCTGGTGGCCTCCTACCTCTTTTCCTGGAATGAATGAATAGTGAGCAAACCTTGCCCGGTCTGAAAGGTAAATTGAGAATGGAGAATGAACGTCAAAGTTATTAACGTCTGCGGTTCGACATTCCCTGTTCGATATTCTGCTGTTCGCGACGCTGGTTCAATCTTGTAGATTGAACCTTTTGGTTTATGACAAACTTCGGGTAAGCATCAATTTTTGTCGGGTTACGCTTCACTAACCCGACCTTATAGTTGTTCCAAAAGGAAAATTCCATACAATGCTTATAGTTTTATTTTAAAGAATGCGCCTCTCCCCGTTACGAATAATCCGACCTCAACGTTAGACGTTTTTGTGTAGACTTTCGGGCGGGTGAGGGTAGC
>DAOVAI010000165.1 GCA_030671085.1 Pseudomonadota bacterium | reverse complement strand
ATACGAAAACGACGCCCTGAAGTTTTTGGTAGAAGAAGGGTTGATGAATACCTGCGGGACCATTACTGTCGAATTTGTCGACGCGGGTCCCCGTTCCGGATTCGGAATCACCTCATCCAACCCCATTGGCGGCGGCGGATGTAGTTCTGGGTCATGCGGCTCCGGCACCTGCGGCTGATCCAATATAGTATCACCTAAGCGGTGAATCCTTACTTTGGGATTCACCGCTTTTTTTTGCCTTCTCTTCTCTTCACCACTCCTGCCCCAAACACTCTTTGCAAATTTCTTGCCAAGAACTTGACACACCCCTTCTCCGACCTTAACTTTTCCCCACGCAAACAACACTACCGGAAATAGCATTCCGGTTTTACGAGCTTTTTTCATTTTTCCTGGGGGAAGAGAAAATATGCAATTCGACAAGTTTACCATTAAATCACAGGAAGCAATCCAGGCCGCCCAGCAACTGGCGCAGAACAACGGCAACCAGGAAATCGGAGTTGCCCATCTGATCAAGGCCATCCTGGAACAGCCTGAAGGGGTCGTTGTTCCAGTTCTGCAAAAAATGGGGATCGACCCGTCCGTGGTCCTCATGGAAACAGGAAAGCTGATCGAACGTTTCCCAAAGGTCAGCGGAACCGGTGCAGGCCAGGCCTACATCTCAAACGAGATGAAACAGATCCTCGACAAGGCCTTTGCCACTGCCTCTCAGATGCAGGATGACTTTGTCAGTCAGGAACATCTGTTTCTCACCATTATTCAGGAGAGAAAATCAGAAAGTGCCAAGATGCTGAAGCAGCTGACCATTAATGAGAAAAATTTTCTCAGCGCCCTCAGCACCATTCGCGGCAATCAGCGAGTCACCGATCAGTACCCGGAGGACAAGTACCAGGCCCTGGAGAAATATGCCCGAAACCTCACTGACGTTGCCAGACAGGGGAAACTGGACCCGGTCATCGGCAGGGACGAGGAGATCCGGCGTATCATCCAGGTCCTTTCACGGCGCACCAAAAACAATCCTATCCTCATCGGCGAGCCCGGCGTGGGTAAAACCGCCATTGCCGAAGGCCTTGCCCAGCGCATTGTGAATGGCGACATCCCTGCTAGCCTGGAGGGAAGGCAGGTCCTTGCCCTGGACCTCGGCGCCCTTATTGCCGGAGCAAAATATCGAGGAGAATTTGAAGACCGGCTGAAAGCCGTGCTCAAGGAAGTAGAAAAACGGGCTGGCGAAATTATCCTCTTCATTGATGAAATCCATACACTGGTAGGAGCGGGCGCAGCCGAAGGGTCAATGGATGCCTCCAATATGCTGAAACCCGCCCTTGCCCGGGGCGAACTCCACTGCGTTGGAGCCACCACCCTGGACGAATATCGGAAATACATCGAGAAAGATGCCGCCCTGGAACGAAGGTTCCAACCGGTCCTTGTCCAGGAACCCAGTGAAGAAGACACCATTGCCATCCTTCGCGGCATCAAGGAAAAATACGAAGTGCATCACGGCGTTCGGATTCAGGATTCAGCCACTGTGGCAGCAGTCACCCTCTCCAGTCGTTACATCACCGACCGATTTCTTCCAGACAAGGCCATTGACCTCATAGACGAGGCCGCCTCTAAACTGCGCATCGAAATCGACTCCATGCCCACTGAGATCGATGTTCTGGAACGAAAAAAGATCAAGCTGGAGATTGAAAAAGAGGCATTAAAAAAAGAAAAAGACAAAGCCTCCAAAGAACGGCTGGAAGAGGTCAATAAAAAACTTGGAGAGCTGAACGACACCCTGACCTCTTTAAAAGGTCAATGGACCATCGAACGGGATGTTATCCAATCTATTCGCCAGATCAATGCCGATATCGAAGAGGCCCATATGGAGGAACAGCGGGCAGAACGCGAAGGCAATTTGAGCAAAGTTGCAGAGATTCGATACGGAAAAATCGTTGAGCTGCAGAAGAAACTCGACAGCACCAACTCCAAGCTCCAAGAGATCCAGGAAAAGAACCAGATGCTCAAGGAGGAAGTCGGTGCTGAGGATATCGCAGCCGTTGTTGCCAAATGGACAGGCATTCCAGTGGATAGACTGCTCGAAGGAGAAAAAGATAAGCTGGTTCATGCTGAAGGTGAGCTTGCCAAGCGTGTTATCGGCCAAAAAGAAGCAATTCGATCTGTCTCCAATGCCGTACGTCGTGCACGAGCAGGATTGCAGGATCCAGACAGGCCCCTTGGCTCGTTCATCTTTCTCGGCCCAACCGGAGTGGGAAAAACTGAACTGGCACGAAGCCTTGCCGACTTCCTCTTTGATTCAGAGCAGGCAATGATTCGAATCGACATGTCTGAATTCATGGAAAAACATTCTGTGGCCAGGCTGATTGGAGCGCCCCCAGGGTATGTCGGTTACGAGGAGGGCGGGTATCTTACTGAAGCGGTACGTAGACGCCCGTATGCAGTAATCCTTCTTGACGAGATCGAAAAGGCACACCCGGACGTCTTCAATGTCCTCCTTCAAGTCCTTGACGATGGCCGCATGACCGACGACAAGGGAAGAACCGTTGATTTCAGGAACACCATCTTGATCATGACCTCCAACCTTGGCAGCGAGCTGATCTTTAAAATGGCAGAAGGCCATGAGAGCGAAGAGACCATCCACCTCCAGGTGGAAGAGATCCTGCACCAGAAATTCAAACCGGAATTTCTGAACCGGATAGACGAAACCATCATCTTCCACAGCCTCTCCAAGGAGAACATGTTCGACATCATCGACATCCAGCTTGAACGGCTGAAAAGAAGACTGCAAGAGAAGAAGATTGGTTTGCAGATCAACGAGCGCAGCAAGAAATTTCTTGTGGACACAGGTTACAATCCACTTTTTGGCGCACGTCCACTCAAACGGGCAATCCAACGCCACCTGGAAGACCCCCTGGCTATGGAGATTCTCGAAGGGAACTTCATGGAAGGGAGTAATGTTCAAGTGGACAGCGATAAAGGCAAATTGAGTTTCAGCGCCAGTTCAGAGTAAACAGGAAGGCATGACGGAAAAGGGGGGAAGCGTATCAACAATTACGCTTTCCCCTTTCTTTTTCACCCTGGATGTGGTTGCATAGCCCGGTCAGACGAAAGAGATTCCCGTCAATATCCACTTGAGTTCGGTGACTCCATGACCACACCAGACTGCTGCGCTACAATGGCTCACATGATGATGCCGCAACACGCCAACCCCCAGGGCAATGTCCACGGAGGGGTAATCATGAAATTCATTGACGATGCCGCAGCCGTTGTTGCCATGCGTCATAGCCGCAGCACCGTAGTTACTGCGTCCATCGAACAGCTCTCCTTCCACAACCCTGTTTTCATCGGCAACCTTCTCACCCTGAAGGCCTCCCTGAACATGACAGGCCGGACTTCCATGGAAATCGGAGTCAAGGTAGAAGCGGAAGACCCACGCTCTGGAGAGATTGCCCACATCGCTTCAGCCTATCTCACCTTTGTGGCCATAGACGAGAACCATCGCCCAATAAATATTGCACCATGGATTCCTGTCACCCCGGCTGCCAAGCGAAGGGAACAGGATGCTCGAAAACGAAAAATGCAACGCAGCTCTTAACAGCAACTCAAAAGCAAGGAAAGGAAATGAGCGCAGATATCAACGACCTCACAATACAATACGAAGAAGATGGACAGGTTCTGGTACAAGAACTGGACAAGGAGGTCCTGACCAAAGGGGCCTGGGCCACTCTTGTCTTCCGTTATCAGAACTGGAGCAAGGCAAAAAATGAATTTGGCAAAGAGATGTTCACCATTCGACGCTACCAGAAACGCAATGGTGAGTATTTTCCCAAGTCCAAATTCAATATTTCGAGCGTAGATCAGGCCAAAAAGATTATTGCAGTCCTGCAGAAATGGACTGACGAGTAACAACCGGGAACACGCATGTATTTCCCGGTAGCAGAACTGGAGCTCTCCCCTTTTCTTCCGCCGCTTGTTGCCTGCTGCATCTCCTTTTTCACCTCAATGGCCGGCGTTTCAGGGGCCTTTCTCCTTCTCCCGTTCCAGGTCAGCGTTCTGGGCTTTGACAGCCCGGCAGTCAGCTCCACCAACCACCTCTTCAACGTCATAGCCATCCCCAGCGGCATATACCGTTTTGTCAAGGAAGGCCGCATGGTGTGGCCGCTTACCTGGCTGGTAGTCATAGGCACCCTGCCCGGTGTCTTGGCAGGTGTCCTCATACGGATCACCTACCTCCCCTCCCCTGAGGCTTTCAAAATTTTTGTCGGTCTGGTTCTTCTCTACATCGGAATAAAACTTGTCCTCGATGTTGCGCAGCAAAGGCACAGCAGAGAGCAGAAAACAACCAATCAGCAAAGCAAATCCACAACATTTGCCATAAGTGATACACGACTGACCTGGAAATCCCTGCACTATACCTTTGAAGGACATACTTACCAGGCCAACACTTTTTCCATCATCAGCCTCAGCCTGATCGTTGGCCTGATCGGTGGCATATACGGTATTGGTGGTGGGGCAATCATTGCCCCTTTCTTTGTCACTATATTTGGCCTGCCGATCCATACCGTGGCTGGTGCAAGTCTCATGGGCACCTTTATTACCTCGGCAGCTGGTGTTGTTTTTTTTCAAATTCTTTCCAGTTCACCGCTTGCAGCCATGCAACAGATTGCCCCGGACTATAGGCTCGGCCTTCTCTTTGGACTAGGTGGTGCAGTAGGCATTTACCTCGGAGCCAGGGCACAACGATTCTTTCCAGCCAGATTGATAAAAACAATTCTTGCAGCGGCTCTGTTTTTCACAGCCATAAAATACCTCTTTTTCAACTAGTTAGAAAAAGAGAAACACGTGTGACATGTGCGCGTTCAGAGGAAAAGAAAACTCTTTTTGATTACTGCACTTTTCGCATTGACAGTGGTACCATGATTGTGTAGGTTGCCCCGGTCTTTGAGGGAGAGGCAAATTGTAAAACGCGCCTTTCGAAAAACGTTGGCTTGAGTCAATTTAGAGATTGACAAGAGCACTTGAACGGATTAAATTTAAGACTTCGTCGCGGGTTCTCCCGCACGGCGCTTTTGGCGTCGGAACGATCCTTGAAAACTGAATAACAATACAAAAGCAAACGGGCCCAACTGGTGTTTTTTTT
>DAOVAI010000039.1 GCA_030671085.1 Pseudomonadota bacterium | reverse complement strand
TCTGGGCCCGCCAGGCCTGGGGGACTTACTGGCATTGGGATCCCAAGGAGACCTGGTCTCTTATCACCTGGTTCCTCTATGCAATCCAGATCCATCAGCGTGTTACCGTAGGCTGGCGCGGCAAGCGGGCGGCAGTTATGTCCATCATAGGCTTTTCCTCGGTACTCTTTACCCTCTGGGGAGTCACCTTTCTGCTTGGGGGTATGCACAGCTATGGCCGGTGAGATGATTCTGCTGCTCGGGGTCAACCACAAGAGTACTCCACTCGAGGTGCGTGAAAAGCTGGCCCTGAACAGCGGCTACGAAGAGCCCTTACAGGCCCTGGGTAAAATAGAGGGGATAAGGGAATACTATCTTCTTTCCACCTGTAACCGGGTGGAGATCCTGGTCTCTGTCCGGGGCAATGCCCAGGTAGAGGAGGATCTGGCCAGGTTCCTCTTTGGCGATGCCCTCACTCCTGAGCAGTATGGGAAGTATCTCTATTGCCACCGAAATGCAGAGGCGATTCATCATCTCTTTATGGTGGCTGCCAGCCTGGACTCCATGATCGTGGGTGAGGCCCAGATCCTGGGACAGCTGAAAGAGGCCTATCGCTGGGCGGGTGAAAAGAAATGTACCGGCCCCATCCTCAACAAGCTCCTGCACAAGGCCTTTTCCGTGGCCAAGCGGGTGCGCAGTGAGACCTGTATCGGCTCTTCTGCTGTGTCCATCAGCTATGCGGCCATTGAGCTTGCCAAAAAGATATTTGGCTCACTGGAGAATAAGCGGGTGCTGCTCATCGGAGCCGGAGAGATGGCAGAGCTTGCAGCTGAACACCTGGTCGGCAACGGTGCCAAGGATGTGGTGGTGGCCAACAGGACCCTGGAGAGGGCCCTGGACCTGGCCAAACGCTTCAACGGTCATGCCGTGGGCCTGGATGAACTCTTTGAGCAGCTGGAGCAGGTGGATATCATTGTCAGTTCCACTGGTGCCCCTAATGTTATCCTCCATAAAGACGACGTAAAACCCTTGATGCGCAACCGTCGCAATAAGCCCCTCTTCTTTATTGATATCGCTGTGCCCCGGGATCTGGATCCCGCTCTCAATGACCTGGACAACGTCTATCTCTACGATATCGATGACCTCAATAACGTGGTGGAGCTGAATAAGGCGGAGCGGGACAAGGAGGCGATCAAGGCAAGCAGGATAGTGGATGAGGAGGCCTTGAAGTTTAAGGACTGGCTCGCAGGACTTGAGGTAACTCCGACCATTGTTGCCCTGCGGGAAAAGGGGGACCAGGTCTGCCGTATGGAGTTGGAGCGGACCCTGCCCCGGCTGCAGAATCTGAGTGCCAAGGAACGCAAAAGCGTGGAGAAAATGGCTGCTGCCATTGTCTCCCGGCTGCTCCATGACCCTGTGGTCTATTTGAAAAGTGACTCCTGTAAGGATCAGTCGGAGATGAAGGTAGATCTCTTTCGTTCTGCCTTTGGTCTGGAGAAGAAATAGCTATAATGACCGAAGAGGAACGCAGGGAGCTGCTGGCCGATGAGTGGCTCATCGTCAGAAACTCCGGGGAAATTCCGGAGATTACCTTTCATTCCTCGCTTTACTACCTGACAGAAGATGAAGAGGGCCCTGGGCTCAGCCTTGGGGAGGAAGAGATTTCGGCTCTGAAAGAGGCTGCCGAAAAGCGTTACCAGGAGATTATCCTCCGGGATATGGACCTGGATAATTTCCATAAGACCATCTATCGGGGGATCCGACGCTCCATCTACAACTGGGAGCGTTATCAGGGATTTTGTCAGAGACAGTCCATTTCCTGTCGTGACTTTCGGCAAACGGTTGCCAAGAATCTTCTGTTTTTTCTGGAGCAGGGGAAAAGTGGTGGTGGAAAGCAGCTGCCTGAAGTCTTTATCAACTGTTCTTTTTTGCAATTGATCCGCTTTGGACAAGAATTAGGACTGGAATCGGAACAGCTGCCAGGGAATATTTATCTCTTTTGCCTGAAAAACTGAAGGGGCGGTAAGCGCAGGAGGATTGGCTTTCATGTTCAAGCTACGTTCCAAGAGACAGAGCCTGAAAACCATTCTTACCCCTATTCTCCTGGCCCTGGTGATTGGTTCCCTGGCTGGTCTGGGGGCGGTTGCCTTTAAATTCATCCTGGAGTTGGGTGTCGATCTCCTTTGGGCTGGAGATGGCGCGTTTTGTCACCGTTTTGCTGCTGCCCCCTGGTATATGAAGCTTGCCATCCCCTCCCTTGCAGGGCTGGTGGTGGGGGTGATAATCACCTGGCTGGCCCCGGAACTGAAAGGCCCGGGAGTTCCTGAGGTGATGGAGGCCATGGCCCTGTCTGAAGGCAAGATCCGCGGGCGGGTAGTGCTCTTGAAAACTGCGATCACCGCACTCATGATCTCTGCCGGCGGTTCCCTCGGCCGTGAGGGACCCATTGTCCAGATCGGTTCTTCCATCGGCTCAACCATCACTTCCCTGTTGCGCATGTCCACGGAACGGCGGCGCCTGGCCGTTGCCTGTGGAGCGGCAGCCGGGATTGCCGCCACCTTTCAGGCCCCCATGGCCGGTACCCTCTTTGTGGTGGAAATCCTGCTCTTTGACCTGGAGGTGATGAACCTCTCAACCATCGTTATTGCCGCAGTCACCGGTACCCTGGTCTCCCGTCCCTTTCTTGATGAGGGCTCCATCTTTAGCATTCCTGAATTTAGTCTGAACCACAGTGCCGAGCTTGGTCTCTATCTCGGCCTGGGACTGATGGCCGGGGTTCTCTCCCTGCTGCTCATGCTGGCAGTGTTTACTCTGCCGCGCTTCTATACCCGGCTGGGCTGTCCTGCCTGGCTTACCCCGGCGTGTGGAGGGCTGCTGGTGGGCTGTGTCGGGCTTGTCATGCCCCGTGCCCTGGGCGTTGGCTATGTGACCATCAACGATGCTTTGGCCGGTAACCTCCCCCTCTCTCTCCTTTTGCTCATCCTCTTGTGCAAGCTGGTGGCCACCGGGTTCTCCCTGGGGTCAGGAATGAGTGGTGGTATCTTTGCCCCATCCCTGGTTCTTGGGGCCATGCTTGGGGGCTGTGTGGGCTACCTGGCTCAGGTCATCTGGCCGGGACATACCATTTACCCTGCGCATTATGCCCTCATCGGCATGGGTGCCGTAGTTTCCGGGACAACGCTTGCCCCAATCACTGCCATCTTGACCATTTTTGAGCTGACCTACAGTTATCAGGTAATCCTGCCCCTGATGGTGGCCTGTATTACCTCTCTTCTAGTGGTCCGTTTTTTTCATGGCTATTCCATCTATGAAACCAAGCTCCAGCTGCGTGGGGTAAACATTGTCCGTGGACATGATGTGAACCTGTTGCGCTCCATGTGGGTGACCGATCATATGGACAGGGAGTTTCAGACCCTGGAGGAGAGCATGGAGATAAGTGAGGTGATTAAACAGCTTGAGCGAAGCCACTTCCCCCATTTCCTGGTCATGGACAAAGAGGGGCTGCTCCTGGGAGTCCTCACCTTACACGACTTGAAGGGGGCAATAGCCCACCCGGACTGGCTGCAGCCTGGCATGTGTGCCGGTGATTTTATGAGTCGGGACGTGATCACGGTGAGTGAACATGATGATATGGAGCGCGTCTTCCACCTCTTTGCCGAGCACCCCTATACCTTGATGCCGGTGGTGAGGGCTAATAATCCGCGTAAAGCAGTGGGGGTAATCCGGGAGTCAAGCCTTGTTTCTGCCTACGGAGAGCATGTGTTAAAACAGAATATACACAGCTGAGTAAGGGGGGGTAAATAAGCCATTGGTAACAGGAGAAAAAGAGGGTATACTTCTTGGGTGAGGAGTGAGGAGTGAGGAGTGAGGAGGGTATTCTGAATACCGACTCCTGAATTCTGAATACTATTTTTACAGGAGACAATTATGCCCTATGTCAATATTCGGGTGGCAGGAAAGTTGAGTAGAGAACAGAAGGGTCGCATCTGTCAGGGAGTGACCGATGTGATTGCCAGGGAAGCTGGAAAACCGCCGGAATCGATTCTGATTTTTCTTGATGAAGTGGAACATGAAAATATTGCCAAGGGTGGTACCCTGCTCCAGCCGCCCAAATAGGTGATGATGAATTCCCGGAAGCGACTGGAGGAGTTGCGTCTTCTCCTCTCCGAACATTCCTATCGTTATTACGTTCTTGATGCTCCGACGATCTCTGATGGTGAGTATGACCGTTTTTTTCAGGAGTTGCTGGAGATTGAGAAGAAACACCCGGATTGGGTCACTCCTGATTCTCCCAGTCTGCGCGTTGGCGGCACTCCCCTGGATAAATTTGACCAGGTGGAGCATCGCATGCCCATGCTCAGCCTGGAAAATGCCTTTGATGACCAGGACCTTCACGCCTTTGAAGATCGCCTGCTCCGCTTCCTTCTCCAGGATGATCCTCCAGGCTACATGGCCGAGCCCAAACTGGACGGTCTGGCTGTGGAGCTGGTCTATGAAGAGGGCCTCCTGGTTCAGGGCAGCACCCGGGGTGATGGCACAGTGGGGGAGGATATTACTGCCCAGTTGCGTACTGTCTCTTCCATTCCCCTGCGCCTCCGTAATACCACTGTTCAGCGTCTTGAAGTTCGGGGAGAGGTCTTTATGGACCGCAAGGGGCTTGATGCGTTGAACCGGCAGCGGACTGCAGTCGGGGAGCCGCTCTTTGCCAATCCGCGCAACGCTGCTGCCGGTTCCCTGCGCCAGCTTGATCCTGCAATTACAGCTCAGCGGCCCCTCCGTTTTTTCGTCTATGGGGTCTCAGAGCCATTGCTCACCGGATGTCTGAACCAAGGGGAGCTGCTGGATTTTCTTGCCGGCCTCGGGCTGCCGGTCAACTCTCATGTGAGATTCTGTCCTGATATGGCAGCAGTGATCAGTCGTTTTTCCGAGCTTGCCTCCCTGCGGCATGAGCTGGCCTATGAGATCGACGGCATGGTGGTGAAGGTCAATGACTTTTCTCTACAGAACAGGCTGGGGAGTAAGGCCAGGGCCCCGCGTTGGGCCATTGCCTGTAAATTTCCGGCCATTCAGGCCACCACCAGGATTATGGATGTGGAGTTCCAGGTAGGGCGGACCGGGGCAGTAACTCCGGTGGCCATTCTGGATCCTGTGGATGTGGGTGGGGCCACGGTCAGCAGGGCCACCCTCCATAATAGTGATGAGATCGAGCGCAAAGATTTACATACAGGAGATACTGTTCTTATTCAGCGGGCCGGAGATGTGATCCCTGAGATTGTCAAGGCCGTGGTAGAGAAACGCGACGGTTCTGAGCAGCCCATTATCATGCCTGACTCCTGCCCGGTCTGTTCCCATGCCCTGGTCAAACCTGAAGGAGAGGCCGTTACCCGCTGTCTCAATCCCCACTGCCCGGCGCAGCGCCTTCGTTCTCTTGCCCATTTCTGTTCCAAGGCCGGCCTCGATATCGAGGGGCTGGGGAAGAAGAGTGTGGAGCAGCTCTTTGAGTTGCAGCTGATTCGTGACCTTCCTGATATCTTTCTTCTGCAAAAGGAAGATCTGGCATCCCTTGAGGGCTGGGGCGAAAGGTCTGCTGAAAATGTTCTTGCTGCTGCCCGTCAGGCCAGGATACCGTCCTTGTCCAGGTTTCTGGCAGCCCTGGGGATTCGCTATGTGGGGGAGGTGACGGCAAGTCTGCTGGAGCGCTCTTTTCACAGCCTGGAGAGGCTCATTGAGGCTACAGTGGATGATCTTCTTGAAGTTGAGGGCTTGGGCGACCAAGCTGCCAACTCCATTGTTGACTACTTCTCTGATTCTTCGGTTCAGGAAATGTTTGACCGATTCAAAGAGGCTGGGGTTCATCCTCTGATTGCAAAGCCGATGGAAGAGAAACTCCTTCTCAGCGGTGAGGTTTTTCTTTTTACCGGCAGCCTGAAGCAACTGTCACGAACTGAGGCCAAAAAACTGGTAAAGGACAATGGCGGCCAGATTGCCAGTGGGGTAACGAAAAAACTGACCTGTCTGGTGGTGGGTGAAAAACCTGGATCCAAGCTGAAAAAGGCACAGGATATGGGGAAGAAGGTCTTGACAGAAGAGGAATTTCTCCTCTTGCTGGCCTCTGCTTAACTGGTGCCGATAAAAGCACCTGAGAGCCTTAAAGGAGTTTCCGTGAAACGTGTATTGAAGTGGTCTGTCGGATTTGTTCTCGTCGGTGTGGTGATCTTTGCCGGACTCATAGTGCTCCTGCCCCTGGTGTTGGATCCCAATGACTATAAGACAAAGATCTCGGACCTGGTATACGACAAGAGCGGCTACCGATTGGAGATTCCAGGAAAGATCGGATTGCAGGTAACACCGGGCCTTGATATTCTTTTTTCTCTGGGACAGGTTCGCGTCCTTTCAGGACCGGATTTTTCCGATGCCATCCTCCTGGCCAGTGAGGAGGCGAGAGTGGAACTGGCACTCTGGCCTCTGCTGCGGGAAAAACGGTTGCAACTTCAAGGACTGCGTCTGCACGGAGTGTACTGCAATCTGATCCGCGATAAGGCAGGGAGGGGAAACTGGGAATTGCCCGCGCCTGCGCCTGCACCCGCTGCAGTTCCAGGATCCCAAGGCAAGCAAGCTCCTCCTCCGCAGCAACAGGCAGCTGGCAGGGAGAAGAAGGCTCCAAGCCTGGATCTTGGTTCCCTGGAGCTGTCCCGGATCACGGTCCGTTACGAGGATCGGCAGGCAGGAAAGATTTTTGAACTCAAGGAGTTGAGTGTGCACACCGGTCGGGTGCAGGATGGCCGCCCCTTCCATCTCCAGTCCACCTTTATTCTGGCCTCTTCCGGAAGCGGCAACAGTGTCCTGTCCGTGGAGAGTACACTGGAAACAGGAATGGTTTTTTCTCTGGCCGGCAAAACGGTTCAGTTTGACAAGCTCTCTCTTGTCAGTAGAATCAATGCATTCGCTATGCAGGAGGCAGCAGTCCAGCTTGCAGGCAGTGGATCTCTGGATCTGCAGCAGAGAAAGGTGATGATCGATGATCTGACCCTTGTCAGTGGTGACCTCTCTCTTACTGTCAGGGCAGAGGTGAGCGATTTCTCCGGACCTGTTTTTCAGGGCACGCTCCAGGTGCCTGAGTTTTCCCTGAGAGAGTTTCTGGAACAGAACAATTTTGGCCAGCCTGTGTGGAAGGATGACTCTGCCCTGCGCCAGTTTGGCCTCTCGCTTGGGTTTCAGGGAGATGGAAAAACCATAACTGTTACCGATATCCAGGCCCTGCTCGACGGGGCCCATGCCCAGGGGAGTCTTACCCTTGTTGATCCTGCCCATCCTGCCTATAATTTGAAGATGCACCTGGATCGCCTTGATCTTGACCGCTATGCAAGTCTGCCCCCTCAAAGCGGAACTCCTTCTCCTCCTTCCACCAAGGAAGAGAGCACAGGTGCAGCGCCGAAGGTTTCCGCTCAGAAAGCACCTTCCCTGCAGCCCCTCTTTCCGGTGGAGCTGCTAAAAGGACTGGATTTTCGTCTGGATCTGGCCGCAGATTCCATGAAAAGCAGCGGAGTTGAGTTGAGCCGGGTGGAGCTCAAGGCCCAGGGAAAGGATGGACTGCTTGAACTCAAACCCTTCCAGGCAGAGCTCTACAGCGGGACGATCTCGGCAGAGGCGACATTGGATGTGCGGGGAAACACGCCGCGCATGGTGCTGAGGAAGGAGCTTGATCATGTCCATGTCGCTCCTCTGCTGCGTGATATGACTGGCAAAGAGGAAATAAGCGGCATTGCTGTCCTGTCGGTACAGCTGACCAGCAGCGGGAATAGCAGGGAGGCCATTCTTCGCCATGCCAATGGAAAACTACAGCTGGCTCTGCAGGATGGAGAGATCAAAAGGTTGCGTATTCTCAAGGTGATCCGCCAGGCCAAGGCCCTGTATAAGGGGGAACAGGTTGTGCATGCATCTGCTGATGAACCGACTGCTTTTGCCCATATCAGCGCCAGCGGGCTGATCAAAGAAGGGATCTTTTATAATGATGATCTCAAAGCAAATTCTGATCTCATGAAGGTCACAGGGAAGGGGGAAGTGGACTTTGCAGACGAGCAGGTAGACTATCTTCTCAATATCTACCTCACCAGAGGACTTGATCGGGGTGAAGGATCCGGCAAGGCTGAATATAGCAGGAATCCTGTCCCTTACCGAATTAAGGGGAAATTCTCAGAACTGAAAGAAGGGGCTGATGTGGCAGGTCTTTTGCAAGCACAGGCCCAAAGTCTTCTCATGAAAGAGCTCCAGAAACAGCTGAATAAGGGGGACGAGGGAAAGAAGCAGGGCGAAAAAAAAGACCCCGCCCAGCAGCTTCTGGAGCAAGGCCTGAAGAGTCTATTCGGCAACTAGTGTCCATCCACAAACGCTCCCTCCAGGATGTTGAAGGGGAGGGGTGGCGGGAAACAGTTTCGCTGGAAAATATTCCGGCAAGGTGGCATAATTTGTTTATAGAAAAGAAAACGCTTGAGCGTCGTTAACACTATTCTTGACACCATGACAACTAAAGCCCCACTTCTTGTTTATGTATTCTCCTAAGATAGTATCTTTTCTGCTCATAGGCACAGGGGCTGTTTTTGTGCTGAGTGCCATTATTACAGGGTTGCAGCTCAGAAATAAATTGCCCCCTCTTCTCAGGAACAGATGGCTACAGCTTATCGGGCTTATGGTCTTCTTCTTTTGTGGTCATCTGTTGGTTACCTATCTTCTCTGGCACGATTTTGCCTTCCCCCACATTCTCATTGCAGCATCTATTTTTTTTAGCGGATTTTTTGCCCTTCTCCTCATCGCCCATATCAAGGCATCTGTAAAAACTCTCCTGGAGAGTGAGTCAAAATTTACCAGGGCCAGTGAAATTATCAAACTCAAGGCCAACAGACTGGACAGGGAAATAACAGCCCGTTCCCAAACAGAGGCGGAACTGGAGCGGACCAATACTCTTTTTCTCAAAGATCTCTTTGAAATGATGATAGAGGTTCTGGCCAATCGAGACCAATATACCTTTGATCATGCCCATCATGTGGCAACGATTTCTCACAGCATCGGAGAGCAAATGGGACTTCCGGCTGACATGCTTGAAATCCTGGAACTCGGCTGCCTGGTCCATGATATTGGCAAAACTGCTATTCCCGACGACGTACTCTTAAAGCCCGACCAGTTTGATTGTCAGGACAGAAAGATTATGGATTATCATCCGTTGATAGGGGCCAAGCTTATTTCCCGGCATATACAGGATGACAGGATCACCGATATAATTCTTCAACACCATGAGCGTCTTGATGGAAGCGGTTATCCTTTTGGTCTCAAGGGGGAAGATATCGGAATTCTGCCCCGCATCGTTGCTGTGGCTGACACCTATGATGCTCTTATTTCCCAGCGGCCCTATAAAACGTCGTTTTCCGAAAAAAAAGCGCTGGAGCTTCTCTGGGATGAAGCAGAGGCTGGGGTGTTGGATAAGAAGGTTGTTGAAAGTTTCAGCAAGGTTATTGAGTCACTCAAGGTACTGGAGTCAAGTCGGCCGATTACCGCAGGATTTATGAAAGAAGTTGAACTGTTTCGGAGCCGCACCTATTTTCGGGAACCGTTGACCGATTTCTATAATTATCGTTATCTCCTTTCCTTAGACGATGCCAGGCTGCTGAAAAAAGATTCTTTTTCCTATGACTTGATTCTGATTCGATTCCCTGGATTTGATAAGCTGCAGCTCGATATCGGATACGCAGTGGCAGATCAGGTTGTGGATGAACTTGGGCATGATCTTCTTGAAATAACAGCAACATTTTCTCATGAACGGGAATACTACGACGGTTCGGTTATGCTGTTTAGAAAGGGTCTTGATTATCTGATCTATGCGGAATACGAAGAAAAATACAGTCGTTCCAAGTTGCTTGAGCGAATCAGCCGCATACTGGATACCGCTGAGAATGACTGGCACCTTCTGTATACTCTCTACTCACATCAATTTGCCCCTGGAACTCCTGTGGTACAGGCAATCTGCCGTCTTTTTGATCAGACCCGCAATGAAACCGACTCGTGTGGGGCTGTGCCATTATCCTCTGAATCGGCTGATCCTGGACCGACGACGCCCCAATGATTCTTTTGTAATTCGTTTGCGATATCGACAGGATGTTGAAGGTGATGAGAGGGAATGATCACCCCTGGTGGAGAACACCCTGGCAGATGACATAATTTTCTTGTGGGGAATAGAAATTTGTGAGAAAATTCAGTAGGGAAACAATAACCACTAGCTATCAGGAGGTGCTATGAACAGAATCGAACGGATTAACAAGATTGTGACCCCCATTGATTTTTCAGATAATTCCAGGATGATTGCAGAGTCTGCTGCCTTTATGGCTGGAAGTTTCAAGGCCGCCCTGGCCTTTGTCTTTGTTGTGCAGAAGTTTGAAGATTATTCAGGGTTCTTTGTTCCACAGATGAATATTCCCGATTTTGAACAAGACCTCTTTAACCAGGCAGAGGAGAAGATGAAATCCTTTTGCCAGGAGATGGAGCAGTTTGTTCAGGGAACAGGGGTGACCGAGGTGAGCGGCAAGGTACTGGTGGGTGATGTGGCTGAGAAGATCATTGCCTATACCGGCGAGCAGAAGGGTGACCTCATTGCCATGGGTACCCATGGTTACAAGGGGTTGGAAAAGATCATGTTCGGCAGTGTGGCCGATAAGGTCGTCAAAACTGCCTTATGCCCGGTTTTGACTATAAATCCCTATACCTGCGGCACCGAGAGTGAGGAGGCTGAGTAAAACGAAGCGCAGAATATCGAACAGGCAGACGTAGACTCCGAGGAATCTCGAACCGCCGGAGTAAAAAACTTCGACATTCCTTGTTCGATATTCGATATTTTCTTTACAATTGAGAATATCAAACAGTTCTGCTCATCTGTACTCATCCCTGCACATGGCCAAAATTCCATGACCCAGGTCGTCTGTTTTCCGGGATGCTGATGGGGCGCGGAAGAGGCTGTCCAGGGAGATATTGGCGAGAAACTGGAGGTCCAGCTTGCGGCGGCCGAAGCGTTCTTCCGGGAAATGATAGTCGACGATCTCGTTCCAGTCGCGTGCCAGGATGCCGGCATCAGGGAGCAGGGCCACAGGATCGACAAGATCGAGATGTCCCTGCTTGACTATGGCCGCGAGTTGTTCCTTGATGGATTCGCGCAAGGAGGCCGCTTCTTTCTGAAAGGCCTGGATACGCTCCATGGCATCCTCCTCCCGCAGGTACATCTGTCCAGGGAGATCCAGCAGCAGCAGGGGGACTGATATTCGTCCGCTCCGTGCTTCATAGCTATTGATGAGAAGCTCTGCTGCCTCTTCCTGACAGGTAGTCCAGAGCCAGTAGTTCTCGGGCAGTGTTCCGGAAGCATAGAGGGTTTTCCATGCTTGAAAACGTCTTTTGATGCTTCCTGGCCGTGGTTGTCCCATCTTGGCCTTGATGCGCAGCAGTTCGGCAAAGGGATCTTCTGCATCCCCTGTCTCACCTTCCATTTCCCCCTTCAGTTCCTGGAAAAGCGCAAGCTCGTCACTGTCAATCTCCGAGAGTTTTTCGGCAAGTTCTGCCTCTTCCCGGTCCAGGATCTCGGCCAGGGCAAGGACAAGACGTGCCTGCCAGAGTTCTTCTCCCTGGTCGTCTTTTTCCGCTTCCCGGCAGCTCAGTCCCTGACTATCGAGAAGATTGGTCATAATGGCCTGGCTGCTGTGATCCCCACTGTCCTGCTCTTTTGAAAGATGGGCAAGGGTCAGACTGCTTAACTGCTCGGCGTAGTAGTCTTTTCTGGTTCTGATTTCCTGGATCAAACAGAGGAAGCGGTCACGGTTTTCGCCCAGAGGGGATGGAGTATGGACTTGACAGATTCCTCGTTCCATGAAAAGATCGCTATCTGAAGGTTTATCTGTTTCTGTGTCATCCGCTTCCACCGGTTGCAGCAGATGCAGAGTGTCGGGCAGCAGGAGAAGACAGTGTCGCAGGTGGCGGGGCAGGGCAGTTTGCGGAAAATAAAGACTATTGAGAGATTGCATATGGAAACGACCAAAGGAAAAGTATCATTTTACGTTACGGCGATAGCCTACGTGCTCTTTAATCTGCGTATTGGACAGGACCCAATGAGCACCATACAGGCCACGCTGCTGCAGATTCTGCAGACGGCTCCCTATGTGATTGGAATTACCTGTGTGGCTGTTGCCATCCTCCAGTATATGGCCGAGGGCGAAAAGGTGCCCTGGCCCCAGCGCTTCAGATTATTTTTTACAATAGGAATTTTTGCAGGACTTGTCTATGCAATTTATGAGTATACCGGTGCCGCACTTCCTCAATAGGCTGGCCCTGAAGATTTCAGTGTTCCGTTTGTGGTGAACAGAGGGGCAGGGGCTTAAGGTTTCTCCTCACCACTATCAACTCACATTTATACCTTTCTTCCGTAAATATACTGGCCGCATATCCTGTCCGGGAATTCTGCAATATCCGGGAAATGTCCCCATTCGGCAAAGCCGTTTTTTTTCAGGATGGCGATGCTGGGGAGGTTGGTGTCGAGGAGGATGGCATAGAGGTTATGGAGCCCCAGGCCTGGCGCCTCCTGCAGGGCATGGCTGATGAGTCTCTGACCGATTTCCCGGCCCAGAGAGTTATGTTCCACATAGTAACTGATTTCAGCAACGTGTTGCAGGGCCTTTCTTCCCCGTCGATGGGCACTGATGCTGCACCAGCCGGTGATCCCCTTCTCTTCCTCCATAACAAAGATGGGGTACTGGTCAGGAGTGTGCTCGGCAAACCATTCTCTTCGCTCATCCACTGTGAGTGGTTCAGTGTCTGCCGTGCAGTTCCCCTCTGCCACTGCTTGATTGTAGATGGCAATGATCTGCTTCAGGTCGTCTGGCTTGGCATTGCGTATTTGCATGGCTGATAGAAGAGGGCTATAGTGGGTGAGAAGAACTCGGTTTTGCCTTTCATCCTAAGGGTGAAACATGGAGATGATAGGCGTTGGTCGCAGCACTGTACGGTATGCGCCTGAATGCGTCAAGGAGGTCTTTGTCCCACAGCACCATCTTCGGACATAAACAGCAGAATATCGAACAGGGAATGTCGAATTTTGAAGTGTTTTTTGCTTCTGCGGTTCGATATTCACCATTCTCTTTTAATCTGACAACGAATTGTTGAGTGAACAATCCTATTCCTATGTTCTACCTCCACCTCTCCAACAGGACTGAAAATCTGATCCGCCACCTGGCTGAAGTCCTGGGGCTTGATGAGGAACGTGATCCCTTCAGCAGGGAGTATTTTCTCATCCAGAGCCAGGGGATGGAGCGTATGCTTTCCCAGCGCCTGGCCGATACATTTACCTCCTGGTGCAATTACGAGTATATGCTGCCCACCCGTTTTTTTGCCTTGATGGGTGACCGCCTTGATGTGGCTGCAGGGCCGGAAGACTATAAGCGTGAGAAGGTCTGCTGGCACCTGGAAAATATCCTGCGCAGGGTTGAGGGGGATCGGTTTGAGCCTCTTCTTCGCTATGCTGCAGGTGATAACAGCGGCATGAAACGTTACCAGCTGGCCCAGCATCTGGCCTATGTCTTCGATCAGTACCAGATCATGAGACTGGCCATGATCGATGGCTGGGAGCAGGGAAGGCTGTCCACCCGCAACTCTGCCGAGAACTATCAGATGGATCTCTGGGGCCTGCTCTGTAAAGAGATTGGTCATTCCCGGCATCGCGGGGTCTTGCTCCGGGATTTGATCAAGGTGCTGGGAGGCGATGATGATTTTTCCTCTCTTTTGCCAAAAAGACTTTCCGTCTTTGGTCTGCACTCTCTTCCCCCTCTGCTCCTCAACTGTCTGCAGGGGCTGGCCCGTCACTGTGAGGTGCATTTCTATCTCCTCTCTCCCTGCGAAAATTACTGGACGGAACAGGCGACACCGCAGGCGCTGCTCCGCAAAAATATAACATCTCTGCAGCAGGGACAGGTCGTGACGGAAGTGCAAGCCGGGGGGCATCCCCTGCTCGGCTCCCTTGGGCAGCAGGGAAGGGAGTTTCAGAATATGCTCCTGGAGGATGTGAATTTTTCCATGGAGTTCAGGAGCTTTGAGGATCCTTTGCAGCAAGCTGCTCCCTGTCTTCTCCACCGGCTGCAGTCTGACCTGCTCAAGGGGGGTGTGGTTGTGGAAAAAATCCCTTTGCCTAAGGATGATTCCCTCATTGTCACCTCTGCCCATTCTCCCCACCGGGAGATGATGATCCTTAAAGATCGCATCCTGTACTGGCTTGATCAGGATCCGGACCTGGAGCTGCGGGATATGGTGGTCATGGCTCCTGATATCCAGGAGTACAGTGGACTGATCCCTGCGGTCTTTGATGACATTCCCCACTCCATTGCCGACAGGAATCCATCATTAAGGAATCCATGCATCGGAGTTTTTCTCCAGTTTCTCACTCTCTGTTCCAGTCGTTTTGGCTGGAGTGAGGTCCTGGATCTCCTGGAGAGGGAAGAGGTGTATCCGCGTTTTGAGATTTGGGAGGGTGATCTTGAACTGATCCGTCACTGGGTTGTCTCCTCAGGAATTCGTTGGGGCCTTTCAGGTGCGCAGCGAGAGGAGATAGGGCTGCCGGAGAGGGAGGAATGCACTTGGCAGAGCGGATTGGAACGATTGATGATGGGGCTGGCTGTCGGCGGTTCAGAGGCTGTGGAAGGGATTCTGCCCTACGAAGAAATTGAGGGGAGTATGGGCGCACCTCTTGGTGGTCTTTCTCTTTTTCTTGAGACCCTGGAAGAGGCACGAGATGCATTCTTCAGGCCTCACAGCCTGGAGGAGTGGGCTGCAATCCTTGCAGGGTACGTGGACAGAATTCTTGTGGCAGATGGGGGCGATAATCTGGTTGAACTCCACGGCCTGCTGGCAGAACTTGGCCGGGAATACGGTGCGCTGCATGCACAGCCCATGACCTTTGAAGTCATCCGCTCCTGGGTGGATGGTGCTGCCACGGAAAAAAAGAGCAGTTCCGGATTCCTGCGCGGACAGCTCACCTTCTGTTCCATGCTGCCCATGCGCTCGATTCCTTTCCAGAAGGTCTGTCTGCTTGGCTTGAACGATACTGTCTTTCCCAAGAACGATCGACACCCTCCCTTTGACCTGCTCGGTGATTATTTCCTCCCCGGTGACCGTTCCCGCCGCAGTGACGATCGCTATCAGTTTCTCGAAGCAATCCTTTCTGCAAGAAGTTCTCTGTATCTGAGTTTTGTGGGCCAGTCCATACGCAATAATGATAAAAGACCGCCTTCTGTTGTTGTCTCCGAGTTAATAGAATTAGCTCAATTATATTATGTTGATGGGTTGGTGGATGAACATCCGTTGCATGGATTTTCGCGAAAATATTTTTCCGGGAAGAGTTCTTTTTTTAGTTATAACCACTCGCTGAGTGAAGTAACCGCTGCTCTGCAGAAGCCCTGTGCTGCGCCTGTCCCCTGGTGGGATGGAAGCCTTGATGTTCCAGGGAGGGAAGTGATCGCTGTTTCTGATCTGTTTTCCTATTTCCGCAACCCTCAGAAGTGGTTTGTGCAAAATATTCTTGGTGTTCGATTGAATTCTACCAAGGCCTCTCTTGCAGAAAGTGAACCCTTTGCTCTTGATTCACTGCAGAATTACCTGGTGGAGCAGGACCTGGTGGACGGAGGGCTAAAGGGACAGGAGGGTGAGCAGTTGCGTCACTTGCTGCAGGCAGGTGGACAATGGCCCCTTGGCAGACCCGGGCAGATGGCCTTTGAAAAAAAGAGAGAAGAACTCCAGCCCTTTATTGCCCGGCTTATGGCACAGGAAGAAGTGGGGAGGGTGGTTGATTGTCCAGTGGATCTGCAGCTGGATGGGCTGCAGCTGCAGGGCAAACTTGGCTCTTTGTATGCAAACGGTTCCTTTCTCTCCCGCTATGCCACACTGAAAGGAAAAGATGTGTTGGCTGCCTGGATGCACCATTGCCTGGCAGTCGTCTGTCTGGGCAGGGAAACAGAGACACGGATCGCGGCAAAAGACTATGAAGTTGTCTTTCCGGCAGGAAGCGCAGGGGAAGAGGATCTGAAAATGCTGCTTTCCTTATTCCTGGCAGGGCAGCAAGCTCCTTCTCCGCTGCTGCTGGAACCTGCCTGGGGCTATGTGCAGCAGCTGGAGAAAACGAGGAAGAGCGGCAGAGGCAACCCCTGGGCGAAGGCGGCGGGAATCTTTGATCGTGCCCTGGAGAAAGGAACAGAGCAGGAATGGGCTTTGCTGTACCAGGGACAGACCACGGAAAATGTGTTGGGGAAGGAGTTTGTTGATCTGAGTGAACAGTTTTTACAATCTCTCTGGAGCAGGGCGAATGTCACCGCAATTTGAGATCTTTGACGCTGCTGCTCATCCCCTGCACCGGGGGGTGAATATGGTGGAGGCCAGTGCCGGTACAGGCAAAACCTTTGCCATTGCCATGCTTGTTTTGCGCTTTGTGGCCGAGTTTGGGGTTCCAGTGGAAGAGCTGCTGGTGGTCAGTTATACCCGGGCAGCCACTGAAGAGTTGCGAACAAGGATCCGGAAGAGGTTGCTGGAAGCCAGGGATTTCCTGCGAGAAGAAGAAAGGGCAACTGATGACGAGGTGCTCTTTCGTTGTCTTGATCAACTTCCGGACAAACGACTGGCATTGGAGCGTCTTGAGCTGGCCCTGCTTGATATGGATCGGGCCTCGGTCTTTACCATTCACAGCTTCTGCCAGCGCATGCTCCAGGAGCAGGCCCTGGAGAGCGGTCAACTCTTTGATATGGAGCTGACTGCTGATACCAGGCAGGCCACCCAAGAACTTGTGGATGATTACTGGCGGAAAGGGCTCTATGGGCTGCAGCCTTTTCACTGCTCCCTCTTTCTCAATCATTATGGGAATCCACAGGCATTATATCAGAGTGTTTGTGCTGTCAGGTCAGAGGATAGTATTGAGCCAGCTGACAGGATAGCCCCTGCCCAGGCATTACAGCAGGTGGATGAGGCCTTGCATTCGCTTATCAGTTGGTGGCAGGGCGCAGCTGTCTCTCTTGAACACTCTTTCAAAGAAGCTCTTGCGCAGGGAATGTTCAAGAAGG
>DAOVAI010000090.1 GCA_030671085.1 Pseudomonadota bacterium | reverse complement strand
CCGAAGGAACCGTTCTCGTTCGACTTGCATGTGTTAAGCACGCCGCCAACGTTCGTTCTGAGCCAGGATCAAACTCTCCAGTTTGATATCCTTAATCTCTAAAAAGAGATTATTTATTTAATGCACCCGAAATAAATCGGGATACTAATAAAGGCGTCACTTTGAAATTACAAAGTTTGCCCATGGTGTCTTAAAAAAAAACACCAGTTGGGCCCGTTTGCTTTTGTATTGTTATTCAGTTTTCAAGGATCGTTCCGACGCCAAAAGCGCCGTGCGGGAGAACCCGCGACGAAGTCGTGAATATAGTCAATCAAATTATTCGTGTCAACATTAAAGTTGGCTCGATCTGTCGATTGTTGAAAGATGATCTTGTCATTCTCCCTCACTCAGCGACCGCGGCAAACTACTCAAACTTCTGGGTGCTGTCAATGGGAAAAGTGGGGTGCCGACCTCTATTTTATGTGCGCTGAAGGTAACTTGTTGTTTCAGTGGATTATGTGTCGACGCTTTCTTTAACCCTTTTTCCCAGGAGAAGAGGGGACGTCTTGAATAGGGAGGAACGGTTATGAAAACCAAAGACAAAAAAACATCACAAGCGAAGGAATTGGAACATGGTGGCCCTTATTACTTGAGTAGGGGAACAGGGGGCGCATAGGGCAAAACCATCCTGCTCGAACGACTGCCAAGACCAAATGAAAAAAGCGCCTGAGGGAAGATGACTTCCCCAGGCGCTTGTTGATTCAAGCAGATTAGGAGAGTGGATGCATTAAGCCTTTTGGCGACAGATCCTGATAAAATCCTTAGTCAAGGAAGGATGGTCAGCTATGATCTCTGCATTTTCAGCTGATAAAGAGTCGTTGAGGAACTCTCCTATCTGGGCATAGGTCATTTCCTTACCCACTGCCTTGTTTACCAGTGCTGCAAATTGTTTCTCATCCTTTTTGTTGGCAAAATAAGTCAGAATCCTGTGGGAAGTCTCCTCAGACTCTACTTCCTCCTCCTGACTGGCGGTTGATAAAGTCACCACAGAAGCCTTTACTGCAGCAAGTTCTTCCTGCAGACCGCTTACAGCATTATTCACCAACTCCTGCAGATCTACCCCTTCTTCTTCGTCCTCATCGGTCATAGAGGCAATAGAGTTTTCAAGTTCAGTGAGTTTCTCAGTAAGGGGTTTGACAGAGTTCTGGATAGAGCTGATCTCACCAGTAAGTTTCTGCATGGACTCATCAATAGTGGCCGTTGATGCCTTTCCTTCGAGATCCTCCTCAACTGTTTTTGCCTTTGTGGCAAGGGTGTTGATTTCCCCGGCAATACCAGTCACTGAAGAGGAGAGAGTCGTCACGGTTTGCTCAAGGGAGTCAACACTCTGTTTTATTGCAGAGAGCTGATTGTTCAGAACGTTCTGCTGGTCCCGCAGAGGGGCAATGTCTTCCTCGCTGATCTTCTTCGGGCCAGCATGAGCACGGCAGCATGTTGAGGCGAAATAGTGCGTGAGTGGTCCTGAGGATTCTGAGAGACTGGTTTTGAACTCGTCATAGGTTTTTTTGCACACTTTCTTATTGTACAGAGAAAGAATTCCAAAATAGAGTCCAATCATCAGTGCAACACTCACAGCCAGAGCCAAGACAAGCCCTACGAGAAAAACAGCACCGGAAAAGAGTGAGCTAATGGTGCCGGTGACTCCTCCAGAGTCACTGGCGGCAAATGCATAGATGAAAAAGACACAGAGTAGCAGAAAGATAGCTGATTTAATGAGGGATGATCGCAGTTCTAGATTTTTCATGAAGTATTCCTCCGTACAATCACAAGAGATGGAAAAAAAATGTTTATACTTCAGGTATGGCAAGACGCTCTGCTGCCGAGCTAATCTGTCCTGAAGTTATTTTGCAGATTAAATTGAAGGCCCTGACAATGGAATGGTCCATTCGCAGGGAACCAGTCTATTTTATAATGGAATTATACACGATTATGCAAAAACGAAAAACAAAAATAGGAAATTATTTCATAAACTCATACCAGTGAAGAGTTATTCTTTCTCAAAGCCATGATTCGTTCGACAACAGGAGGGTGACTGTAATGGAGGAGGACATAGAAAGGATGGGGGGTCAGATTGGAGAGGTTTTCTTTACTCAGCTTTTTCAAGGCCTGAATCAGGGTATTGCCGGATGGCCTGCTGGAGTTTGCATATGAATCAGCCTGAAACTCGTTACGTCTGGAAAGGTAATTGCCTAGGCTGCTGAGCAGCAGGCTGACAGGTCTGTAAAGAAAAGTGAAAATGACAAGACTGGTATAGGTTGACGGCTGATTCAAGCCAAAGGCCTGGGCAAGTGCACTATTTTCAAGAACAAGGGAGAGGAGGTAAAAGAGCAGGGCAGATTGAATGATGCCAAAGGCGAGGTGTTTGTGCAGGTGGTGATGTTTATAATGACCCATTTCATGGGCAAGTACGGCCACTATTTCCGCATGGGATAATTTCTCCAGCAGGGTGTCATAAAAAACAATCTTTTTGAAACGACCAAACCCTGTGAAAAAAGCATTCAATTTTGTGGAACGGGTGGATCCGTCCATGGTGTAAATGCCCTGCAGTTGAAACGATTCCTTCTTACAATAGGTCATGATTGTGTCTTTCAATGTTTCATTGCTTATTGGCGTGAATTTATTGAACAGCGGCATGATCAGAGCAGGAGCAATAAATTGAAAGATAATGGAAAAGAGGCTGATCCCGAGCCAGCAGTAGATCCATGCCATGGAGCCGGTGGTTTCAAAAAACCAGAGGATCAGCGAGAGTAAAGGAGTTCCTAAGAGGAGCGTTAGAAAGACTATTTTGAGCTGATCCAAGAAAAAGGTGGTCGGTGTTGTCTTATTAAAGCCGAATCGTTCCTCAAGGATAAATGTGGAATAGAGGGAGAAGGGAAGGTTGATGAGCCCAATAAGGAAAACGAGGCTTCCGATGAAGACGAGGCCGGTGAAGATCCTGCCATCTACCAGGTTTTGGGCAAATGCGTCAACAAGGGGAAACCCACCAGCAAGGAGAAAGGTTATGGTGATACAGAGGAAGATAGCCTGCTGGCACAGGGAAAAACGAGTTGTAGCGCGTGTGTAGGCCTGTGATTTTGCATATTCTTTTTTATTAATCAGATCATGGAACAGTTCCGGGAGCGGCTGCTTGAGACCACCCAGGTTCAGGAGAGAAGCGGTCGCCTGTAAAAGGAATTCACTGACCAAAATGAAGAGGACAAGGGACAGCCAGAAAAGAGTCATGAACGAGTTATGGTTAAGCGAAAAAGAAAAAGCCCTGTGAGAGACTCACAGGGCTTAGGAATAGTGGAATTTATCAATCAGGCATTACATAATGGTCTGTACTGCAGAGGAGGCAAAGTCAACAAAGCGCTGGGGGGTAACACCCATGATGACGATGACCAGGAGGAGGAAGACCGAAGCCGCATTGGTCAGAAGGGAAGAGCTGACATCTGCACGCTCCTCGGGATCGTTGCAGAAAGTGACGCGGACCACTGACAGATAGTAAAAGATAGCGATGGCAGTATTCAGGGCTGCAAGGATGACGAGGAGCAGATATCCTTCTTTCAAGGCTGAAGTGAGAAGCATGAATTTCCCCATGAAGCCGACAAAGGGCGGAATCCCTGCCAAGGCGAAGAGGCCGACAGCCAAGGTGAAGGCCATGAATGGAGACCGCTTATGCAGACCGCTGAGATCCTCGATCATCACATTTTCTCCCTTCTGAGAGACTGTACAGACAACCAGGAAGCAGGCAAGATTCATGACCACGTACCCAATGATGTAGTAGAGGGCATTGGCATAACCGGTGATCTGGAACGTCAGTATACCAAGGAGGACAAAACCTGCATGGGCGATACCGGAAAAACCGAGCATCCGTTTGATATCTTTTTGTACCAGGGCAGAAAGGTTTCCATAAAACATGGAAAGCACTGCACAGACCATGAGGACATTGACAATGACTTGTCCTTCGCCGTTGATGAGGCTGACCAAGCGGATAAGCAGGGCAACAGCAGCAAGTTTGGGAACAGAGGCGATAAAGGCAGTGGTCTCGTTAGAGGCTCCTTCATAGACATCTGGGACCCAGAAGTGAAAGGGAAAGATGGCAAGTTTATAAAAGAACCCAGCCAAAACCATCATCATGGCAACAACTGCTGCCGGCTGGCTGTACATCAGGGAGAGTTTTTCAACAATGACGGAAAGCTGAGTGGAACCGGTCAGACCGTACATATAACTCATACCAAAGAGCATGAAGCCGGTGGCCGTAACACCAAAGAGCAGGTATTTGATCCCCGCCTCCATCTGGAATCTTTGATTGCCCTTATCGGACCGCATGGGCACCATTATGTACACTGCAAATGAGGAGAGTTCCAAGGCGACAAAGATGGAGAGCAGCTCAACACTGGAAACCAACATCATCAGGCCGAGTACACTTATGAAGAGGAAGAGGTAGTACTCAGGACGGACAGAGTTGTCTATTCCTTTCAGATCCTTTCCTAAGAGAAGAACAATCAACATAGCCCCTGCAATCAGGGTCTTAAAGACCTGAGAGTAGAGATCCACCTGGTAGGCATCGAAAAAGAGCTTACCTGTCTGGCTGAAACTGAGAAGGGTCGCCACAAAGACTGCGGCACCGAGGCCAATGGCTACGTTTCTGGTGGTGTCAGCATTGGTTTTACCCAGGCTGACAATGAAGATGATAAGGCCAGCACCCAACAGTGTTAACTCAGGGAGAAATTGCATTTGTTTTACCTTCAGCAGATCGTTGAGGTTGAACTCTTTTAATGAAGAATTATATCGGCAACAGCCACTGCCTGACCATGAAAGGCATGGTAATTATCAAGGAGGT
The DNA here is from genome assembly GCA_030671085.1 of Pseudomonadota bacterium. Taxonomy (GTDB): domain Bacteria; phylum Desulfobacterota; class Desulfobulbia; order Desulfobulbales; family Desulfocapsaceae; genus Desulfocapsa. Next base: position 5,105 of record DAOVAI010000090.1, on the reverse strand, counting down.
TGGCGACACTGACATGGATAAGATCGATAAAAGGCTGCGCTCCCAAACCAATCCAGAAGACAAAGAAAAGGAAGGGGCTGAGTGTTACGATTTCACGCAGGTTAAGATCATTGATCCATGACTGATCCGGATTGTCGGTCCCACCCCAGACGATTTTCTGCAGCATACGTAACATGTAGGCTGCAGCCAGAACTGCTCCGGGAATGGCTGCAAGGGCCAGCGGAATACTGTATTCAAAGGTTCCGGCCAGGATCAGGAACTCGCCGACAAAGCTGTTGGTTGCCGGAAAGCCGAATGATGACAGAGAGAAAAAGGCAAGAAAGGTCACAAAGATGGGCATGTGCTTACCAACACCTGTGGCAGAGCTTAATTCCCTGCTGTGAGTCCTTTCATAGATCATACCGATACAGAGGAACAGGGCACCAGTGGTGATACCGTGATTGAGCATCTGCAGGATGGCACCTTCAACGCCTGCAGTATTAAGGACAAAGATACCAAGGGTGACAAAGCCCATATGGCCGACAGAGGAGTAAGCAATCAGCTTTTTCATATCGTGCTGGGCGAGCGCCGTGAACCCGCCATAGATAATCCCGGCTATGGAGAGCCACAGGATAGCAGGCCCGAGTATCATGGTCGCTTCAGGAGTGATGGGGATGGCAAAGCGTAAGAAACCGTAGGTACCCATCTTCAGCAGAACCGAGGCCAGGATCACAGAACCGGCAGTAGGGGCCTCAACATGGGCAGCAGGTAACCAAGTGTGAAAAGGAAACATGGGTACCTTGATAGCAAAGGCCAGAAAAAATGCAAGAAAGAGCAGGATCTGGGCTGTACTTGAGTAGTTCTGCCACATCATATCCGGGATGAAGAAACTGTATCCGTTCTGGACATAGAGCCAGATGATGGCAACGAGGAGCATAACGGAACCGGACAGGGTATAGAGAAAGAACTTGATGGAGGCATAGATCCTTCTCGGGCCGCCCCAGATACCGATGAGCAGGTACATGGGAATCAGCATGGCTTCCCAGAGGATGTAGAAGAGGACAAAGTCAAGGGCCATGAACACACCAAGCATGGCTGTTTCCATGATCAGAAGACAGATCATAAAGGCCTGAACTCTGGTCTTGATATAGGTCCAGGAGGCCAGGACGCAGAGCGGCATGATGAACGTTGTCAACATCACAAGAAGGATGGAGATACCGTCAATACCGATGACGTACTGGATGTTGAGAGATTTAACCCAGCTGACCTGTTCAACAAACTGGTATTGGCTCGTGCTGGTGTCAAATGCCACGACCAGGGGAATGGAAAGGATGGCAGTCAGGGTGGTGATGCCAAGAGCCCAGTAACGCGCAAAGTCCTCATTCTTTATGAAGAGCAGCAGTAGAGCTCCCGCCAGAGGCAGGAAAATCAGTGTGCTCAGAATGTAGGGATAATCTGGATTGATAAGTAGTTGATCCATTTCCAGTGGTCCTCGGTATCAGTAGTTTATAACCAAACGTAAGCTATGAGAATAACGGCAGCAAAGGAGACCGTATAGTAAATTGTCTGCTGAATCTGCCCACGCTGCAGGACAAGCGTAGTCCTGCGGCCAATGGCACGGACGCAACGGGCAATGCCGTCAACGATACCGTCAATGACGTTCCAGTCAAACCATGACCAGAAGGCTGAAGTGGTCATCAGACTACTTATTCCAACCACTTTGTAGGCCTTGCCCACGGCAGTGTCAAACCATTGCAGAGGGTTCTGGACAGTCCACAGGAATGCCCTTCCACCCTTGCGGTAGAACCAGTCGAGATCCAGGCTTATGGTATTTTTCGGCATCACATACTTGCGCAGGAGGAAAAATGCCAGGCCGGTAAAGGCCATGATCTGCAGGGTCTCGCTCAAGTGATAGCTGCCATAGGGATGGTAAGCGATCTCGGTGTTGGGCAGCATGTTGTAGAGAAAGGGTAGGTAGCAGCCTATGAAGATACAAAGGAAACCGGCAATGGCCATGGCCAGCGTCATATTCCATGATGGATCTTTTGCCTTTTCCCAGGTCTCTTCAGAGCAGTTATTTTCGCTGAAGAAGAGGAGATAGGGAAGTCTGAGTCCGGCAACAAGAAAGGTCCCTGCCGAGACCAGGATCAAGGCAAAGCCGGCCCACAGGATATGCTCTTCAAAGGCAGCAGAGATAATCATGGATTTTGTGACAAAACCGGACATCAGGGGCAGCCCTGATACCGCAAGGCCGCCGATGAGCATAAAGATAAAGGTCGCTGGCATCTTCTTGTAGAGTCCGCCAAGCTGGGTAAATTTCTGCTTGCCGGTAGCATGCAGTACAGCACCTGCTGCCATGAAGAGCAATCCTTTATAGAGGATATGGGCAAAGGCATGGGCAGCTGCACCGTTTACGGCAAGCGCCGTGCCAATTCCAATGGCTGTGATCATGTAGCCGACCTGGGAGACAATTTCCCAGCCGAGCAGTTTGCGCACATCGTTTTCCATGATGGCATAGATGATCCCGTAGATGGCCATGATGATACCGAGGTAGATCAGGACATCAAAACCGGAACAGCTGCGAATCAGGGTGTAGACTGCAGTCTTGGTGGTAAAGGCACACATGAACACAGCACCGGCAGCAGTTGCCTTGGAGTAGGCATCCGGCAGCCAGGAGTGCAGTGGTGGTACGGCAGCGTTCAGCATGAGGCCGATCATGATCAGCCAGGTGTAGAGCTCAGGGCTGTCAACATTCAGTTGTACAAAGCTCAGGTCGCCAGTGGCCTGGTAACGCAGGACAAAGCCAATGAGGAGGACAACTCCGCCAAAGGTATGAACCAGGATGTAGCGATACCCGGCAGCCAATGCTTCTTCGTCTTTTCTGGCCCAGATGAGGAAGGTGGAGGCAAAGGCCATCATCTCCCAGAAGAGAAAGAGGACGATATAGTCGGCTGCATAGATGGCCCCCAGGGAGCCTGCAACATAGAACCAGGCAGCGATGTGCTGCCATTCGTCCTCTACATGCATTCCGTAGATAGTGCCGATGATGGCCATGAGCGCCATGATGAAACCGAAGATCATGGACAGCCGGTCTACGCGGCCAAAGGTCAATTCCCAGTCCATGAACTGATAGACGCCGTAGGTGCCCGGATGCTGGCTGAGGTAGAGAACGTCAATAAAGGTCAGCAACGGAACCAGAAACATGAATGGTTTGCGAAACGGACCTCGGACAAAGGGCAGGAGTACTGCCCCAAGTATCATAATGAAGGCCGGATGGATAAAACTAATTGTCATAATAGTCCTCCCGGGTCTGGATCCCGCTCTTGCCAAACCATCTGGCAACCATAATAACGATGGCGCAGCTGGTGAGGCCGAAAAGTGACCAGAATCCTGGTATCATTTTCTCTGCCCAGGTGTGAGCATGGCTTGTATCCACTGAGAGACTCCAGATGACTATGAAGGTCATTACCCCATAGCAGCAGTAGATCACGGTCTGCAACCGGTCTCGAAGATAGTCGATAAAATTTACAATCATCCTGTCACCGCCCTTACAAATTGCATCATATAATTAGGGAAGATACCGAGCAGCACCGATATTGTACATGCAATCACAATGGGGATAAGCATGGACAGCGGGGCCTCCTGGATACCTTGATATGTTTCACCTTCAGGTCGTTTTCCGAAAAAGGCCTTGTAGGTAACCGGGGCAAAGTACCCGACATTAAGCATGGTTGAGGCAATCAGAATGAGGAGAATTCCCATCTGATGTGCCTGAATGGAGCCGACCAGCAGGTTCCACTTGGTGACAAAACCTGCCACCGGCGGAGCTCCAATCATGGAGAGTGAGGCGATAAAGAAGCAGGCAAAGGTAATGGGCATGCTTTTGCCCAGCCCTCCCATCTCTGAAAGATCTTTCTTGTGATGGGCAATCATGATGGCCCCGGCACAGAAGAAGAGGGTGATCTTGGCAAAGGCATGGTTAATGATATGAATAAGTCCGCCATCGATACCTGCGGGAGTGAGCAGGGCAACACCCAGGATGATGTAGGAGAGCTGACTGACGGTGGAGTAGGCCAGCCGTTCCTTGAGGTTGTTTTTAGAGAGTGCCAGAATTGATGCCCCCAGTACGGTGAAGCCGACAAAATAGGCCGTGGGAATACCCAGGTTCAAGGCATGCATGGTGTCTACACCAAAGACATAGAGCATGGTCCTGGTGGTACAAAACACACCAACCTTAACGACGGCCACTGCATGGAGGAGTGCTGAAACAGGGGTCGGGGCGACCATGGCACCTGGCAGCCAGTGATGGAAGGGCATGATCCCGTTCTTGGCAAAGCCAAAGAGGCAGAAGACATAGAGCATGATCACGATCCAGCTCTCTGTATCACCAGCGAAAAGACCGTCGGATATGTTATGAGGGAAGTCCAGGGTCCCGGTGATGACATAGATCAGGATAAGTGCTGGAAGGAGGAAGAGCTTGGCAGTTGTGGTCAGATAGACAATGTATTTCTGAGCACCATCATATCCCGCCTTATCCTGTGCATGGGCAACCAGGGGATAGGTGCACACTGAAACGACCTCATAAAAGAGATACATGGTAAAAAGGTTGTCGGAGAATGCTACGCCTATGGCCCCGAAAATGGCCAAGGCAAAACAGGCGTTAAAGCGAGTCTGTGCATGTTCCTTATGGGCCCGCATATATCCCATGGAGTAGTAGACGGCAATGGTCCACAGTGATGAGGCAACGAGGGCAAAGATCATGGACATTCCATCAGCCCGCAGGGTAACAGTGATTCCAGGGAGGACGGTAAACATATGGTACACAAGTACCTTGCCCTCAAGTACTGCGGGAATCATTGAGGCAACCAGTAGAAGCAGGATGACTGAAGCTACCGATGAGATACCCTCACGAACATTCTCGTTCTTGCCCATAAACATGACACCAAGGGTGCCTATGAGCGGGACGAGGAGTGCGAGAAGAAGTGTTACGGAACTGACCGTTTGTATTTCCATGACAGAGGTTCCTCTTTCCTAACCGTTAAGGTCGACCAGATCTTCGGTGTCGACAGATTTGTAGTTACGATATACGGCAATGGTGATACTGAGACCAATCGCTGCTTCTGCAG
>DAOVAI010000175.1 GCA_030671085.1 Pseudomonadota bacterium | reverse complement strand
CACGGGCAAACAGACACTACATTCCAGGCTGCGTCTGGCACATTACTCACAGATGTCATAATCTCTGTCCCTTCGTTGCGCAATCGACTTTATAGATGGAGCTATCCCTTGTCCCTGGTCCCGAGAGGTGACTGGTCCAGTATATTCAAACTGACACTTGGTGCTTGCAATAAAGGGTACAGACATCAAACTGGAGTCACTGGCAAAGTCAGTAGTAGATCCGAATGGGTAACCTCACAAAAAGACAGTTATTTTCTTGAATAGGTTACTATATTCTCTTGACGAGGGCCTTTTAATGGGTGACCCAATATCCGTCACAATACACAAAAAGTAAAATGTTCCTTGAGTCGCCCTGGCCTGTGAGTATAGTTAAAGATGATGGTCGGTGTTCCAGACTATACACGGGGGATCCATTATGAGCGAAAAAGATCTTGAACAGCTGAAAAAACAACTTTTACAGCAGCGACAGGAAATCTTCAAACGGCTGCACAACCTGGAAGATGACTGGCAGGCCCTCAGCGAGCACGATATTGAGCCTGAAGATGAGGCGCAGAAGGCTGGCCTGACCGAGCTTTTCAACCAACTTGACCTGCGTGAACAACGAGAGATCGAAGAGATCGACCTGGCACTTTCCAAAATGGCAACCGCCACTTACGGCATTTGCGAAGCGTGCAATAAAAACATTCCTCTGGAGCGACTGCAGGCCGTTCCCGCTACCTCCTACTGCCTCAAGTGCAAATCCTTACAAAACGGAGAATAGATTATCCCGACAGCAAGGGCAACGAGCAGGTAGCATCTCTTTCACACCAGTTGATGTTTCAGTTTCAGGTTTTATTTGACCAATAAATCTTTAGAGAGGTGTGGTATGGACAAACATGGAAGAAGGAACCGTCTGATTCAGGAAGAACGCCACGACACCTACCAGCAGAGTAAAAAACTGCCGGAGCCGACGGTATGCACCACATGCAGGGCTTCATTTCACAGTGGCCGCTGGACATGGGATGAAGCCCCGGCTGGGTCCCACATCACAACCTGCCCGGCCTGTCAGCGAATTGAAGACGATTACCCCGCTGGCCACATTGAAATCCACGGCGCCTTTTTCAAAAAACATCAGGAAGAGGTGCATAATCTCATTCACAATATGGAAAAACAGGAAAAAGGCGAACACCCTCAGGAAAGGATTATGACCATGGCCACCGAAAAGGATCATGCCCTGATAACGACCACCGGCACCCATCTTGCCCGCAGGATCGGTGAAGCGATCAAACACGCCTATCAAGGCGACCTTGAACTCACATACGGAGACGGCGAGCAAAGCATCCGCATTATCTGGCGGCGTGACTAAAAATCTTCAGGCAATGCCTGACAGGGAGTACACATATGCAGATACCTTTGCAACTCACCTTTCGTAATATAGAAGCTTCGGAGCGTCTGGAATTATACGTCCGGGAGAGAGCGGCCAAACTGGATAATTTCTGCAAAACCATTATCAGCTGCCGGGTGGTGCTGGAAGCACCGCATAAGCACAAACACAAAGGGTGTCTCTACCATGCTAGTATCGAGGTTACCCTTCCCAAGGAAACTATCACGGTGAATCGTGAGCCCGATTTGCATCAGGCCCACCAGGATTTGCAAGTGGTGGTACGGGATACTTTTGATGCAGTCCAGCGCCAACTGCGTAATCGTGTCAGCCGCCAGAAAGGACAGGTGAAACGCCATGGAACAGTGCCGCTGGGGACAATATCGGTCCTGTTCCCGGAGGAAGACTACGGCCGGATACTCGGAGCGGACGGTGCCGATATCTACTTTCATCGCAACAGCGTCATGAATATGGCTTTTGACAAGCTCAAAGTCGGCATGGAGGTGCACTATTCGGAAGAGCAAGGAGATGCAGGCCCACAGGCAAGCTGGGTGCGGGTCGTCGATAAGCACCAGAGTGCAGAATAACCTTTAACATTCGCGAGCGGGGGAGGTTTATGCGTCTGAGCGAACGCCGCAAAGAGGGACCTTTCTACTTTGCGGTGCAGCAGGCAACAGGTGAGGTGCCGGGCGGAGAGTTGGAAATCGCCGTCTTTGTCGCTAGCGATGGGGAGGGCGTACTCACCTTGTCCCGCACTCTTTATTTTGATGAGCAATCCCAAGAGCATGTCGACAATTTCTGCAAGGAGTTCGCCTACGACGAGCATTACCGCAAGATCTGCCTCGATGGCGCAGGCCATTGGTGTCGAGTAGCGCGCCTCTATGAAGCCAATGCCCGTATCATCCAAGACGAGCAGACACTCGCCCCAGACGCCCTGGAAAAGCGCTGCCGGGAGATGTTTCACTTTATCCGCAGGGATCTTGCCCGGATTGAAGGCAGGCCGGAATACCAGGAAGAGATGGCAAGGCTGAGCCGCGGCGAAGAGGATGATCTTCAGGAAGCTCTAACCCTCCTGGACAGGGTGAAGGGCCTGAAGGTTTCTTCGGCCTGCCAGGGATCCTCCATGTTGCAGTTGGAGGAGAGGCATATCTACCTGCCCTCCTGCCATTCACTCAAAGCGGCCATCACCATGAGCAAATTTCCGCAGACCCTCAGAAACTACCTGCATAGTGGGCCATTAGGGCAACGGCATCTCGCGCTGTTCGAGGAAAAAAGAATCAGTGCCGTGGATGCCTTTCACAATAAGAAGTTTATCCAGATACTTACCGCCTCTCTGTATGGATTTTTGCAGAAACATGGGCACAAAGGACTCCAGTAAGCGATCGGCTAGAACCGCTAGCATGCTAGCATGGGGTCGGACCAAGCTAACTTAACGTTTTTCTAGTAAAAAAACTACAAAAAGAGGGCCGTGTTAGCTCTTAGAATTCCCTTTTTGAGACCCAAAAGGCCATTATAGGCCTCGAAAACTGCTATTTCCTGCAAACTAGTCCCTAAAATAAAATATGTTAACCTGACCCGACCCTATCCATAGCCGCAGCGCCACATAACATCAACCCTTTGCTTTGGAAATCTCATGCCGCATTTACAATTTGAAATTAATCAAAAAATGACAGATGCTGAAAAGAACTCTTTTGCAAAACAAGTACGAAAGCTATTTTCGGACGTCATGGATACAGGAACCGACCATATCAGTATTTCTATCCGTGAATTCGGTACCTACAATTTATCTATCGGTCGTGTCAAAGAACCGGAAAAAGGAATAGCTCTTGTCAATGCGGATATCAGGGAGGGACGAAGCATGGAGCAACGCAGAACCCTGAGCATGGGATTCATGGAGCTACTCAACAAAACCATGAATATTCCCGTGAAACATATATACGTCACCCTCACCGAACACAAGGGAGAGGATTTTCACCTGTTTGAAAAATGTCTGGCAAGCTGGCAGGAGGGGGAGGATCCACTTGCGGATTAGAAGTGTGGTTAAAATGTCATACAAAATCTCAACATGGGGTCCACTAAAACAGAAAGGACAATGGATTTCGTCTTTTCAATCTTTTTCGGGTAGATCGCCCGGCGGGTGAAGGGCGACGGTATATGAAATAATATGACTAGATATATGATTAGATATATGAGTAGAAAGAAAATATTTCTCATTTGGTTGTTTGGAAGCATTCTATTAATGCTTTTAGCAGCCTGTGTCTCAATGGTGATATGGAATTATACTTATCAACCAGAACCGAACACAGACTGGAAACCAATTAATCATATTCTGGGTATGATATTCCTTGTTCCAATTGGTTGGCTTTTATCATTTATGACACCTTTTGGCTGGGCAAGTATTCTTTTTATGTGCATAAGTGTCTATACGAAATTGCCCGGCATACTCCTGGGATCAGCAATTGCCACAGCACTATCAGGAGGATGGTGGCCAATGGTTTATATCATCATGCTGAACAGTTAGTTAGACAGAGGAAGCAATCGAGGCATATATGAGCTCATTCACAACCGCATTACTGGTATCTCCCCTTTCTGATGGTAAATCGTGGGTGATAGTAACTAATTTTGGCTACGATGTTGGAGAGGAAGGCAGTGAAGATAGAGTACATGTAGCAACAGGCTTTGTTACGGATTTTGCCTCTGTCCCGAGACTACTCTGGTGGGCCCTTCCGAAATGGGGGCTTTATGGGAATGCTGCAGTTATTCATGACTGGTTGTATTGGGACCAAAAACGGACAAGAAAAGAAGCGGATCAAGTCATGTTTGAGGCCATGGAAGTCCTGAACGTACCTCAAATCAAGAAAAATCTCATTTATCGGGCTGTTAGAATGTTTGGCGGATGGGCCTGGAAGCGGAATAAATGGGATAAAGAATCAGGCTTCGCTAGAGTAATCAAAGATAAAAATATAACGTATGCAGTAAATATCAATCGACCAGGGATTTTCAAAAGAACACTTGAACAGGCCCTAACCAACCACATGCACCGAGACAGCAATGGCCCCATAGCCACTGGACCAGCCCTTACTCGTCGCTCAGCTTCTTCTCCTCCAGCTCGTGCCAGCGGTCGTAGAGTTGTTCCACCTGCTGCTGGGCCTGCTGCAGATCTGCCCAGACT
>DAOVAI010000209.1 GCA_030671085.1 Pseudomonadota bacterium | reverse complement strand
CCGCAGCAAGGATATCCTTTTCCTCCACCTCCCGATTTCCATCCGTCTTGGCCAGTTTCTGGGCAGCAGCCAGGAGCATGGCCAGGATGGTAGATTTCTCCATGTCTGTCTTTTTCGCCAGCATCATGGTCTTGCGTAGTTCTTGTATATTCATATCTTGGTTACCTGAATTTTTCTGAAAACTGATGGCGTCGTAAAAACTCTTCATCTGCTTCGTTGCTGCAAAATTTCTATCATTGCGGCGTACTTTAGTACGCCGCAATGATAGAAATTTTACGCGCCTCGCATATGAAGTTTTTTACTTAGCCATCGGTCATTTTTTCTTTTTACAAGATTGTCAAAACTGAAAGCGCTACTTTTGCAACAGTCTGGCCATATCCTTGGCAAAATAGGTGAGGATGATATCGGCTCCTGCCCGTTTGATGGAGAGCAGGCTCTCGGCCATGACCCGGTCGCCGTCTATCCATCCTTTTTCTGCTGCGGCCTTGATCATGGCGTACTCACCGCTGACGTGGTAAGCGGCAATGGGCAGGTCGAATTCGTCCTTGAGGCGACTGATGATGTCCAGGTAGGCAACTGCCGGTTTGACCATGAGGATGTCTGCGCCTTCGTCCACGTCAAGGGTTGCCTCGCGCAATGCTTCGCGAGAGTTTGCCGGATCCATCTGGTAGCTCCGTCGGTCACCAAATTGAGGGGCGCAGTCTGCGGCATCACGGAACGGTCCGTAGAAGGCTGAAGCATATTTGACGGCATAGGACATGATAGGAACCATGTCAAAGTTGTTTTCATCAAGGGCAGCCCTGATTTCCGCCACCCGACCGTCCATCATGTCGGAAGGGGCAACCATATCGGCACCGGCCTGTGCGTGGGAGAGGGCGGTCTTGGCCAGGATCTCCAGAGTGGCATCATTATCAACGGTATCACCGATCAGGCAACCGCAGTGTCCGTGGTCAGTGTATTCGCAGAGGCAGACATCGGTCATTACCGTGAGTTCAGGGGCCTTGTTTTTCAGCTCCTTGATTCCTCGTTGAATGATACCATCTTTGGCATGGGCACCGGTGCCCATGGCATCCTTCTTCTCCGGCAGACCGAAGAGGATGACGGAATTCACCCCAAGCTGCAAACATTCCTTTGCCTCGTTTGCCAGCTGATCCACACTCACCCGAAAGACACCGGGCATGGAGGAGATTTCTTCCCGTTTGTTTTTTCCCGGCATGATAAAGAGGGGATAGACAAACTGGGCTGGTGACAGGTGGGTCTCCCGGATCAGGGAACGCAGGGATTCATTTTTGCGAAGACGACGGGGACGATATTCTGGGAAGACCATTGAGTGCTCCTTATTGTTATTGATGGCGTTGTAAAAACTCTTCCTCTGCTTCGTTGTGCGCCCCGTAGGAAGTGCCCTTGGGGTACAAATTTTCTATCATTACGACGTACCTTAGTACGCCGCAATGATAGAAAATTTGCGCGCCTCGCATATGAAGCTTTTTACTTAGCCATCTGAAATTTTTAGTTTTTACGAATTTGTCATTATTGGTAAAGACGAACAGCAGAATGTCGAACAGGGAATGTCGAATTTCGAAGTTTTTCTATTTATACGGTTGGAAATTCCCTGTTCGACATTCGACATTTTCTTTTACTAGTACTTCTTACTGCACGATCTCCAGACTCTTGAGTTTCTTGTGCAGATGGCTCCGTTCCATTCCGACCCGTTCGGCGGTCTGTGAAATGTTACCGTTGTTTTCAGTCAATTTCTGTTGCAGATACTCCTGCTCAAAGCATTTTTTTGCCTCTTTAAAACTTGTCGCCTGATATGCTCGCCTGGCTCCTGAGTGTTCGGCAGGAGGGATGGCAGCAGCCGTTGGACTGAGAAAGAGAGAGACGTCTTCACCACTAATGGTATCTGCCGGACACATGATAACCATTCGTTCAATAAAATTTCTCAGCTCTCGAACGTTGCCTGGCCAGGAGTGGGTACACATAACTTTCAGGGCACTTTTGGAAAACTCCTTTTTTCCGAGGCCTCGGCTGGAAAATCCTTCCATGAGCTCCTGCACCAGGAGAGGGATGTCGTCCAGTCGTTCGCCCAGGCTGGGAACGTGAATGGGTACCACATTGAGTCGCCAGAAGAGATCGGCACGGAAATTTCCCTTTTCGATCTCCTCTTCCAGGTTCTTGTTGGTGGCGGCAAGGACCCGGACATTGACCGAGATGGTCTTGTGGCCGCCCACCCGTTCAAATTTCTGTTCCTGGAGGATCCTGAGGATCTTGGCCTGGGTTTTCAGGCTCATGTCACCGATCTCGTCGAGAAAGAGGATCCCGCCATCTGCCAGGTCGAATTTTCCCCGCTTGGAGCTGTGTGCCCCGGTAAAGGAGCCTTTTTCATGGCCGAAGAGCTCTGATTCGATGAGTTCTTCAGGGATTGCCGCACAATTTACCTCAACCATGGGTTTGGCGTTGGCCTGTGACTGATCATGGATAGACTGGGCTACCAGTTCCTTGCCTGTTCCATGGTCCCCACGAATCAGGACCCAGGCATCTGTGGGGGCCACCCGTTCGATCTGAGCTCGCAGTTCACGAATGACTTGTGACTCACCTGTGAGTTGGACCGATTTTTTGGCCTTGGAGCGCAGGATCTTGTTCTCTTCTTCCAGCTGGGCAAAACGAAGGCCGTTGGTAATGGCCAGGATGATTTTGTCGTAGGAGAGCGGTTTTTCAATGAAGTCAAATGCTCCTTTGCGGGTGGCTTGGACAGCTGTCTCAATGGTGCCGTGACCGGAGATCATGATAACGGGTAACGAGTGAATCTCTTTGATCTTTTCAAGGGCGGTCAGGCCATCCATATTGTCGCCAAGCCAGATGTCTAAAAGAAGAAGATCGATATTCGTTTCTTCTAAAATCTCTATGCCCTCTTCTGCCGAGGAGGCACAGAGCGGACTGAAGCCTTCGTCCTCAAGTATGGCGGAGAGGGTTTCCTGGATGGAGATTTCGTCATCTATGATGAGGATCTGTTTACCCATAAAAGCTTATCTCAGCTGCCTGCCTTGTTCCTTGCTCTTGGCAAGCAGGGGCAGCTCAATGGTGAATATGGAGCCGTGGGGGCTGTTGTCCTGTACCCTGATATAGCCGTTGTGGTCAGAGACAATGGTAGAAACAATAGCAAGGCCGAGCCCGGTCCCTGTCTTTTTGGTGGAGAAGTAGGGCTCAAACAGTCGGACTTTATCCGCCTCGCTGATACCTGGGCCAGAGTCACAGACCTGTATGAAAATATTATCCTCTTCCTCGTCTAAGGAAAGGACAACGTCTATTGTACCGCCCTCAGGCAAAACTGCAACTGCATTGTCAAGGAGGTTTATGAG
>DAOVAI010000166.1 GCA_030671085.1 Pseudomonadota bacterium | reverse complement strand
GAAACATCCTGAAGGCGTTTTACGAGACTATCCCAATCTGCGCTGTATCTCTTCCATGGGGGCAGGGATAGATCATTTGCTGAGTGATGCCTTCCTGCCCAAGCATTTGCCCGTGGTAAGGTTGATCGATCCACTCCTGGCACAGTCCATGTTTGAATACATTTGCACAGCAGTCATGTATTACTTTCGAGAATTTGATCTGTACCAAATGCAACAGAGACATAGATGCTGGCGTCAACTGTCCCCCAAGGCAATGGCCGGAACGACTGTCGGAATAATGGGTTTGGGGAAGCTTGGGGGATATTCAGCAGCCAGACTTGCAAGCATGGGATTTAAGGTCATTGGTTGGTCGCGCTCTCAAAAATCGATCACCGGGGTAAAGACCTATGCAGGAGAAGAACAACTGGATGATTTCCTTGCACAGGCTGATATATTGGTCTGCTTACTCCCACTCACAGATCAGACCCATGGAATCCTTAACCTTGAACTGTTCACTAAACTGGCCTAAGGTTCCTGTTTGCTTAATGTTGCCAGGGGTGAGCATCTGGTAGAGAAAGATTTGCTAACGGCCTTGAATGAAGGACAGTTGCGGGGAGCATGTCTCGATGTGGTCTTGGAGGAGCCACTACCTGAAAAACATCCCTTTTGGGGACATGAGAAAATAGTCATCACGCCCCATTGTTCAAGCATTACAGACCCAAGATCAGTTGCGTCTCAAATTGTCCAAAATTATAGACTGATGCGAGACAATAAACCTCTGTTGAATCAGGTCGATATCCTGCGCGGATATTAATAAGGGGCTTAGGCAATCTCACTCTTGACATTAGTGCTGCTATGCGAAAGCCTTGCACCAATATAGCTTCCTCCAACTTTGCCTAGCAAACGTAACACCACATAAAGTGCTATAAACACGGGCAGGGTAAAGATGGCCTCAAATTGTAGGTGCATTGCCGAGATGACAAAAAAAGCATAAAGATGACTTCAATCAGGTTGTTTTTCATGTTTCACTGAATCGTTTTCCATCTTTACTGAGGTAAATTCGGCTTGTGCCGGCCCAAGGGAATTCTTTCTGCCAAATAGGGTGATAATATCCCCCGCGGCAAAGCATGTGTTGCCACGGGGGATATGCAGCACCCCCTCTCTGTCCATCGAGACCACGTTTACTGACTCACTAAGATTTAAATCCTGTAGTTTTTTGCCCACTGCATTCTGTCCTGTTTTGAGACGAAATTCAGTAAAATCATTATATTGCTCCCGTCGTAGAGTGAGATCTCCTTCAAGCAACTGGCCCCGTTGTTTACGCACAATACCAACATCATAGGCCCTGAGGATGTCGCTGCGGCTTATCAGGCCGAGTAATTGTTTTTCTGACGACCTTGAGACAACCGGTAGCCGGGCAAGGTCTCTGGGTGCCATTTTCTGAATGGCGGTCCAGATAGGTTCATCAGCGTAGACGGTTGCAGGGTCTATTGTTGCGATATCTTCAACCTTCAAGGTACGCAGATTTATCGCTGATTGGGAAAGTGTCCTTTCCAGATCCTGGAGAGAGACTATTCCCCAGAGTGACTCTTCACCATCAAGCACAGGAAAACCAAGCAGATTTGTCTCCTGAAACTGCTGATACAGTTCTGCAAGAGGTTGATTTGTATAAATGGTAACTGGTTCTCGGTTCATTACCTCACGCACCTGTACACCTTGCATAATATCCATATCCCGCCCCTGCTCAAATCGTATGCCGCGTTTGGCAAGCTTCATGGTGTAGATGGACTCGGGGTGCAGGTACTGGGCAAGATAAGAGGCTGTGACTGCAGTGAGCATGAGAGGTAAGATGAGCGCGTAATCATTGCTCATTTCAAAGACTATGAGCATGGCTGTAAGTGGTGCACGGGCACAAGCAGCAAAGACTGCAGCCATGTCTACCAGGGCATAAGCACCTGATGGTCCGGCGAGTTCCGGCTGCCAGGCGGAAAAGAGTTTGCCCATGGCACCTCCGAGCATTGCCCCGATAAAAAGCGATGGGGCAAACACACCTCCTGAATTACCGGAACCAAGGGTAAAGGATGTGGCAAGTGGTTTTAAGAGGACAAGAAGGGCCAGAATCCAGAAACTGGTATTCCCGTGCAACGCCTCCTCAATAAAGGTAAAGCCTGAACCGTACACATGGGGGATGTTTTCAATAAGCGGCATGCCGGGCTGGAGCTCTGCTGGGTTGTTGGAATTGATACCCGGCAGTTGCAGATACAAAAGACCCATGATACCAAGGAGCAGTGCCCCCACAGCAGGTTTCAGGGGAAGCGGGAATTTCCAGTCGTCAAAAATATCCTCGAACCAGGTCAGCATACGAATGAAGAGTACACCAACAAGAGCAGCAACAAGTCCGAGAAGCAGATAAAAGAGAATGGTTAATGGCGAGTCCATGGTGTATGAAGGGACGGTAAAGGCAGGCCGGTCACCAAGGTACATCTGGCTGACAACGGACGCCGATACCGCAGCAATAACCACGTTGCCAAACATCCGCACCTGTAATTCACACATTAATACTTCAATGGCAAAGGCGACACCGGCAATGGGGGCATTAAACGTTGCGGCAATCCCTGCTGCTGCACCGCAGGCAACAAGATTTTTTATGCGGTCATCTGAGAGATGGAGAATCTGGCCTGTTACCGAACCAAGGGTGGATCCGACCTGGACAATGGGTCCCTCGCGACCTGCAGAGCCCCCGGTTCCGATGCATAAAGCTGAGGCCAGAATTTTTGCAATTGCAACGCGAGGACGAATTCTGCCGCCACGCAGGACCAGGGCCTGCATCACTTCAGGAACGCCATGTCCTTTTGCTTCGCGTGCAAACCAGGCAATGAGCGGCCCTGCAAGCAAGGCACCAGCAATGGGCACAAAGACATAGCTCCATGCACCTAGATGAGGAAACAGGAATTGAACTGTACTGTACGAGCGATGCTGGATGACAGCGATAAGATGAATAAAGAAAACAGCAGCCAGGCCAGTGGCGCCACCGATAATAACGGCGAGTATAAGCAGGAATAGCCCTTCTGGAGGGGATATTTTATCGAGGAGTGCGCCAAAAGGATTACGTTTCATGGCAATGGAAGGAGTGGTAGTTCGTTAGAGTTCCCTTTACCCCATCTGTGCGCGCCCAACGGAAGTACTCTTGGGGGGCGGTCAGGCCGACTGGCCTGACTCTAATGGCTTAGCTGATGCCGGATTATATTCCAAGCATTTTCAAGTGCATCATGGCCACACCGGATCATTTTCTCCTCCTCCATTGTTTGCTTGTTTTCTGGCTATCCCAGTTACCCTTTGCTGATTAATTTCCTATCTGAGCAAACACTCTCTCCTGTCTTTACGGGATCAAAAAAAGATGTTTTTATAACGCTATGGAAATATTGTATGATTTTATGGGCTGTTTTCTCCATGCAGTCGGCTGGCGGGAGTAGTGTGATAATGAAGACACGCTTTCTCCCACGTACCGTCATAGTCCTGGGCCTGGTCTCTTTTTTTAATGATGCTGGCAGTGAAATGATCACACCCCTGCTCCCGATCTTTCTCACTGCGACTCTTGGTGCCGGACCTGCTGTTGTTGGCTTGATTGAAGGAGTGGCCGAGGCAACGGCCAGCCTGCTCAAACTCTTTTCCGGACGCATGGCAGACAAGGGATGGAACCACAAAGGCTTAGTTCTTGGCGGCTACTCGGTATCCAATATGGCCCGGCCTCTGATCGGATTGGCCTTTGGCTGGGGCTGGGTGTTGGGTATGCGTTTTCTTGATCGAGTGGGTAAGGGTCTGCGAACCTCTCCCCGGGATGCGCTGATTGCCGCAACCACTGAACCAGACAGACTGGGAAGGGCCTTTGGTTTTCATCGAGCCCTTGATAATGGTGGGGCGATGCTGGGCCCACTCTGCGCATGGGTTCTGCTCAATAACAATGTGAGCATGGGGCATGTCTTTCTCTGGTCTCTAGTGCCTGGTATTCTGGTTGTCTCCCTGCTCTGCTTTGGTTTGGAGAATCCCCCTACTCCATTGCGGGCGAACAAACTACCGCCTCTCAGGTGGTCGGTCCTTGACCGCAGGCTTCGCGGTCTGATTTTGGCCACCGGTGGCCTGGCCCTGGCAAGCGCACCCGAAGCTTTCCTTGTGCTTTGGGCCACGGATCAGGGATTGCAGATTGCATGGGTGCCGTTGATCTGGGCTGCTGCCAGCGCGGTTAAGGCTCTGGTTTCAGGTCCTGCTGGAGGCCTGTCGGATCGATTCGGTAGACTGTCTGTCCTCCTTTTTGGCTGGATGTTTCGCGTTCTGCTCCTGTTCAGCCTTGCCTGGAGCTGCGCTACAACCCATCCCATCCTTGTCTGGCCACTTTTCCTGGCCTACGCAGCATCGCTGGCTGCAACTGAAGGTGCCGAACGAGCCCTGATAGGTGATTTTGCAGGCAAAGAGGAACGGGCGACCGCCTTTGGCCTCTACCACATGGTTGTAGGACTGGCAGTACTCCCAGGAGCACTCCTGTTCGGTACGATCTGGCAGATGATTGGCCCGGGTGCCGCCTTTGCCATGAATGGTATTCTCTCGGCTGGGGCTGTGATGCTGTTACAGATGCAGTACAGGAAAATAAAGAGCACCCTCTCTCCATGAAAGGGTATAAATGCATTCTCGCCTGCCTTATGGTTTGGCACAAAATAGAGTCCGTCAAACAGGCTTGACCGGTCCTTGTTTGCTGTGGCAATATGGATGAGTGCATGCCCCTGTTCCTTGGGGGCGGATATGGATGATTCAGGATGGTGATGGCTTTTGGATCGTTTGCTCCGGTAGAATCCACTGGTCCGTATGAAGGATTGTATCTTGCCGGCCAGAACGTGATGGCCCCGGGAGTTATCGGCACTATTATGGGCTCTTTCAGTACTGTAAAATTGATTTTAGGTGCAGATGAGTTTAGAAGAGTGATCCGCTTATAAGAACCTTCCACTCATTTTTTTTCTCAAATGATTTACCCTCTACGACCTGTTTCACCGCCTGGGTTAATCATTCATCAGATCGGTACTCAGATAGCGCTCGCCGGTATCCGGCAGGATG
>DAOVAI010000096.1 GCA_030671085.1 Pseudomonadota bacterium | reverse complement strand
AATAACTGTGCAACCGGGGTTGCCACCCAGGATGAAACGCTGAGGAAGAAGTACTTTAGCGGGGTCCCGGATATGGTGATGAACTATTTCCAATTCATGGTGCAGGAGACGAGAATGCTCATGGCTGAGCTGGGTGTTAAACAGCTCACCGACCTGATCGGCCGAACCGATCTGCTCGAGGAAGTGGAAGGCATCTCCTCAAAACAGAAAAAACTTGACCTTGCACCCATTCTGGAAAGCGTGCAGCCGCCTGAGACAAGCGGCCTCTTTTTCCAGGAGACAAATGTTCCCGACGACCCGGGCAGACTCAATCTCGAGATCGAGCAGCGGTTCGGTAAGGCAGTCGAAACCTCGTCGGGAGGGGGAGGAAGCTTTACTATCTCCAATACCGATCGAACGGTGGGCGCGCGACTCTCCGGAAAAATTGCCTCCATCCACGGCAACAAGGGGATGGAGGAGACACCCATCCATCTGCTCTTCACTGGGACCGCCGGGCAGAGTTTCGGGGCCTGGAATGCAGGAGGCGTGCATATGGTGCTCACCGGCGATGCCAACGACTATGTGGGCAAGGGCATGGCCGGCGGCAAGCTGGTTATCCGTCCGCCCCTGGGCGTGGCCTATAAGAGTCACGAGGCAGTCATTATCGGTAACACCTGTCTTTACGGGGCCACAGGCGGTCTGCTTTACGCGGCAGGGCTTGCCGGGGAACGTTTCGCAGTCAGAAATTCCGGAGCCAGGGTGGTGGTAGAGGGTATCGGCGACAACGGCTGTGAATACATGACCGGCGGCATCGTCACCATTCTTGGAGAGACCGGGGTCAATTTCGGTGCAGGAATGACCGGCGGCTTTGCCTATGTCCTTGATGAATCCGGGGGCCTGGAATCGAGGGTGAATCCGGAGCTGGTTGAGGTCTTGTCCCTGGAAGGCCGGGCAGTGCTGCAGGAGCATCTGCGGGGAATTATCAACAGCCATTGTCAGGAAACGGGCAGTTTTCGGGCCGAGCGGATCCTGACCGGATTTGATGAACAGTATGTTGATCTTTTCAAGCTGGTCAAGCCAAAGACATCGGATGTCGCGACCCTGCTGGGTCACCGGGGCAACTCGCCCAGAGAAACGCTGGCGATAGTCCAATAGGGGGAAAGATATGAACCAGAATCTCTTCCAGTTTATCGAAGTGAAGCGGGTTGATCCCCAGAAGAAGGGGATTGAGCGGCGGCGACACGAGTTTGTGGAAATTTACGATCCTTTCCAGAAATCGCAGGTACAGATGCAGGCGGACCGTTGTCTTGCCTGCGGCAATCCCTACTGCGAGTGGAAGTGTCCCGTCCATAACTATATTCCCGACTGGCTGCAGCTTGCCAACGAGGGACGCATCATTGAGGCGGCTGAACTGTGCCACCAGACCAACAGCCTGCCGGAAATCTGCGGGCGGGTCTGCCCCCAGGACCGGCTCTGCGAGGGGGCCTGTACCCTCAACAACGATTATGGGGCAGTCACCATCGGCAACATAGAAAAGTACCTTGTCGATACCGCCCTGCAGATGGGCTGGCGCCCAGATCTCTCCAGGGTAGTGGCTACCGGTAAGCAGGTTGCGGTGGTCGGTGCCGGGCCTGCCGGACTCGCGTGTGCAGATGTATTAATCCGCAACGGTGTAAAGCCGGTGGTCTTTGACATACATCCGGAAATTGGTGGCCTGCTGACCTTTGGTATTCCCTCCTTCAAGCTCGACAAGGGGGTAATGGAACTGCGGCGGGAGATCTTCACTGATATGGGTATTGAATTCCGCCTGGGGGTGGAGATCGGTCGTGATATTCCCTTTGTCGACCTCCTAAGCGAGTATGATGCGGTATTTGTCGGAACCGGCACCTACACCTCCATACGCGCCAACCTGGAAAACGAGGAGAGTGAAGGGGTGTATGATGCCCTCGACTATCTCATCGCCAATACAGACCGTCTTATGGGCCTGAAACGCGACCGCTACCCCTATGTGGACCTGGAGGGTAAACGGGTTGTGGTCCTTGGCGGCGGTGACACGGCCATGGACTGTCTGCGCACAGCCATCCGCCAGGGCGCGTCATATGTTGCCTGCGTGTACCGGCGGGATAGGGAAAACATGCCGGGCTCGGCAAGGGAAGTGCAAAATGCCGAGGACGAGGGCGTCCATTTTCTCTGGAACCTGCAGCCCCTGGGCATCACTGTTGGGAAAAACGGATCTGTAAACGGAGTCAAGGTTGTGAACACCCGGCTCGGCGAGCCCGATGAACGTGGTCGGAGAAGGCCGGAACCGATTGCGGGCACAGAGACTGAACTTGATGCCGACTCCGTGATCATGGCCTTTGGTTTCCGACCGAGTCCTCCGGAGTGGCTGATCGAAAACAACATCTCCCTGAATGACTGGCAGCTTATCGAGGCGTCTGCCCATGGTGACTTCCCTTTTCAGACAGGCAACGAGAAGGTGTTTGCCGGAGGCGATGCAGTCCGCGGCTCTGACCTCGTGGTCACTGCCATTGCCGAAGGACGACTTGCAGCCGAAAGCATGCTCAGGTATCTGGGGGTGTGAGGTGATTTTGCAATTAAAGGTTGATGATGAGTGCAGGAGAGGTCATCACCCTTTCTCTCCCACAAGCCCGCAGATAATCCCGGAATCATTGGGCCCCTGGAAGGGGTGACGACTGATTTCGCGGACACCTGCGTCTTTGAGCATGGCGTGTATCTCTTCTTCGGAGTAGCTGCGGCCATGAGGGTTATTGACCAGCATGTTCAAGGAAAAGAGGGCGGGAAAGAGAGGGGAATCTTTTGAGTCTTCCAGGATGAAGTCGTGGATCAGGATGAGGCCGCCAGGGGCCATGGCAGCCACGGTTTTCCGTATCAGCTGTTGGCACTCTTCAAGACCATTACTGTGGAGAATGTGGGAAAGCCAGGCCACATCATAGGGGCCGCCGCTGATAGGGTCCTTGTTAAAGTCACCAGGGATAAAATCGATGCGATTCCCCAGCTGGAACTGATCCACGATCCTGCGGGCAAAGGGCTCGGTGGTGCTTCGATCATAGATGGCAGCAGTCAGGGAAGGGTTGGCCTGGCAAAAGTGGATGGCGTAGGTCCCTGGGCCGCCTCCCATATCCAGAAGACGCTTACGGCCTGTGAGGTCAATCAAGGGAACGAGCCTGGGTGCGATGTCCATGGCTAAATTGAACATCCCCAGAAGGAAACTCTCTCGGTCTTCTGCCTCGCTGGCAAAGCGCTTCTCCACCGGTCTCCCCTTTTTGACTGCGGTGTGCAGTTGAGCCCAGGCATCGATCAGGTTGTGATGATGGAGAATGATATGCCCCTTGTACTGGGGTGAGTTTTTGTTGAGAAAAGTGGCGGCAGCCTCGGAATTCCGGTAGCCTGAACCATTTCTGCAAAGAAGGCCCATGGCCGTGAGACCGTTGCAGAGGAGCTCCAGCCCCCGGCTGTCCACATCGAGCTGTCGGGCCAGCTTATCCACTGTCTGACCATTGCCTTCCAGGGCCGAGAACAACTCCAGACGTACACCAGCCTGCAAAGTACAGCCCTGCCAGTAGGCGGAAGAAGTAGCAAGGATATTTCCAAGGGTCCAGTCTTTCACAGGGGCGGTCATGAGAGCCTCTCAAGAGTGAGAATCGGAAGAAGAAGGGAAACACAGAGTCTGTATGTCATAAACAGCACCCTTAAACAGCATACTGAAGAGCAACCGCAGCGTCAAGACCAGACCATAAACTGGGCATCAAGCATCGAATGTTGCCTTTCTTGTTGAAAAACAAACGATTTTTCTCTAATACTAGCCCAAATTACTCAACAATCAGGAACAGGGGAAAACGATGATTGTCACACTGACCAACCAGAAAGGCGGATGCGGGAAAAGTACTGCGACTATGAACCTGGCCCTGGGAACAGCAGCGCTGAACTACAAGACGGCACTCATCGACGCGGATGAGCAGAAAAGCTGCATCGAGACTCTGCAGGATCACAGCAAGCAAAACCTGAGCCTGTATGAGGCGGGCAGGGACGTGGACAGCCTGGCAATGGAGCTGAAAGACAAGTTCCATTATATCTTTATCGATACCCCACCGCACAGCCATCACATCATGTTTCAGGCCATGGCCGTCTCCGATTTCATTATCATCCCCCTCCAGGCATCCCCGCTGGACATCCGATCAGCCAAGCGCACGATAGATGCCTGTGAAAAGGTGCAGGAAGAGGTCGGCAGGAGAATCCCCTGCTATTTCCTCCTCAATCGAGTTAATCCACGGACAAACCTGAGCAAAGAAATCGGCGCATATATCCGCGAACTCTATACTGTTCCCCTGCTCCAGTCGCGGCTCCACAACCGGGTAGCCTATGCCCAGTCTCTCATGCATGGCAAGTCAGTAATTGAATTCAGCAGGAGCTCTGATGCAGCAGTTGAGGTGACCAATCTGCTCAAAGAGGTCCACCGCATCATGCAAGATAAGTAACGGTTCAGCAAATGAGCAGTACCCTTGATGAATTGTTAGCAAGATACATCCTGAGCAGGCACAGGGTCACTCCTCCTTTGCCCATAACTCCAGCACTTCCTCGATAAAGCGGATGGAAAAGGCTGTTGCCCTGCAGGCCAGCCCTTCGCAGAGATGGGGCGGGTCGTCGTCATTAAATCCTCCCGGCCTCAGTTCTCGACACTGCAAAGAAGAAAACTCTTTTTCGAACTGTTTGCCAAAATCATAGCAGGCGTCAATTATTTTTTCTTCCGCAACTCTCCTCTCAGCCCCCAGGATAGCAAGAAAGAGAAGAGTGCCCTCCACCAGGCCGCACTGAGCCCTGTAACCGCCTGCCCCATGCATACCAACTGCAGCAGCCAGAAGCTGCCCATGCAGCTTGACATGAAAATACTCTGCCAGGGTCAGGAGATCGGTTCGCACACAGTTATAATCATTGACCTGAAAATAGGTCTCCACTCGCTTCCTGACAAAATTTTCCATAACATTTCCAAAAAGATGGGACCGATATACAGCCCCTTATACTATCATTCGCCTCTGCGAAAACGAAAACCCCGCTCCAAAATTTTATGTCATAATAACAATATGTTAAAATATCCACACCAGCTTTTCAAAGGAAAATAATCCACTTGAAACACTCTTCTTTCCCTGGGAAAGAAAATTAAATCTTTTTGAAAATTTTTCCCAGTTGCCTTTCCACCTTATTTTATTCAGTAAATAAGAATTATTTGCATTTTTTACCTGAAAACTGCACGCAAATTGTCCCTGGACAGCTTGACAAAAGCCTTCTCAAAGCCCGATAATCCAGCAATACAGACCTAATTATACAGATTGCTGTTTCGTCACTTTTCCTTTTCCGTCAAGGCTTACACCATGCTTCACACCGACAGCACAAACCTGACAGATGCCGAGCACGTTGATGAAATAATCTTTCAGGCCATGTCCGCCCAGGATTCCTACCTCCAGCTTGACCAGCAGTCCATCGACAGCATCGTCAGCCGGATGGCACGAGTCGGGGCATCCAGGCACCTGGCCCTGGCGAAAATGGCTGTGGCAGAGACAGGCCAGGGTATTACAGAAGACAAATCCATCACCAATATTTTTGCATCCGTTGGCCTGGAGCAGAAGTTGCGGCAAATAAAGACCGTTGGCCTGATTGAAGACAATACGGTTGCAGGATATCAGGTATTCTCGGAACCGGTGGGCATTCTTGCAGCCTTCCCTCCACCGGAACAGTCCACTGCCACAATACTTTCCCAGGCAATTCTCAGTGTCAAAACACGCAATCCTGTGGTGTTCTCCTTCCACCCATCGGTACACTCCTCTTCAACGGCCGCAGCAAAACTCATGCAGGAGGCGGCAATGGCTGGTGGAGCACCTCCTCACTCCATCCAGTGGCTTCCTTCAAGCTTGAAGAAGGATCTCAACGGTCTTGCCCAGCATCCCGAAGTTGGTCTTATTCTCAGGGATGAAAATAACCTCAACCTGGCTCTGCAATCAAATCCCCACACTCCCGTTCTGGGATTGGGCCAGGTAAATACCCCATGTTTTATCGATAAATCCGCAAACCTGGAACAGGCAATAACGGATATAATTTTCTCAAAAAGTTTTGACAACGGTCTGATAAACACCTCGGAACAAACTGTGATTATCAGCCGTGAAGTCTACTTTCAAGCCCTGGATCTCTTGGTGCAAAAGTCATGCTATCTGGTAGAGGTAGAGGAAAGAGGACAACTGGAGCGCCTCCTCTTTCATCCGGACAGTGGTGCACCAAACCCGGAATGCATAGGGTGTGACGCCTGCACCCTTGCGGAAATGGCAGGCTTTTCCGTTCCGGAACAGACCAAAATCATCTGTGCTGAAATTGCCGGGATATGCCCGGAGTATCCCCTCTCCCGCCCCAAACCCTTCCCGGTACTCTCCCTCCTGGCAGCAGAAAGCTGGTATGAAGGACTCTGCTTATGCGAGGCCGTACTGGAACTCGGAACTGCTGCCCATACAGCAGTTCTCCATACCCAAAATAACTCGTTAGGCAGAGAATTCTCTACCCGATTGGGAACCGCACACACAATCCTGAACGATCCGGCAACCCACGGTGATATCTGCTCCCTCTCTCCTCACGGGAGCTATGGACTCACCTCAGCCCAGGACAGGCAGACCGGAAACTCGACAAGCGCCTCCCTCTCTATAAACAATCTCCTTTCACACAAGGTTATTCAACAGCGTCCGCCCCGACTCAGGGAGTGGGACATCCCTGAGAAAATCCTTTTTTCTCCCAACTGCATCAGCTATCTGAAAAGTTTTGCAGGAGCAGGAAGAACACTGATTGTCACAGAAAAAGAACTTATCAACAGCCGCTACATGGATACTATCCTCCACCATCTGGATGTCCAGAAGTATCCGGTTGAGACCGAGATCTTCCATGAAATACCAGAGTTGACCACCCTGTCTTCCATTGAGCAGGGAGTGCAGCGCATGAACCGTTTTCGTCCAACTGCTGTTCTGGTGCTTGGGGACGGAGCCACCATTGACGCGGCAAAGGCAATGCGGTTTTTTTATCAACGGCCCAAGGTTACCCTGCCACACTCCCCGCTGCATCTCTCCAATGATGATTTTTCCGACAGCCAGACAGATCCGCCACAGAGACTGCTCCCCCTCATTGCCGTGCCCACCAACCTGGGAGCGGGCTCGGAAATGAACGGTTTTGTCACCATTTACGATCAAAACAGAGAAAAGCCGCTCAATCTGCGGTCGAGCGAACTCATTCCCGACTATGCCCTCATTGATCCCACCTTTACCACTCCTGCTGAACCACTGATTATGGCCATGACCGGGATGGATATTCTCTGTCATGCTCTGGAGGCCTATGCTTCCTCCCTGGCTTCTGACTACTCAGACTCCATGGCCATGAAGGCCATTGAACTGATCTTCAACTGGCTGCCGGCAGCCGCTGTTCGCCAGCCAGGCAACGAAGCCACGGAAAAAATCTACAATGCTGCTGCCATGGCAGGAATGGCATCAAGCAACGCTCTGCTCGGTCTCAACCACGCCATGGCCCACTCCTTAAGTTCCATATTTCAACTGCCGCATGATCTGGCAAGCAGCCTGCTGCTTCCCCATATTATTCGCTACAACGGCGTGGAGAACCCCAGCCGTTTTAATCCACTCACTCCCGGAAGCCGCTATATTGCTCACGAACGCTACCAGGAAGTTGCCAAATCTCTTGGTCTTGCAAATGACACCCCTGAACAGGGGGTAAAATCGCTGGCCGAGGCCATTGCCAGGCTGCAGGAACAGCTGGCGCTGCCTCTGAGACTGCATGACCACGGTATTGCGAAGCAGGAATATTTGGCCAGGGTAGAGGGTATGGCCGAACAGGCCTTTGAAAATCACTGCACAGCCACCAATCCGCGTCTGCCCCTTATTCAGGAGATCATCGACATCTATATTGCCATCTACTGATTCCAGTCCGGGCTGCTCTTGCGGTGAAGCTTTTTCCTTGCCAGGAGCACTTCTTTTCCGTATCCTCAGCAATTATCCCCCCTGCCCTGTTTCCCTGAGGTACTGCCATGATTCCAGAACTCTTTTTCAATGATCTCTGCCACAGAAAGAGTTGTGGCGTCATGGCTACCATCCTTTCCTCGGACGGCCATGGGCCGGCAAGGAGTGGAGACAGACTCTTTTTTTCCGAGGGCAGACTGGCGGCAGGCACCGTGGGCGGGGGCAGCAATGAACAGCAGGTTCTCCAGGCCTGTGCTGCTCTTACCACAAACAGACGCCTGCTCGATATCAGTTCCTTTCTCCCGGGAAGCCTCCCTTCCTGCGGGGGCAAGCTGCGTGTCATGCTGGAACGGATCGACCTGAGCGATCCGGCAGCCACCTCTTTTCTGGAAACCTTGCAGCAACTGGTACCAGGACCTGATCCTCTCCTCCTCCTCTCTCTGGTGGACGAGTCAGATAAAGCTCCCTGTTATCTGCTTGCCAATGAAAAAGGCGCCATTGCGGCCCTCAATGAAGAATGCCGTACATTGGAGTTTTCGCCCGAGCTCTGGCAGCAACTCATGGCTGATGAGCAGCACTCCCTGCAGAAACTGACCATTGGCTCGTCCCAACTCTCCTTCTTTACGCATCCCTTGAATCGTCGCGGCAGACTCTTTCTTCTGGGAGCCGGGCATGTAGCCAGAGAAGTGGCCTGGCTGGCAGACCGAACCGGGTTCCAGGTCATCATCGTGGATCCACGCCAGGAACTGATGCAGGCCGAGCGTTTTCCCGCAGCCTGTACTCTCTGCCCTGAGGATTCCCATCAATTTTTCCTTGACGATCCCATAGGTTCCAGAGATTTTCTGGTCATTGCCGGACCAGATCACGCCACGGACCTGGCTGTCCTTGAACAGGCGATAAGCACCCCTGCCCGCTATATCGGGGTGATGGGCAGTCGGAGAAAAATTAATGCCTTTGAAAAAACCCTCAAGCAAAAAGGGGTATACCAATCTCTGGCTGGCCGTCTATACGCCCCCATTGGTATTTCCATCCCCTCAAAAAGTCCTGCCGAGGTAGCAGTCTCCATAGTCGCAGAACTCATACAGGTACGTGCAAAGCTGGCATAGGGGGACGGGAACAAACGCTCCAATATGGGGCACCTGGGTCAGTTGGCAATATTGTGCTGGGTTCAGTTTGTTTAGAACAAACTTCTCTTCCAGCAGCAACTCATCGCCAGAAAATACTTTGCTATAAACATTGAGTCCGTAGTCCGTAGACTTCTGAGTTGTTCCGTCAATGCCAACTTAGATAAATTTAAGCAAAGGAGATTTTGATCTCTGCAGTGCCTGTAAATATTTAGTCTCATCATATTTGGTGTGGTTTTGCCAACAACGGAACATAATTCTGATCCATTTGAAAGCTAATGCTCGAATAGCCATATGATGACTTTTTCCGTGCTCACGCATCATATCGTAATACGCTTGTGCCCATACAGATGCTCGTCGAGAACAACTGGCAAAC
>DAOVAI010000200.1 GCA_030671085.1 Pseudomonadota bacterium | reverse complement strand
CATCAGGAGGGGTCACCGGAATCCCTGGCCCAGTTGGTCCGGGTGGAACAGATCATGCTGCGGGTGGTTGAACTGGACGAGACTTACTACTACGGTGGTGCCCATCTTTTTCTTGGTGCATATTATGGTGCAAAACCGCCGCTTCTCGGCGGAAAACCCGAGGCAAGCCGCCGCCATTTTGAACAAGCCCTTGCCATCAGCAACAGGCAGTATCTTCCGGCCCTTGTCCTCTATGCCCAGACCTATGCCCGAATGAGCTTTGACCGTGAACTCTTTGTCACCCTGCTGCAGGAGGTGCTTGACTTCCCACTGCAAAGCCAGCCGGATATTGGTCTTGCTAATCAGGTGGCCAAACGAAATGCAACCATTCTGCTCGACCAGACAGAGCAATTTTTTTAAGGGAGAATCGTGCCTTACTCTAAACGAAATTTCCAACTGCTGACCCTCCTGTTTTGCGTTTTGTTCCTCTGCAGCCCGGTGCAGGCCAAGCCCAAATATCTGTTCAAGGTGGCGACCATTGCCCCGGAAGGCAGTATCTGGATCAAACGGTTTCACAATTTTGTGACTGAGGTGGGCGAGAAGAGTAACGGTGAGGTCGGGTTCAAGGTCTACCCAGGCGGTATCATGGGAGATGACCGAGCCATGTTCCGTAAAATGCGTATAGGCCAGCTGCATGGCGGTGGCTTTACCATGACCGGCATCGGCACTGTGGTACCGGATTTCCGCGTCATGGGTATTCCCTTTCTCTTTCGCTCCTACGAGGAGGTCGATCATGTGATGAAAGGGCTGTGGCCTTCTTTCCACAAGGCCTTTGCCGGGAAGGGGTTGGAGCTCATTGCCATGACCGAGGTGGGCTTTGTCTACTCCATGTCCACATCGCCGGTATCCACCCTGAGTGAGCTGAAAAAGAGCAAGGTCTGGGCCCCGGTAGATGATCCCATCAGTATCGCCTATCTTAAAACCCTGGGTATCACTCCACTGCCCCTGACCATTCCCGATGTGCTCACCTCCCTGCAGACCGGCATGGTGGAAACGGTATTTAATTCCCTGTATGGTAGCATTGTCCTGCAGTGGTTCACCAAAACAAAGTATATCTCAGATATTCCCTTTGGTTACGCCTATGGGGGGATGCTGCTGGATCGTAAAAAATTTAACCGCCTGCCTGAATCCTACCAGTCGATGATCAAGGAGACAGCCAAAAAGCATTTCAGCCTGCTCATCATCGATACCAGAAAAAGCAACAGCGATTCCAAGCAGGTGTTGCAGGACAACGGGGTTTCCATGGTCATTCCTGATCCAGGAGATGTGAAAGCCCTGCGCAGCATACGGGATGAAACAGTGCAGCAAGTGCAGGGCACAGCCTTCAGTCCGCAAATATATCAGACAACCATGAAACTGCTTGATGACTACAGGAACCAGACCCATAAGTAGAGGAGAATGAAATGGTATCAGACCTCATAAACCGAAGCTGAAGTCTGCCATGAACCCCAGACAGGTTGCCCGTCAAACTTTGACCTTTGAAAAGCGGCTGATAGACACTCTGCTCTGCCTGCTGCTGGTGGCGATGGTCGTGCTTGCCTGCCTGCAGATCGGCCTGCGCACATTTTTTTCCGGCGGTCTGCTCTGGGCCGACCCGCTTCTGCGCTACCTTGTCCTGTGGTGCGGCATGCTCGGTGCAGTGGTGGCAACCAGAGAAAACAAGCATATTGCTATTGATGTGATTGGCTACCTGGCGCCGGAGCAGGTAAAACCATGGATAGAACTGGTTATTGACCTCTTTTCCTCTCTTGTTGCCGCACTTCTCACCTGGGCAGCAATCATCTTTGTCCGCAACGAGATGCTCTTTGGCAACTCCCCCCTGCTGACCATCCCCTCCTGGTGCTGGAACCTGATTTTCCCCACGGCTTTTTTCCTCATCACCATACACTTTCTCCTGGCAATCGCAGCTGATATCAGAACACTTGCTTCTCTGCTCAGGGGCAGCGAAACAGGAAGTGGATCGTGAACAGTCTCAAGCTGCTTATTCTTGCCCTGGCCCTGCTGGGTAGTCCGTTATTTATTGTTATAGCAGCCGTGGCCCTGCTTTCGTTCGCCAGTGTGGACATTGACATTTCGGTGGTGATCATTGAAATGTCACGCCTGGCAGATACGCCACTCCTGCTTGCCCTTCCCCTGTTTATCTTTGCCGGCACCATCCTCTCTGAAAGCGGGACGCCCAAGCGTCTGCTCAGACTGTCTCACCTGCTGCTGGGATGGCTGCCCGGCGGGCTGGCTGTTGTCTCACTGCTGGTCTGCGCGGTCTTCACCGCCTTTACCGGCGCCTCAGGGGTGACCATCTTTGCCCTGGGCGGCCTGCTGTTTCCGGCACTCATCAAGGACCACTACTCCGAAAAATTTTCTCTGGGCCTGATTACCTCGTCCGGCAGTCTCGGGTTACTGTTTCCACCCAGTCTGCCGTTGATCCTGTACGGCGTTATTGCCGAGGTCCGGATTGACCACCTGTTCCTGGCCGGTATCCTGCCGGGGACTTTCATGCTCATCCTCTTGGTGGCCTATTCCATGTATAAGAGTCCTGGCAAAAAGGAGCAGCAGGAACGGGTAGGCGTTCAGGAAATAGTCGCCGGTCTGAAAGAGACAGCCTGGGAACTGCCCCTGCCTTTTATTGTCTTGGGAGGGATTTATGGCGGTTTCCTGGTGACCGGAGAGGCGGCAGCCATAACCGCTCTCTATGTCCTGCTGGTCGAGGTTTTTGTATATCGGGATGTCAGCCTGCGGCAACTGCCTCACATCATGGTAAAATCCATGATGCTCTTTGGCGGTATCCTGGTGATTCTCGCCGCATCCATGGCCGCGACCAACTTCCTGGTGGACCAGGAGGTGCCCATGCGCTTGTTTGAATTTATCCGCCAGTATATCTCCAGCAAGTACACCTTTCTCCTGCTCCTCAATATCTTCCTCCTCATTGTCGGCTCAATGCTGGATATCTTTTCCGCCCTGGTGCTGGTGGTTCCACTCATTGTCCCCATTGCCAGGGGCTACGAGGTCAACCTGATCCACCTTGGCATAATCTTTCTGACCAACCTGCAGATCGGCTACTGTACGCCGCCGGTGGGGCTCAACCTCTTTCTGGCCAGCTATCGTTTTGACCGACCGGTGATTCAGCTCTACCGCGCTACCATGCCCTTCCTTGCCTTGTTGATGGTCACCCTGGTCATTATCACCTATTTTCCTCTGCTGAGCCTTTTTCTGGTGCGTCTTCTGGGGGGATGATCAGGAAAGAGGTGATCGGGCTGAAAAGACAATCAAGGCCGTGTTTGACCGGCCGTTACAAAGATCGTTTTTCTCAATGTCCATCTTACATCTCACCTCTACAAATTTATTTTTGAGTGAACCCTGAGGAAAAAGAACGACTCCATGTGAGATTTTAAATGCGAAGGACCGTCAAGAGCGAAAAAAAACCGATCAAGCTCTGGCTGGAAGACATGGACAGCGGGGCCATGGAGCAGGCAAGAAATCTTGCCAACCTGCCTTTTGTTCATAGCCATATCGCCATCATGCCGGATGCCCACCTGGGTTACGGCATGCCCATCGGCGGTGTCATGGCCACCGAGGGAGTGGTGATTCCCAATGCCGTCGGTGTTGATATCGGCTGCGGGATGTGCGCCCAACAGACCTCACTGCACTCTCTGGATCGTGATAAACTGAGAGCGCTGCTTACCCATATCAGAAAGACC
>DAOVAI010000174.1 GCA_030671085.1 Pseudomonadota bacterium | reverse complement strand
GGAATCAAGGTCTCTGCTGAGACCATCATTGAGACCGTCTTGAACGATCCTGACATCGATATAATCTGCCTCAGCGGGCTGCTGGTAAAATCGGCCATGATCATGCAGGAGAGTATGGAGAAATACCGCGCAGCCGGGATAAAACATCCTATTCTTCTTGGCGGAGCTGCATTGACCCGTAAATTTGTGGCCCTTGACTGCGCCCCGCTCTATGACGGTCCGGTTGTCTATTGCCGAGATGCATTCACTGGGCTGCAGGCCATCCAGGATTTTGAAAAGGGAAGCTTACAGACGACGTCCTGGGCAGGAAAAGCAAAGAACACACCCGGGAAGACGATTGGCAATGAAAAAAGCGACATTCAAATACTGGAGGCCATCCCAGAACCACCATTTTTAGGAAAAAAGACACTTGATGTCTCCTCTTCCGAATTTCTTCCCCTGCTCAACCGCCAGATTCTTTTTCGTGGCCGCTGGGGATACAGGCGTGCAAAACTTGAAGAATCAGCATATCAGGAGTTGTTGAACAACACTGTTATCCCGGAATTTCAAGCCATCCAGGGGCGGGTTGTGTCAGAAAAGCTGCTGGAGGCCAAAATCCGCTATGGCTGGTTCCCCTGTTATCGCGATGGGGAAGACCTGATCGTAGAGCATGAGAAGACACCGTACAGTTTCACCTTTCCCCGGCAAAGGCGTGAACCAGGAAGAAGTCTGGTGGATTTTTTCCGTACAGAGCAGGAAGGGAAAGACTGCGCAGGCTTCTTTGTCGTCACCCTTGGGGACAAGCTTGCTCAAGCCTGCCAGGAACTCTATGCAGCAGACAAGTACCATGAGTACCTGCTCCTCCACGGTTTTGGTGTAGAGGCAGCCGAGGCCCTGGCCCAGTATACTCACAATCTTATGCGTGAAGAATTGCAACTTGGTAAATCCGGTCAGCGATACAGCTTCGGATACTCAGCCTGCCCTGATCTGGAACTCCAGAAACCGCTCCTCTCTCTCCTGCAAGCTGAAGAAATAGGAGTCACACTGAGCTCATCCCTGGAGATGGTTCCGGAGTTAAGTGTGTCCGCCCTGGTTGTGCATCATCCGCAGGCCAACTACTTTGCCGTGTAGTATTATTGCAGCAGGTGCAATAAAAAAGTAACGAACAGGGAATGTGAAATTATACGTAGTTATTTAGATTCAACCAGACAATTTTGGCAATCGAGGTGCCATTAAATATTTCATGTACAGTAGCTCGATCGTTATTTTATTACGTATATACAATAGCAACATTAAGTTTGGGTAGATACACGGACGATTGAAACTA
Source organism: Pseudomonadota bacterium (assembly GCA_030671085.1). Taxonomy (GTDB): domain Bacteria; phylum Desulfobacterota; class Desulfobulbia; order Desulfobulbales; family Desulfocapsaceae; genus Desulfocapsa. The sequence goes on along the minus strand of DAOVAI010000174.1, from coordinate 3,262 downwards.
TCAAGACGAAGCTACAGGTCATTTAGAAAAAAATCGGATTAGCCGTTTAGCGCCTCCTTAATGGCTCGACTCAGTTCATCCATTGAGTATGGTTTTTTTATAAATCCTCTAGCCCCGAGTTGGAGAGCTGCCTTCACATCATCACTTTCGGAAAACCCACTGGCAATGATTGCTTTCTGGTCTGGATACAGCTTAATTATCTCTTCATATGTTTGACACCCGTTCATACCTGGTTCCATCAGCATGTCCATCACGATTAAGTCAACAGGATTTTTTTTAATAAATTCAATAGCTAGCTCTCCAGAACAGACTGAATCAACCGTGTAGCCCATGACCCGTAAAATCTGACTGGCAATATCCCGCAGTTGCGGTTCATCATCCACAACTAGAATATGCTCACTGTTTCCGGTGAGTTTTTCTGTCTTATTATTCTTGGCTTGAACAACTCCTTCCTGTCTGCTCAGTGGAAAATAGAGTAGAAATGATGTTCCCTTTTCGCTGCTTTCCACGAAAATTCTGCCATTGTGATCTTGGACAGTGTTCCACACAATCGCCAGGCCAAGTCCGGTTCCACTTTGCCCCATAACTTTCTTAGTATAAAACGGCTCAAAGATATGCTCCAGGTCCTTGGCAGCAATACCTGGGCCATTGTCCTGAACAGTGAAAAGCACGTAATTACCCGGTTCCATATCGTGTTCCAATTTCTCGGATTTACCAACCTGTCGGTTGCAGGTTGAAACAAGGACATTTCCTTCATCGCCAACGGCCTCCGCTGCGTTTGTCATTAAATTCATAAGCGTTTTTTTGATATGCATGGGAGAGCAGGCAATGATAGGACGTTCCGCATCAAGTTGATCTGTACAGGCTACTCCAGGATGCAAGGATTTGAGCTTGTTACATTCGGGAGAATCCAGATATTCCTTAAACAGTACGTTGATGTCATGCGGTTCCTTTGTGATAGCAACACCCCTGGCAACAGTGAGGAGGTCGGCTACTACATTCGCGGCTCTTTTGCCAGACTCCTGGATTGCCTTTAGAGGTTCTCTCAGTTCACTTGACTTGGGTAACTGCAAAAGGATCAACTCCGGATAACTGACGATGCCTGAAAGGATATTATTTAAATCGTGGGCTACACCACCAGCCATCATGCCGATTGCTTTCATCTTCTGAGCCCGGAGGAGCTGGGTCTGCATTATTTCCTTCTCTGCTTCAGCCATGCTCACCTGGATGACCTGAGAGGTACTGTTGGCTACTCCTTCCAGCAGACCAACCTCTTGAGGACCTATGACGTGTTTGCTGAAAAGGGCCAGAACTCCAATGGGGTCACCTTTCTCAGAAAACAGGCGGTATCCGGTAAATGAAACCAGTCCGAGTTGCCTGGCCCATTCCTGATCATGAATTCGGGGATCGTGGGTAACATCGTTAGTATTAAAGCCTGGAATATCTCCGGAAGCAACCCGACCGATCTTGTAACAGCCGAAAGGTACTCTGCCGTGCATCTTACTGTCCGAACCGGAGTAACGGCCTGAACTGGCGGCGAGATGAAGGCATTGATCTCGATGGATACAGACATGAGGACCTTCGGTGAGTTTTGCATGAGGACAGCCGCTGTTACAGAGATCCCCTGGTTTAATGATCCAGATACGACAGAAATCAGCGTTGAAAATATCAACAACAGCCTCGGTGACACGCGTTAGTTTCTTTTTCAGACTGCCAAGGCCAAGCAGTTCTTCTCGTAAGTGGTTGAAATGTCCAATTTGCTCTTCCGTCCGTCTACGCTCAGTGATATCCCGGGCCACGGCAACAAAATGGAGGCCTTTCTTTGTTGCCAGTCTATCAACACGCACTTCCACTGGGAAGGTCGAACCATCTTTGCGTTGGTGAGTCCCGGACTTTGTTATAGGCCATTGAAGACTAGAGCCTTGTGAAGTGATTTCTACAACGGCTCTCTCTGTCAATTCAACGTCGATATCTGCAACTGATAGCTGTCGTAATTCATCTTCTGTATATCCGAGACTCTCGCAAGCCTGCCCATTAACAAATTCAAACCTTCCTCGATCATCAAACATAAAAATTGCATCAGCAGCATTTTCAACGAGACGACGAAAACGATTTTCACTGTACCTCAGTTCCTCCTCTGCCTGTCTGCGTTTTTTGAAATGAGAACTAACAGTTCGATAAAAAACTATCAGACCAAAGTACACTAGCAGCAGGGTTCCCAGGTAAAAGCCGATCTGACGAATGAATTCCTTTTGGAAATCACCTAGTACTGCCTGCATGGGCACTGAAACACCAACACCGCCAAGTTTATAGCCTTGCTGCGCATGGCATTCCAGGCAAACTCTCTTGGTAACCATCGGTTTCATAACACGCATGTAGGGCTGGCCATTCATTTCTACCAGCTCATGGATTTCAACGGCCCCTTGGTCTAATTGCTTCAGCGCCTTTTTTTCCCATGGGTCTGGCTTATTCTCAGGACGGATTGGATTCAGGCTGGTTATGTGGCCGTGCAAGCCATAATGCTCTTTTTCCTGCTCATGTACCTGTCGGATCATATAGGAGGGATTGACCAGTGTCAGTTTCTGTCCCTTATCAGTGGTCACGTCTCGTCTGGGAATATGGGCTAGGTGAGGGTTGGGCAGGGTGGTCTCGGTGATAGGTACATAGACGCCACCATGACTAGCACCCCAGGCACGGTATGACTGCTCTGTCTCAAGTGTTGACCATCCTATTTGTTTTCCGATCTCCAGGGCCTCTTGCCAGTCCCCATATGAAAACCACCCGGCCACGCCGACAATCAGGATGGTCCAAAAGATAGCTGCACCATAGCACCAGGTGCGTATGACTTGAAGAGATGCATCATGCTGTTGCAGACTGTTGTCTCTCTTTTTCATAGGAACTTGTTTCATTTTGTATCCACTAAATCTGAAAAAACGCATCATGTGAGCCATTCGCATGAAGAGTGACAACATAATGAAATATATCGTTACAGCAAATGACCTGATTTTATAATAGTCAGAATTACTATTTTTGCACTATTTCTGAAAAGAGATTTGAAGAGGATGCCAGTGGCAAGGTTAACCGTTTAAGTAAAGCTGCAAGTTGAGGTGTTTCCAGACAATGTTTTCGGCCAGCTCACCTGACCGACCGCAGGACGGTAATCCTCGATTCATCTTCTCAAGCCGACACAACTTGGTGAGTATGTTTAGCTTTGATTAACAAAAATCATGGCCAGTGCTGCAACCTCCCTCAAATACCAGAA
>DAOVAI010000101.1 GCA_030671085.1 Pseudomonadota bacterium | reverse complement strand
GTGTTTGACAGAAGAATTGCTCTTGCGGAAAAGGGGACTGCCTCGCCTGAAAAGTGGAAGACTTTTCTTTGACAATGGAATGTGCATGGTTCGTTCCACCCGGCAAATCGAGCCCGCCAACTGTTACATCTCCTGTCCGGCAGGAAGACGATTGCTCCGCAACGGTGAAATGGTACGTATTCACCTCGTGGATGGGGGCCTGGCCTCCTTTTCTTAAATTAAAAGTGCGATCCGTTCCTGCGCTGATAAGCGCCCGTAGGTGCTTATCCAAATTTGGGCTGACACCGTGGGCAGAAAAAGCTTGCCCGGCCACTGAGCTGGATTTTTTCGACCAAGGTGTTGCAGCTGGAGCAGGGTTCTCCTGCTTTGCCGTAGATGCGAAAATTCATCTGGAAATACCCCCCCTCGCCCGAGGCATTGACAAAGTCACTGATAGTGGAACCTCCGCAGTCGATTGCATGGTTCAGTGTTTTGCGCAGCACGATCAATACTCGTTTCCATTGTTTGGCGGACAATGACGATGCCGGCTGTTGCGGATGGATGCGGGCTCGGAACAGGGTCTCGTTGGCGTATATGTTGCCAATACCGGCCACCACATGGCTGTCCATGAGAAATGTCTTTATTGCTTGCTTGCGGCGTCTTGCCCGTTGCATGAGGTAGGCTGTGGAGCAGGCGCGGGACAGGGGTTCAGGTCCGATTGCGGAAAAGAAACAGTTCTCCTCTGCCCTGCCGTTTTTTGCCGAGAGCAGTCGTACGGATCCAAATCTCCTGGTATCGTTGTAGCGGAGTTCCGTGTTGTTATCCAGCCGCCAGCAGACATGATCATGGGGCTTTTGCGGAGATCCTGGCGGGAAGATACCCAGGTTCCCGGTCATTCCCAGGTGAATGATGAGACCGGAGCCCTTGTCCATCTTCAGGACCAGGTATTTGGCCCTTCTTGTGAGGCTCACGATCTTTCCGTTGCAGAGTTCGTCTTTCAATTCCTGGCACTCTACCTGCGAACGGAGCTTTTTACCGGAACAGCGTATGTCGAGGATGGTCCTGTCAAGGAGATGGGGCTGTAACCCCCGGCAGATGACTTCTACTTCAGGTAGTTCTGGCATGGGAATGGAGAGTTCAAAGTTGAAAGTGGAAAGCAAAAAGTTTTAGATCATCTTAGATGAGGCAACAGAGGGCAAGTCCATATCCGTTGTTGAGGATTGCTGCTGCCACTGGAATATCGTTTTTATAATCTAACCTTGAAAAGTGCAGGGTCATCTCTCTCTTCCCTGTGGCTGTAATCTTGTCCAGTTGTAGCTCGTGAAATCCAGGGATGCCCTGAGGACTGAGCATCTTTTTTATGGCCTCTTTGCCTGTCCAGAGCAGGGTAAGCTTCGATAATTGCGAGAGCCGGGGAAGTGATTCTTGTAGGAGCTGCTCCTCTTCCTCGGTGCAAAAGCGTTCTTTGACGCGCTGCAGGCCCTCGGCCGGATACTGGATATCAATGCCGCAAAGGGTCGTACTGACCAGGGCTGCGGCAAAAGATTTGGAATGGGTGATGGAGAGTTGGGGGAAAGGAAAGGAAATTCCGGGTAACTGATCAAAATAGGGCCGACCGGATTCTTCGGCTGCTACTCTATACCGGCTGTGCTCAAGAATAAGAACTGTTTTTTCAGAGTGGCAAAGAAAGGCGCGAAGAGCCTGTTTGGCGCAGATCCTGCCGGCCAGCCATTCCTGTTGTCGCTTTGGGTAGTTATAGTCTGCCAGTTGCTCCAGTTCTTTTTTGTGCAACCACTGTTCCAGGGAGTGTTTTTTTGCCTCCAGTTCTGCCAAAGGCAAGAGGCTAACTGTGGGCAGGGAATCAGGAAAAAGGCTGTTTCCAAGGGCTGACAGGTGTGGGGGAAGGGTGTCAAAGGTCATCCCTTGCTCCTGCGTGGGGCTGGGTGCGAATTAAAACCTTGCATTTTCAAGTGTTCCTGCTATCTAAAGTTGTAAGGAAATTTTAACCACTTGTTTGTTTTTAATAAGGATTGTCAATGAATAGTACCTTTCATTTCACCGGATATGATTTTGTCATCATTGGACTGCTGCTTCTCTTTACCCTTCGTGGTTTCTGGGTGGGGTTTTTGCGGCAGATTACGGTCCTGGCGGCCCTGCTCATAGGCTATGTCATTGCCGGTCAGTATCATGACAAACTCTTTCCATTTTTACGAGGGATAACAGACAATCCCCAGGCAGTTTTCTGGATCTCCTATGCGATCCTCTTTGCTTGCACCTATGTGCTGACCATGCTCATGGGCAAGGGGTTGGCCAAAGTGGTGGAACTGACCGTTGCCGGCTGGTTCGATAAACTTCTGGGCGGCGCACTTGGCTTTGCCAAGGGTGGAGTACTGGTCGTCCTGCTCTATATGGTCCTGACCGGGATTCTTGCCCCTGAAAACTCGATGATTCGCCACTGTCAGCTCTGCCCCTATGTGAAACAGGCCGCAGAAGTTTTTCGTGGTCTGATCAAGGATGAGAAGATACGAGAGGCTTTTTCGCAGAAAGAGCCGGCCATCTCCTCGAAGGAGGCAACTGAATCTCCAGAGGACATGGTTCGTCCCTTTGTTCCCACTAAGTTTCCCGAAGAGTAACCCTCCCCGTGCGGTAGAATGAGACCAGTTTTTCCGCTGGTACACCCAGGTGATAAGCAAGAATGACCAGCTGGTTCACCAGGGTCGTTCGAATTGCACCCAGTCGCTGCCAGCGTCTGCCCGAGGTCGTGACCTCCTGCGGCAGGGTGACCACCTTTCCTCTTTTTTTTGCTTTCCTGACAAAGACATAGTCTTCCATTATTGGTAATTCCGGAAAGCCGCCAAGCTCAGTGAACACCTCTTTGCGCAGGAAAAGGGCCTGGTCTCCATAGGGTAGCTGCAGGAACCGTGCGCGAAGGTTGGCGCCTCGAACAATAGCTCTCATCACTATCCCGCCTCCTTCCACTTTCAGACGAAATGCCCCCACCATTGCAGCAGGATTTGCCATACAGTTCGTTACCGCGTGCGGGAAATCTGGAGGAAGCTGGGTGTCGGCATGGAGAAAGAGCAGCAGAGGGGCGGAAGCGCAGGCTGCACCGAGATTCAGCTGTGGTCCCCGTCCCTCTGCACATTCCTCCACCTGGAATCCCAGGCTGCGGGCGACCTTGCTTGTGTCATCCGTACTCCCGCCATCAACAACAATACATTCCCTGACTATTCCCAGCAGGGGCTGCAGTGCAGGAAGGTTGTGCGCCTCATTGAGGGTGGGAATAATGATGGAAATGTTTGAGGTCTTCTGCTGTGTCAATGTCATGGAGTGTTGGAAGGCTATGGATATGCAGCCCCAGTTTTTCTGCCCGTTCAAGGGTTTTGGCTAAGACCTGTGATGTGGACCAGGGGATCTGCTTGAACAGCTTGCAACAGCTGTCTCCAGGGACGTTTTGCGCCAGTCCAATAAGGTAGTAGCCGCCGTCATGGGCAGGACCCAGCACCATATCGTGCTGCTTGAGTGCCTCCAGTGCCTCTTGTAACAGGGAAGTGGTGATAGCGGGACAGTCTGACCCGAGAAGGATAACGTTTTTCCCCTGCTCCAGCGCTCGGATGAGCGCATTGGCCATTCGTTCCCCCAGATCCTTTCCTTCCTGTTGGGCAAAAGAGTAGCTGCTGCCCAGCCATTCCCGCATCTCTATCCGGGAGCCGCCGTCATAGTAAATAGAGAGTTCCGTGTTATCGCGGATGATAGACGCATTGAGTTCTTTCAGGATGTGGGCAACCAGCTGTCGATGGATCTTGATTGCCGCATCATCGCCCAGCGTTGGACTAAGCCGGGTTTTGCATCTGCCGGGCTGTGGATAGCGTGTAAAAAGAATGACAAGATCTCGAGAAGATGGCATAAAGAGTCGTAACTTTAAGATTTAAGCAATAGATGGTCTGATAGCTTTCCTTACCATTAGGCTTAAATCTTAACACTTAAATCAGATAAATAGATTCGTTATGAGTTCCCACAAGAGAAGCAAGAAGCCGGAATCCTACTCCAAAAGAACGTATCGTCAACTGGTGTCCCAGGCTGGTCTAATCTCAACCCAGGTCCGGATTGAAGAAACCGATCTTCATATCCTGGCAGAAGAAGAGGTTGCAGAGCAGGCAACAGCCCTTATTCTGCAGTACCGGGCACAGCTGGAAGGCTATATTGTAAAGTATCCCCAGTTTTGTGCAACACTTGATCCACTTCCCCGGGACAAAACTGCGCCTCCAATGGTGCGGGATATGCTGACTGCCGGAACCCAGGCCGGAGTCGGCCCCATGGCTGCCGTGGCAGGGGCCATGGCCGAATATGTGGGGCGTGGGCTTGTAGAGCAGGGACTGCTGGAGGTCATGGTTGAAAACGGTGGCGATATTTTTTTGCAGCGCTCCCGAGATTGTTCGGTTGCTATTTTTGCCGGAGAGTCCCCTTTGAGTTATAAGGTGGGAATACGACTGAATCCAGGGCAAATGCCCGTGGGCATCTGCACGTCCTCCGGAACTGTTGGCCATTCCCTGAGCCTGGGGGAGGCGGATTCAGTGACCGTTATCGCTTCGTCCACTCCCCTTGCCGATGCTGCGGCTACTCGACTGGGGAATGAGGTGGGGCAGGCAAGAGGCGGCAGGGCTGGAGTGGCAAGGGCGCTTGACAAGGCAAAGGAGATTCCCGGAATCACCGGGGTTGTGGTCATCTGTGGGGAGCTCATGGGGGCAACAGGAGATGTGGAACTGGTCCAGATTGATATAGCTGCAAAAATGTAACATTTGCAACAACGAAGCAGATGAAGAGTTTTCGAAGTCTTCGCTTGTCTACGACGCCATCAAGAATGATCTGCAGGGGACTTGAGTAAGGAGGAGACGCGTGACTGAAGGAGAAAAAAAAGGGACAGAGCAGAGGCAAACCACCCGCAGGCACCTGGTTTTTTATCTACGAATTTTTGACGGGATGAGCAGCCGGGTGGTGGGGCACCTGATTGACATCTCACCCAAGGGACTCATGCTGCTCAGTGACGAGCCTATTGCCGTGAATGAAGAGTATCGTCTGCGCATGCGGCTGCCGCATGAGGTTACAGACAGTGATGAGGTCATTTTCAGAGCGGTCAGTCGTTGGTGTCGACCGGATGATAATCCGGATTTTTATGTAACTGGTTTCCAGATTCAGGACCTGGATGACGAGGCCGAAAAAACGATCAGTTCACTCATTGAGGAGTTTAGCTTTTCCGATCAGAGTTGAGGAGGCGGAAGTGTTCTGTCGGGTTACGTTTCACTAACCCGACAATTTTGTCACATGCATCATGAGTGCTGCTCCCTTCAGCCTTTGGCTTCCTGGAGAAGCTCTTCTTTGTATTGGCGGACAAAGGCATCGATATCCTGCTGCCAGGAGGTGAAGAGTGATACGCCTGCCTGTTTCAGTCGCCTGTTTTCCAGGATGGAATTTGTTGGCCGGTGTGCAGGGGTTGGGTACTCTGAGGTGCTGCAGGGAACCAGGTTGTGGGGGACTTCCATGGCTTCAAGGAAATAACAGGCACCCTGGAACCAGGTAGATGCGCCCTCGGCCGTGGCATGAGCAATACCCTGCAGGTCTGAAGTCAGTACTGCCTGGATCTGTCGGGCAAGGGTGGCGGTCCAGGTGAGTGAACCGTACTGGTCGTTGACCACCCTCAGTTCCCTGTATGGATCTGCCAGGGCCAGGCGGAGCATGGTCTTGAGAAAGTTTTTCCCCTGCCAGCCATAGAGCCAGGCAGTGCGGAGGATGAGGTGATCCGAAGAGATCTCTGTCACCGCCTGTTCTCCGGCAAGCTTACTGCTGCCATATTCTGAGAGCGGACCAACTGGATCTTCCTCTGTGTAGCTCTCTGTTATGGGCTTGTTGCCGTCAAAGACATAATCGGTGGAGATGTGGATGAGTCTGCCGCCCCTGGCCTCCATACCCCTGGCCAGATTTTCCGGGCCCCTGGCATTGACCTTCCAGGCTAGCTCTTTTTCTTTTTCGCAGTTGTCCACAGCCGTATACGCTGCACAGTTGATCACCAAATCCGGGTGAAGGGCAGCTATGGCTGCATCAACCGCTGCCTGACTGCTGATGTCCAGCTCTTGGGAACTGCAGGGAACGACTTTGTGCTCTCGCTCCAGGACTTGGCTTACATCATGGCCCAGCTGGCCATGGCCTCCAGTGATGAGAATTTTCATTGGAACAGGTCGTTTGATTCTTTTTCAGCGATTATTTCCAAGAGATACTGGCCATATTGGTTCTTGAGCATGTCTGCCGCAAGGGTCTCCATCTGTTTTGTATCTATATAGCCAAGGCTGTAGGCGATTTCTTCGATACAGGCGACCTTTAATCCCTGTCGATCCTGTACGGCCTGCACATAGCTTGAAGCCTGCTGCAGGGATTCGTGGGTGCCGGTATCGAGCCAGCAGAAACCACGGCTGAGCGGCTGGACGCGAAGCTTACCCCGGCGCAGGTATTCCATGTTGACGTCAGTAATCTCCAGTTCTCCCCTTGGGGAAGGCTTGACTGCCTCGGCAATGGCGATGACATCATTGTCGTAGAAATAGAGACCGGGAACTGCAAACTTGGATTTTGCCTGTTTTGGTTTTTCTTCAATGCCAACCACATTGTTGTCATCATCAAATTCGACAACACCATAGCGTTCCGGATCTTTTACCGGGTACCCGAAGATCAGGCCGCCTTCGGAAAGGGCGGCACATTTTTGCAGGACGGTAGAGAAACCAGAGCCGAAAAAGATATTGTCGCCCAGAATCAGGGCCACGGTGTCATCACCAATAAAAGATTTTCCAATGAGAAATGCCTGGGCCAGTCCTTCCGGGGCAGGCTGCACCTCATAGCTGATGGAAATACCGAGGTGGGAACCGTCTTCCAGGAGTTCCTGGAACTGAGGCAGGTCGTGAGGGGTGGAAATGATCAGGATGTCACGAATGCCTGCCAGCATGAGCACGGACAAGGGGTAGTAGATCATTGGCTTGTCGTAGACAGGGATCAGCTGTTTGGACAAAACCTTGGTCAGTGGATAGAGTCTGGTGCCGGAACCTCCGGCGAGGATTATGCCTTTCATGGAGCTCTCTGTTGAAAAAGTCAATTATTTTTGATATGTTTCAGTCTATTGTGCTGTGGAAAAAGGTGCGTGAAACGCTCCTTTTCGAAAGAATATACAGAATAAAGGAAAAAAGGGATGAGTGCAAGGATTCCAGCCTGTTTTAAGGCCTATGATATTCGGGGCAGGGTGCCGGATGAACTCAATCCCGGATTGGCACGAGATATCGGCAGGGCCTATGCGGCTGTGTTTCATCCCCGCAAAGTCGCAGTCGGCTATGATATCCGCCTCAGCAGTCTGGAACTGGTGGAAGCTCTGACCAGGGGGCTGGTGGAATCAGGTGTGGATGTTCTGCACCTGGGACTGTGCGGGACAGAAGAGATCTATCACGCGGCATTCAGCCTTGAAGATCAGGGTGTTGACGGTGGAATTGTGGTCACTGCCAGTCACAATCCTGCTGATTATAATGGAATGAAGTTTGTGTCCAAGGGGGCACGACCGGTCACTGGAGAGTTCGGCCTGAAAGAGATGGCAGAGCTGATTGTTGCTAACTCGCTCCCAGCCGCAGCAGAAACTGAGGGGAAAGAAAGCAGAGTGGAAGGAAAGGGCTCCTATATCCAACATCTCCTTGGCTATATCAACAAAGAAGAGCTCTCCCCTTTGAAACTGGTGGTAAACAGTGGAAACGGTTGCGCCGGTGCAGTGGTTGATCTTCTGGAGCAGGAACTGCCTTTTACCTTTATTAAGGCCTATCATGAGCCGGACGGAACGTTTCCCAACGGTGTGCCCAACCCCCTGCTTCCGGAAAAGCGGGAAGAGACTGCCCGGCTGGTGCGGGAACATGGTGCTGATCTTGGGATTGCCTGGGATGGTGATTTTGACCGTTGTTTTTTCTGGGATGAGAAAGGGAATTTTATTGAAGGCTATTATATTGTCGGCCTTCTGGCCTTGGAACTTCTCAGCCAGGAACCTGGAGGGAAGATCCTCCACGATCCCCGACTTACCTGGAATACGGAAGAACTGGTGCGAGCAGCGGGTGGAAAACCGGTAATGACCAGGACCGGACATGCCTTTATCAAGGAGCGGATGCGCCAGGAAGATGCAATTTATGGGGGGGAGATGTCCGCCCATCATTATTTCAGGGATTTCGGCTACTGCGACTCGGGAATGATTCCCTGGCTCCTGGTCTGTTCTCTGCTCAGCCGCAAAAAAGTTTCTCTTTCCTCCCTGGTTACCCGGCGTATGGCTGCCTATCCGGTATCTGGGGAGATCAACAGCGTTGTTGAGGATCCGGATGAGGTGATCGAACGGATAAAAAAACAATTCCAGGAAGGGGAAAGAGAGTATACTGATGGCCTTTCCGTGACGTTTCCTGATTTCCGTTTCAATGTCAGGAAGTCCAACACTGAACCTCTGTTGCGACTCAATGTGGAAAGCCGTGGAAATCCGGATCTGCTCAAGGAAAAGACCGAAGAGTTGTTGCAGATTATCCGTAACTGAATGAGAATAGGCAGAAGGTGTCGGGTTACGCTTCGCTAACCCGACCTACGGAGGATAAAATGCAGGTCGGGTTAGCAAAGCGCTTGTACCCCCTTGTGGGGTGAAACCCGACAAAGAAAGCTGCAAGATTGAACCCGCGTGGAACCAGAGCGGATGTGTATCACGTCCCATCTGACTTAAACGGGTGAAAAGATATTACGAGGGTAAAAAAATAGGCAAAAGATTCAACCTGTGATCCTTGCCGGTGGAACCGGTTCCAGGCTGTGGCCCCTGTCTCGTGAGCTCTATCCCAAGCAGTAGCTTCGGCTTATTGATGAGACATCATTGCTGCAGACTACTGTGCTTCGGGTATGTCAGCTGGTAGAGGTCCTGCCCCCGCTCCTGGTGGTGGGGGAGGAACACCGTTTTATTACCCGCAGTCAGGTTGATGCCCTTGATCTGGACCTGGACTATAAAATTCTCCTGGAGCCGGTTGGTCGGAATACAGCACCGGCAGTGTGCGGGGCCGTGGAGTATTGCGCCACAGAGACAGATGAAGATACCATACTCCTGGTGCTGCCTGCAG
>DAOVAI010000127.1 GCA_030671085.1 Pseudomonadota bacterium | reverse complement strand
AAGATAGGTGTTCAGGTTGTTATACAGGGTGAGGATAGACATTTATTTGCTCCTTCCGTGACGGGCAATGACCAGAGATCCGATAATGGCGATGAGCAGAACAATGGAGACCAGCTCAAAGACCATGGAATAGGTGGTAAGTAACTCTATACCGATTTTTTCCATGGCACCGTTGTTGATCTTAGGCAAGGCGAGGAAGTCAGTGTTCAGAGCCAGTCCTATCATGCCAAAGGTGACAAGACCTGCAGTGACAAGTCCAAGTGGTCCGTTCAAGGCGCCAGCCGGGCCATGTTTTTTGTTTTCTTCCGGAGAGGCCAGCATGATGGCAAAGGCTATGGTGATACAAACCGCACCAACATAGATGAGCATCTGCATCATGGCCACAAAGGGCGAGTTGAGAAAATAGTAGATGGCTGCTACACCGATAAAACAGACGATAAGGCCGGCAACTGCCCGTACCAGTCGTTCTGCATTACAGGCAATGATACCGCCAATGACGGTGGTTGCCAGCATGATGAGAAAGACGAGACCGACAAGGCCATCAGCAGTGAGCAGGCCGGGAGCCTCGGAAACGGCAACGGTTGGGTTCATGAGTTTCTCTCCTTCAATCTCTCAAGAAGATCGAAATGAAAATCTTCCTTACGTGAAGACGCAAGATTGTACTCTTTGGAAAATTCAATGGCCCCGAAGTTACAGCTTTCCACACACGAGCCGCAGAGGGAGCAGGTGGTGAAATTCAGATTGTACTTCGTCAGCACCTTTTTCTTCTTGGTCTTCATTTCCCCTTTGACCTCAACCTCATATTCAACAGACTTGGATGCCAGGCTGATACATCCTGAAGGGCAGGCGCGCTGGCACATTCCGCAGGCCACGCAGTTGGGGGTGCCTTCCTCGTTTTCAATCAGTTCAATATGACCACGATATCTCGCGGACATCTTGATAGTCTTGTACGGGTAAGGGACAGTCACCACAGGTTGGAAGAATTCCTTGAAGGTAATCCCCATACCGATGGCCAGGGACTGCAGTCCTCGGAATATTTCGCTAAAATAGGCACCCATATTAAAATACCTTCAGTAATCCGGCTGTCAGCAGCAGGTTAAACAATGAGATGGGAATAAGTATCTTCCAGGACAGATTGAGCAGTCCGTAAATGGTGGTTCTTGGAAATGTCCAGCGAATCCAGATAAAGGTGGCAATGAGCAGGTAGATTTTGAGCAGGAACCACCAGACACCGGGAAAGAGTCCGAAGGGACATCCCCAGCCGCCAAGGAAGAGGATTGTGGTCAGGCTGGCACCGATAACGATGTTGGCATACTCTCCCATGAAGAAGAGGCCGAATCCCATACTGCCGTACTCTGTATGGAAACCTGCCACCAGCTCACTCTCTGCCTCACCAAGGTCAAAGGGGGCGCGGTTGGTCTCTGCAAGTGTACAGACAAAAAAGATAAGAAAGGCAACCGGCATCAGGGGGCTGGACAGGGATGGGAAAAGATTCCAGTTCCAGAAGCCACCTGACTGGGAAAGTGCCAGTTCTTTGAGGTCCATGGTTCCTGTCATCATCACTATGGTGATAACCGTGATCAGCATGGGAACTTCATAGGAGATACTCTGAGAGACGGCTCGAACCGCGGCCATCACACCGTACTTATTTCGAGAACCCCATCCGGCAAAGAGGATGGCCAGACCACCCATGGAGGCAAAGGCGAAGATCATGAGTACGCCGATGTTCATGGAGTGGGCCACAATGCTACCGCTGAAGGGGATGGTAACAAAACTCATGATGGCAGGTGCCATGGCAAGCACCGGAGCAACCATGAACAGGGCTTTGTCGGCTCCGCCTGGAATCATCAGCTGTTTGGTCATCAGTTTAATACCATCGGCAGGGGGCTGCAAAAGGCCAAACGGTCCATTGACATTGGGACCGGGGCGGCGCTGGATGCGGCCGGCACCTCGACGCTCAGCCCAGACCAGGTAGGCAGCGTTCAGTGCGGCAAAACCAATGGCAATGACCACCGCAACTACTGCATTCAGTAATGTTAAACTCATGCGACTTCTCCCTTACCTGTCAATCTCAGGTATTACTAGGTCAAGGCTCCCCATCATGGCCAGAGCATCCATAATCATCATGCCCTCACATGCCTCGTCAAACATATGCATGTTGGAGTATGTTGGAGAGCGTAGCTTGAAGCGATAGGCGTTTTTGGTACCGTCACTGACTATCCTGATGCCAAAGCTGCCGCGGGCGGTCTCCACAGCCTGGTAGTAATCACCTTTAGGAGGCTTAATCAGCTTGGGTTTTTTCTTGGGCATGATTGGCCCGTCAGGCAATTTTTCAAGACCCTGCTCAATGATGCGCAGTGATTGTTCCATCTCATCCATGCGCACCTTGTAGCGGGCCAGTGAGTCGCACTCGTGATAGACGGGTATGTCAAAGTCAAACTCAGGGTAGACAGAGTAGGGTTCATTCTTGCGTACATCAAAGTCAATTCCTGAGCCGCGGGCAACAGGTCCTGTTGCACCATATTTGCGACACATTTCAGCGGAGATCGGTCCGATACCTTCAAGGCGTTTTCTGAAAATGATATTGCCGGTCACCAGACCATCATATTTTTTCAATGATTTGCGCAGGCGTGGGATAAAGGCCTTTGCTGCAGCAATAAAGTCGTCATCAATGTCATTGTACAGGCCGCCGAACCGGTAATAACAGTAGGTAAGGCGGGAACCGGTGATGGCCTCCAGCATGTCCAGGATATATTCCCTATCCTCAATGGCATACATCAGCGGGGTGAACCCACCGAGATCCATGACAAAGGCGCCGAACCAAAAGAGGTGCGAGGCAACCCGGTTCAGCTCCACGGTAATGGCCCGGATATATTCGGCCCTTTCCGGTACTTCAATTCCCGCAGCCCGCTCAACAGCCAGTACATGGCCGTGGGTATAGCCCAGGGCTCCGAGATAGTCGAGGCGGCTGAGATTGGGCAGCACCTGGGGGTAGGTCCTGTTTTCTCCCATCAGTTCATGCATACGGTGGATATAGCCAAGCACGGTTTCGGCTTTGACTATATACTCACCATCCATTTCCATCTTTACTCGGAGAACACCATGGGTGGCAGGATGCTGCGGACCCACGTTCAGGGTAAAGGTTTCATCCGGTCGAATATGAATTGGAGCACTCATGGTTTGAAATCCTTTAAGAGGGGATGAAAATCTGCATCTTCGGGGAGGAGCAGAGGAATGAGGTGCGGATGACCCTCAAACTTGATCCCGAAGAAATCGTGGGTCTCACGTTCGTGCCAGTTGGCACCGCTAAAGATCTTGGAGATGGTGGGAACCGATGGCTCCGTGCGCGGTGTCCGTGTACGAATCACTACCCGGCATTGATCAAAGTCGTAGCGGCTGAAGTCATAGACCACTTCCAGCTGGTCTTCCTTGATCCAGTCCACTCCAGTGATACTTTCGATGAAAAACTCGGCCTTGTACAGGACAAGGACTGCAGCAAGAAGTTCTCCTGGGTCGAGCTGGACGTCCAGATGGTAGCCAACGGTGTCATAATCACGCTCCAGTACACCATTGACTCTTGGCTCTTCTTTTTTCTCTTTCTTCTTGGCATCTGCCTCTTCGCCCTCGGCAGCCTCAACAGGAGGTGCTTCTTCAGCGACCG
Organism: Pseudomonadota bacterium; assembly: GCA_030671085.1. Taxonomy (GTDB): domain Bacteria; phylum Desulfobacterota; class Desulfobulbia; order Desulfobulbales; family Desulfocapsaceae; genus Desulfocapsa. The sequence continues at coordinate 3,648 of DAOVAI010000127.1, read as the reverse complement.
GCTCTGGAACAGGAAAGAGTTCCTCCAGTGCCTGTTTTACAGTGTCTTTTATCATATTCTCCGCTCCGAAGGGGCTTGAATAGAGAGATTAAACAAGGTGATCTTCTAATTTGTTGCCGCTATGCCTTTTCAGGATCCTTCCATCGTTCCCAGCCGGAAACCTTGTTCTCCAGTTCCAGGATTCCCTGGAGCAAGGCCTCTGGTCGTGGCGGACAGCCCGGAATATAGATGTCTACCGGAAGAAATTTGTCTGCTCCCAGAATAATGGAATACTGTCCGTCAAAGACAAAGGGACCGCCGGAGATGGCACAGTTGCCAAGGGCGATGACCCATTTTGGTTCCGGCATCTGATCGTACAGGACCTTAATGCCCGGCATCATCTTTTTGGTGACGGTTCCGGCAACGATCATCACATCAGCTTGTCTGGGGGACGGACGGAACACCTCTGCCCCAAAGCGGGACATGTCAAATCTGGCACAACCGGTGGCCATCATTTCAATGGCGCAGCAGGCAATACCAAAGGTAAGGGGCCAGAATGAGTTTACCCGACCGACATTAATAAGCTTGTCGGCAGCGGCAAACTGGACAACTGACGAAGGTATTTTTTCTAACGGCGAAGGTATGTTCTGCGTTCCCACTTGAATGCTCCCTTGATCCATGCATAGACGATTGCGAGTGATAAGATTCCGACAAAAAGGATAACCTCAATGAAGTCCCGGTAGACAATACCCTTATCCAGAAGTTCCTGACTATTGTAAGCCATGGCAACCGGAAAGAGAAAAAGCACATCCACATCAAATGCGAGGAAGATTAATGCGTAGAGGAAAAAGACAGTCCCGTAGCGAATCCAGCTGTCGCCAATGGGCTGCATACCGCATTCAATGAACTGGCTGTTTCTGTTTTCAAATTGTCTGGTGCCGCGAGGCATCATCAGATAAACAATCATGATGGGCCCCAGGGCAAAGGCGAGACCGCCTAAGGTGAAGGCCGTGATCCAGAGGACATTGTCACGGTAGAGAAAATCAGAAAATTGAAGCTCCATTTAAAGGCTCCTTATAGAGTTGAGTTAACAAGATGACTTTCTGATATATAGTTGCTTTCTAACGAAATCATAGTCCATTGTCAACTGAAAAAATGAATGGCTATTCATTGCTGTCGCTGAGTGACTACTCATTCACATAAAGGGGCAAAAAAATATTGAAATTCAGGTGTTCCAAGGAAAACTATTGAGAAAAAGTATATAAATGATATGGTGAGAAATCCCTAATTAAAAAAACCGATGAATACTATAAGAAAATCTGAATAAGGATTTTGTGCATGTCTATCACCCTGAGACAATTAGAGATTTTTATCGCTGTTGCTGAGACGGCCCAGGTGACGAAGGCCAGCAAAAAGCTGTTCGTCACTCAATCTGCAGTCAGCATGGCCCTGGCCGAGCTCGAAAATCAGCTCGGTGGTTCTCTTTTTGATCGCCACGGGCGGAGTCTCCTCCTCAACGAGCGAGGCCGCTATCTGCTACCCCTTGGCAAGGAGATTATTTGTCAGGTCAGCAATGTGGAAAACATCATGTCGGAGAAAAATGACACCTTAAGCGGGCAGATAGATGTGGTTGCCAGTACCACCATCGGCGACTATATCCTTCCCTACCTTATTGGTGCCTTTCGACGGATGCATCCCCAGGTCCATATTAATATGCTGGTTCATCATACCCGTTATGCTGAGAGCCTGGTCCTTGACGGAAAGGTGGATGTCGGTTTTGTGGAAGGACCTGTTTACAATCCCGATATAGTAGTTCGCCTCTGGTTTGAAGATGAGCTGGTGGTCATAGCTGGCCCCACAGATCCTCTTGCCCATAAAAAGACCTTTGATGTTGACAAGGATTTCACCAATACCCGCTGGATTATGCGTGAGAAAGGTTCGGGAACGCTCGCTATCTTTGAGGAAAAGATGAAGGATTACCTTGATCAGATCAATGTGGTCATGGAAATGGGTCATCCGGAGGCCATTAAAAAGGCTGTAGAATCCGGTGTGGGAGTGGCTTGCCTCTCTTCACTCACTGTCTGTCGAGAGGTGGAGCATGGCTGGCTGAAGACCTTGACCATTGAAGGGGTGGATATGAAGCGCAAGCTTCAGGTTATTTCACGTAAGAACCTGGAGATGAATGATACCCTGGCCGAGTTTCTTGCCTTCTGCGATATTATGTCAACTTGCTCTAAGTCCAGGGCCTGCCTCTCTTCCCCCTGGAAATTGCAGTCGTTGCTGGCCAAGCAGTCTGTCCAAAAAAAGTAAGGTTTCACCAGCACCCCACCTTCGAAAGAACAGGCCATCACATATAGCTATACTATTATGCGACGGCCTGTTCTTTCGAATCTGGAGCACTGGTAAACCCTTACGCCCCGTTATGAACTTGATCATAACCGGGGCTTTTTTGTGCGCGCGTTGTACGATGTTCAAAAAAAGTTTACAGAATGGTCAGGACGCGCTATCAAGGAATTTGAAGAATTTAGATTCTTATTTAAATATCTATACAAGGAAGAACATCATGTGGAAGACTATTCAGCCTGCGCCCCCTGATTCGATCCTGGGATTAACAGAAGAGTTTAAAAAAGATCAGAATCCCGACAAGGTGAACCTGGGTGTGGGAGTCTACAAGGACGATGAGGGGAACACCCCCGTGCTTCGCTGTGTGAAAGCTGCTGAAAAAAATTTACTGGAGACAGAGAAGAGCAAAAGTTATTTGCCCATTTCCGGCGATCCCACCTATGCGGCAGCTGTGCAGCGTCTTATTCTGGGTGAAGGGAGCGAGGTGATCAGTTCTGCACGCGCTGCCACTGTTCATGCACCAGGTGGTACCGGGGCTTTACGGGTTGGTGCTGATCTGATCCATAAATTTACTCCCAAGGCCAAGGTGTGGGTCAGTTCTCCTACCTGGGCCAATCATAACGGTATCTTTGGTGCAGCGGGTTTTGAGATTGAGCGCTATAGCTATTACAATCCAGCGACCAAGGGCTTGGATTTTGACGCATTGTTCAGTGATCTTGAAAAGATTCCTGCCGGCGATGTTGTGGTTCTCCACACCTGCTGTCATAACCCCAGCGGGGTGGACCTGAACTCTGACCAGTGGAAGGAGGTGGCAGCCCTTGCCGGTAGAAATGGTTGGATTCCCTTCCTCGACTTTGCCTATCAGGGATTTGGAGACGGAGTAAACGAAGACCGCTTTGCCGTGGAGCAGTTTGCAGCCGCCGGCATTGATTGTTATGTGGCCAGTTCTTTTTCCAAAAACTTCGGACTCTACAATGAGCGGACCGGGGCCATGACCGTGATCACCCCTTCAGCTGATGAAGCTGCAACGGCTATGAGTCATCTCAAGACCGTGGTACGTACCAACTATTCCAATCCCCCGGCCCATGGAGGGTTGGTGGCGTCCATGATCCTGAATAGTCCGGATTTGCATGCTATGTGGCTGGAAGAGCTGGCTGACATGCGCAACCGGATTGTGAATATGCGTCGATCTCTGGTGGAGGGCTTGTCCAGGCAGGGGGTTGAAGGTGATTTCTCTTTTATTGAGAAGCAGCGGGGAATGTTTTCCTTTAGCGGTTGGTCTGATGAGGTGGTGAGTCAGCTCAGGAAGGAGAAGAGCATTTATAT
>DAOVAI010000047.1 GCA_030671085.1 Pseudomonadota bacterium | reverse complement strand
AGTAAGGGTACCGATCTGGTTGACCTTGATGAGGATGGAGTTGGCAATCCCCTTCTCTATTCCTTCCTTGAGGATGGCGGTGTTGGTGACAAAGAGGTCATCGCCCACCAGCTGAACCTTATCGGCCAGCCTGTCGCTCATCACCTGCCACCCATCCCAGTCATCCTCAGCACAGCCGTCTTCAATGGAAATGATCGGGTACTTCGCGCACCACTCTTCGAACAGATCCACCATCTCGACTGCCGTGAGTTTCCTCTTTTCCGAGGCCAGGTTATAGCGACCCTCTTCATAAAACTCAGAAGCAGCCACATCCATGGCAATCATGATATCGCTCCCTGCCTTATATCCGGCCTTGTCTATGGCCTCGAGAATAACCAGAATGGCCTCTTCGTTGGAGGAGAGGTTAGGGGCAAAACCGCCCTCATCCCCCACCGCTGTGTTCAGTCCCCTCCCAGTAAGCACTTTTTTCAGGTGATGGAAGACCTCGGCCCCATAACGGATAGCCTCTGCAATGGTGGGCGCTCCCACGGGCATGATCATGAACTCCTGAAAATCGACGTTATTGTCGGCATGGGCGCCGCCATTGATAATATTCATCATGGGTACGGGTAGGAGTGGAGGATCCGTGGCCAGGTAGCGGAAGAGCGGCTGGCTGCGGCTGGCTGCAACTGCATGGGCAGCGGCCATGGACACACTGAGGATGGCGTTGGCACCCAGACGTCCCTTGTTCGGGGTCCCGTCAAGATCGATCATCAGCTGATCCAGGGCTGCCTGATCCGCCGCATCTTTGCCCAGCAGGGCCTCCTTTATCTCTCCGTTCACATGGTCCACAGCTTTGAGCACACCCTTGCCAAGAAAACGGGCAGGATCGTTGTCCCGAAGTTCAACGGCCTCACGTGAGCCGGTGGATGCCCCGGAAGGGACAGCTGCGCGCCCCATGGAGCCGTCTGCCAGGAAACAATCAGCCTCCACGGTTGGATTTCCACGAGAATCGATAATCTGTCTACCTACAATATTTATGATCTTTGTCATGGTTCTCCCCCTGATTGTTCCTTTTGAGCTTCTCTTGTAAATGATAGCGTCATAAAATGAGCCTGTCCCTTTCCATTGTACACAACAATCAACAACTCTTTCCATAGAATATAATATATGGACGTTCTTCAACCTGTCAAAAGGCTACCGGACATTTTCGATAAAAATTATCATATATGCCTCACTTGTAGCTCCAGATCTTATGATTATATTTTTTTGTAGAAAGCATCACCAAAAACTTTTCCAAATGGAGGTGCGTCATGACAACTACAAATACATTCAAACAAGGACAAAAGGCATTTTGAGTGGAGATCTTGTGAGCAGTATCAGGGCGTTTTCCGTAGCTCTGGAAGAAGGTGATCATCCGTTCCGCTCCCATCTCAACCGCAGTATCGCCTATCTCAAAATAGGTCAGTTCGCACGGGCCATCGAAGACTTTGATACGATTATCAAAGAAGATGACCACCATGATCGGGCCTTTTTTTATCGGGCATTGCCGAACTCAACCTGGAAAAGAATGAGGAGGCAATCCATGATCTGGACAGCTGCCTTGCCCTCAATCCGGAAAGGGGGGCAGCCTATCTGGCCCGTGGGCTTGCCCATAACGCTCTTCAGCACAGAGGCGAGGCGGAAAAAGACATCCATGACAGCCATGCTCTCAACAGTGTCGAGCTTAGCGAATTCCTGGAGGAGTATATCCTCTCTGACCCCCTGTTCAATCGAACCCTCCTCCTCTTTGAAAAAGATGAAGGAAAATGGAGACTGTCGCTGACGGAAGATGAAGTCCAGCGCCTGGCCATTCTTCACTGACTCGGGCAGCCGCCGGACAAGAATGTCCGGCGGTTCATCCCTCCTTCCCCTTGTCAACCATCCTGCCCTCCTCTGAAAAGGATTGACAGAATTACGCTTTCTCAGTAAACGAATGATAAAACTATATTCTCAAGGAATCAGTAGCGGCAGGGAGTGCCGCTTTTTTTTATGGAGTCTTGCCCGGGCAAGACTTACCTCCTTTCTGATTCTCCTTTCTATCAGCTATTGTAAAAGAGTCATGAGTAAAGAAAACACACAAATCCTGAAGCAGCGCCGGGAAAAGGCAGATGCCCTGGCTGACCTTGGTGTCAAGCTCTACAACAACAACTTCAAACCGGCAAACACGGTCAAGGAAATCCTGCCCAAAGGGGCACATCTAGCCGCCGAAACCCAGGACGAAACCAACTACAGCTATTCCATTGCCGGACGTATCATGTCCATGCGCAAATTCGGTAAGGCGGCCTTCTTTCACCTTGCTGACACCTCCGGCCGTATGCAGGTCTATATCAAAAAAGATCGTATCGGAGATGAAGTCTTCGCCACCTTCAAGAAATGGGATATCGGTGACATTGTCGGCATTGAAGGGAAACTCTTCAAGACCAAGACCGGCGAGCTTTCAGTCCTGGCCGATAAGCCGGTCATGATCTCCAAGTCCCTGCGTCCCCTGCCTGAAAAGTTTCATGGTCTCAAAGATGTGGAGACCCGCTACCGCCAGCGCTATGTGGACCTCATCGTCACCCCGGAGAGCCGCGACACCTTTCGTAAACGGGTGGCAATCATCAGGCTCATTCGTGAGTTTCTTGCCAACCGTGGTTTCATGGAGGTGGAAACCCCGATGATGCAGCCGATCCCCGGCGGAGCGACTGCCAAGCCCTTCAAGACCTTTCACAATGCCCTGGACATAGACCTGTACCTGCGTATTGCTCCGGAGCTTTATCTTAAACGCCTCCTGATAGGCGGTTTTGAACGGGTCTTTGAGATCGGCCGTAACTTCAGAAACGAAGGCCTCTCCACCCGACACAACCCCGAGTTCACAATGCTCGAGTTCTACCAGGCCTACGCCACTTACCACGACCTGATGGATCTCACCGAGGAGATGATCTCCTGGCTCTGTGAAGAGGTAAATGACACCATGGAGATCGAATACCAGGGAACCAAGGTCAACCTGGCCCCGCCCTGGAAACGAATGACCATGGACGAGGCCCTGATTGAGGTTGGGGGCATTGATCCAGCCGTCCTTGCAGACAATGACAAGGTTATGGCTCTGGCCGATGAAAAAGGAATTCAGCTGGAAGAACAGGCAGGGCCCGGCAAGGCCAAGACCGAGCTCTTTGACCTGCTGGTGGAGGAAAAACTGATTGATCCCACCTTTGTCACCGCCTACCCCACCGAGGTCTCTCCCCTGGCCCGTAAAAACGAGGAGAACCCGGAGGTCACGGACCGCTTCGAGCTCTTTGTCACTGGTCGCGAGATGGCCAACGCCTTCAGCGAGCTGAACGATCCTGTGGATCAGCGGATCCGTTTTGAAAAACAGATCGCAGAAAAGGGAGACGACGAAGAGATCTTCCACGAGATTGATGAGGACTTTGTCCGGGCCCTTGAATATGGTATGCCCTCTGCTGCTGGCGAGGGAATCGGGATTGACCGCCTGGTCATGCTCCTCACTGACGCGCCCTCCATCCGTGACGTCATCCTCTTCCCTCACCTCAAACCCGAGGCCCAGCTCCAGGGGAAAAAGAAAAAGAAGAAACAGAAACAGAAACACGCTGACAACAGGGAATGCAAAAATTGAAAAAAATGATCTTCCTGCAGATCGTGACAGGAGACCTGCCTCTCCTGTCACCTCACCCCTCGCCCCTAAACACCCATGTTTGAGTGGTTTATCAGCTTCCGCTACCTGCGGGCCCGACATAAGCAGAAGTTTATTTCCCTCATCTCTCTCATCTCTGTAGCCGGAATCACTGTGGGGGTCATGGCCCTGATCGTGGTCCTGGCCGTCTATTCCGGTTTCACCAGCGGCCTGCGAGACCAAATTCTAGGCATTAACTCCCATATCATTGTCCAACGCCTGGGTGGAATTATCCCCGAATACACCCTGGTGCGTGATCGAATCATCACCGTGGACGACGTCACCGGAGCCACTCCCTATCTCTATGCCCAGACCCTGCTCAGCGGCCCCCGAGGCGGGACCGGAGTAGTGCTTCGCGGAATTGACCCTGCCACGGCCACAGGCGTAATTGCCCTGCCTGAACAAATGGTGGAGGGTACGGTAAGCGACCTGATTCAGGAAAAAGATGCCAGGCTCCCCAATATCATCCTGGGCATTGCCATGGCCAAAGATCTCCGTGTTTCTCCAGGAGACAAGGTACGGCTTATCTCTCCCTCCGGCCCGCTCACCCCCATGGGGGTCATCCCCAAGATCAAAACCTGCCGAGTGTCCGGTATTTTTGAGTCAGGCATGTACGAATATGATTCCAGCATTGCCTACATGGGTATCCCTGATGTGCAGAACTTCCTGGAAAGCGGTGATGTGGTCCACGGTATAGAGGTGACGGTGCGAGAGAAAGAACTGAACCGGGCAGATAAGGTGGGCGAGCGCATTGTCGCTCTTCTCGGCAGTCCCTTTGTAGCCAAAGACTGGATGTCCATGAACCGCAACCTCTTTGCCGCCTTCAAGCTGGAAAAAATCGGAATGTTTATCTGTGTTGCCCTCATCATCCTGGTGGCAGCCCTGAATATCATCTCAGCGCTCATCATGGTGGTCATGGAAAAGGAGCAGGATATTGCCATCCTCAAATCCATGGGGACCACTTCCGGATCCATCATGAAGATCTTCTTTTACCAGGGACTGGTAATCGGTTTCCTGGGCACCTTTCTCGGTGTTGGCGGAGGGCTTGGACTGTGTGAACTCCTTTCCCGCTACCAGTTCATCGAACTCCCCTCCAACGTCTACCCCATGAACACCCTGCCCATCAAAGTGCTGCCCATGGATGTGACCATTATTGCGGTCTCTGCCATCGTCATCACCCTTTCCGCCACCATCTATCCATCATGGAAGGCGTCCAAGGTCAAACCCGCAGAGGTTCTTTCATGACCATAAGCACAACTCCACTTTTCAGGGCCGAAAACCTGTTTAAAAGTTACCACAGCGGTACCGAAGAGATCCATGTCCTGAAAGGGGTCAATCTTGCTATCAACAAAGGGGAGATGATGGCCATTATCGGGGCATCAGGCTCTGGTAAGACCACCCTGCTCCAGATCCTGGGGACCCTGGACAATCCGGACAGCGGTGAACTCTTTTTTGAGGGAAAGGGGTTGAGCAAAAAATCTGAACGGGACCTCTCACGCTTTCGCAACCGCTCTGTGGGCTTCATCTTTCAATTCCACCACCTTTTGCCTGAATTTACAGCTCTTGAAAATGTAATGCTGCCAGGCCTGATTGCAGGCAGGAAAAAGGATGAAATGGAAGAACCGGCTCGTCGCCTGCTGAGTCAGGTGGAACTGGACCACAGAACGAGTCACCGGGTTAACGAGCTTTCGGGCGGTGAACTGCAGCGTACGGCCCTGGCCAGGGCCTTGGTCATGAATCCAGCTCTTCTTCTTGCCGATGAACCCACGGGCAATCTGGACAGCCGTTCCGGCAACCTGGTCTTTGAGCTCATTCACTCCCTGTGCAAAGAACTTTCCCTTGCCAGCATCATGGTCACCCACAACACCGAACTTGCCGGGAAGATGGACTCCTCCTCCATCCTCCAAGACGGCATCCTGCAGCAGGTCTGACAGACCACTCTTCAGTAAAAAAATTCCCACCCGCAATTTGCCCTCTAGCAGCGAACAAAAAAAGGGGAGTGGCCTGTAACAGGCCACTCCCCTTTTTTTGTTCGCTGCTAAGTTAAATCCACGTCCCTTATTCCATATTCAAATAATCTTTCAAAACTCCAGCCAGCAAGGGTGCCACCGAATAGACTTCAAGGAGGTCATCACTGACCCGTCCGGGATAGGTATCGGAACCGATAACCTTGCTAATGTTGCTGTCAAGAAAGTGCTGGCGGGCCTCTCCTGCCATGACTAGGTGAGTAGCAAGGACGACAATCTGAGTCGCTCCGGCCTCCTTACAGCGTTCTGCAGTCTGGATAATGGAACCGCCGGTACGGATCATGTCATCGCAGATCACTGCCGTTTTGCCCTTCACCACGCTGGAAATCTGACTAACTATGGTCTTATCCGTGTCGTAGCGATCTTTATCAGCTGCAGTATGCGGGCAGCCGAGGATACTGGCGAGCTTGGCCACCTGCTTGGAAAAACCGTAATCGGGGGAAACCAGGACATACTCCCCAAGATCCATCTGCCGTAGATGCTCCATCACCAGTTCCCCTGTCCAGATATGCTTGGTGGAAACATCGCCTCCATGGGCATGGAGTACGGCCTCAGAATGAAGATCGACAAAGGCAACAAAGTCGGGATGAGCTCGAAATATCTGACGGGTCCTGGTGACCCCTTTTGGTATCTCAAAGGATCCCCTTTTGGCCCGTTCCATGGTGGAATAGCCAAGATAAGGGATCACCACATTCACGGAGGCGGCATTGAAATAGCGGCCTCCCTGGATGAGATCCATCAGTTCCTGGTGAGAACTCTCATTATGCGTACTGGCCACGATGATCAACACCTTTCCGGCGACCTCCTCGGGAAAGGCATGATAGGTCTCGCCATCGGCAAAGCGTTCGCGGATCATCTCGGAAAATCCCAGCCCCAGTTCACCTGCAATCTTTTGCCCCAGATCAGTGGAGGCCTCGTTGGCCACCACCATATATTCCGAATCAGTCGTCACCGTGTTCCTCATCACAGGGCAGCAACAATGGCATCGCCCATGGCTGCAGTCCCCACTGGTTCTACAGCCCCAGTGGCAATATCGGCGGTGCAGATGCCTTTATCAAGGGTTGATTCCACGGCCCGGTCAATCGCATCTGCGGCATCATCAAGGCCGAAGCTATAGCGCAGCATCATGGAGGCAGAGAGAATCTCGGCAATGGGATTGGCAATTCCTTTGCCTGCAATATCCGGGGCAGAACCACCTGCAGGCTCATAGAGGCCAAACTTGTCCTTATTGAGGCTGGCAGAGGCCAGAAGTCCCATGGAACCGGTGAGCATGGCGGATTCGTCGGAAATGATATCTCCAAACATGTTGCCGCAGAGCATGACATCAAACTGATGGGGGTCGCGAACCAGCTGCATGGTGGCATTATCCACATAGAGATGGGCAAGTTCCACATCCGGGTAGTCCTTTGCCACTTCAATAACCACCTCGCGCCAGAGGACCATGGTGGTGAGCACATTGGCCTTGTCAATGGAGGTCACTTTTTTCCCACGCAGCCTGGCTGCATCAAAGGCCATGCGGGCAATGCGCTCGATCTCGGAACGCTTATAGGCCATGGTGTCAAAGGCACGTTCGTCTGCGCCCTCTCCTTCCCGGCCTTTGGGGGTTCCGAAATAAATACCGGAGGTGAGCTCACGCACACAGAGGATATCAAAGCCTTCGCCGATGATATCAGGGCGTAAAGGGCAGGCTGCGGTCAAGGACTTAAACACCCTGGCCGGACGCAGATTACAGAAGAGATCAAAGTGCTTACGCAGGGGAAGGAGTGCTGCCCGCTCCGGCTGCTGCTCGGGCGGCAGGCCCTCCCATTTGGGCCCGCCCACGGAACCGAAAAGGATGGCATCACTCTTTTCACACAGATCCAGGGTGGATGCAGGCAGGGCCTCACCATGATTGTCAATGGCAATTCCACCCACATCGGCGTACTCGTAAGTGAGTGCAAAATTAAACTTCTTCTGGGCCGCATCAAGGACCTTGATGGCCTCAGCCATCACCTCAGGACCGATACCATCACCGGCCAAGACTGCTATTTTCTTCATGTTTATCACCTTATTTTCAGTATACAGGTTTATCACACTGTCTTATTTGCAGGGGGAAGGATATTGCTATCTTGAATGCTTGTTTCTAGCAAATCCATTGACATTTGACCAGCGTAAAAAAACTGAGCATGTCAATTTGACTCGTTACAAGCCCTCGATTTCCGGTAAACGAAGGAGGAGACAGAGGAACCCGGAAGCCACCAGGACATATCTTTTCAAAGAGATGGTCTTTTCTTTTACCATTGAACAGTAGTTACGAATTGTATTGGTGTGAGAAAACTCTGGTTAAACGGGCTCAAAGACCACCAGGTTACGGGTTCCCCGGGAGAGAGGGAGGACATATTCAGTACGAGAGTGGAAGGTAAATTGGGCAGAGGATGCGGTATCTTTCCAGGCAGCCAGCTCCTCTTCCCATTTTGGTCCTTTCATGCAGATGACCTGCATACCTGGCCTTGCAAAACGGCTGCTCATGTCCAGAAACGCCTTCATTTCAGTAACAGCACGGCTGGTGATGTGCGTAAAATCAGTATCAGAAGGCAGCATTTCCTCATCTTCCACTCGACAGGCGAGGACAGAAAGGTCAGAAAGCTCCAGGGTCCTGGCCACATGACGAAGAAAGGAGATACGCTTGAGGCGGGGCTCCACCAGGGTGAGTTTAAGAGTGGGATGAGCAGCCTTGCAGACAAGACCGGGAAACCCGGCGCCGCTGCCGATATCGAGGAGATGCGGCCTGTCGCCCCCAAGCAGGGGCAGAAGGGTGAGGGAATCAAGGAAGTGCTTTTCCAGGATCTCCTGATCCGTCGCTCCTTTGGCAATGAGGTTGATCTTTCGGCTCCAGTGTTTCAGCTCTTGAAAGTAGGTAAGAAGCCGCTCTTCTGCTGCAGCATCAAGAGCTGGAAGCCCCAGGACCTCACAGCCAGAGCGCAGTCCTTCTACAAAATCAAAACCCTTTGCCAATTTTTCTTTCACCTGTCTTTGAGGCGCTCAGTGACTGAGGCTGCGTGACCAGTCAAGCCTTCGAGATTGGCCAGGAGGCGGATATGATCTCCATCTTCCTTCAAGGCTTGGGCCGAATAACTAATGATTGAACTCTTCTTCAGAAAAGTCTCTACCCCCAGCGCCGAAGAGAAACGAGCCGTGCCCATGGTGGGCAGGACATGGTTGGGACCAGCCAGGTAATCACCTGCTGCCTCCGGGGTATAATGACCCAGAAAGATAGCTCCAGCATGGCGGATCTGAGGCAGCCAGGCCCAGGGGTCCTGCACCATCAGCTCCAGATGCTCTATGGCGATGTCATTGGCAATCCCAATGGCCTCCTCCAGATCCCCGGCAATGAGGATCACCCCTCGCTCCTGCAGTGATTGTTTAGCGATCTCATTCCGTGAAAGCTGAACCAGCTGACGCTCCAGTTCAATCAGCACTTCTTCTGCCAGCGATTCCTCAGTGGTCAGCAGCACGGCCAGGGCCATGGGATCATGTTCTGCCTGGGCCAGCATATCAGAGGCCACATGGGCTGCTGTTGCGCTCTTATCAGCCACGACCAGAACTTCTGAGGGTCCTGCTATCATATCAATGCGAACAAGACCTGACACCTGGGCCTTGGCCTCAGTGACAAACTGGTTTCCCGGCCCCACAATCACATCCACACTGGGAATGGTTTTGGTGCCATGGGCGAGTGCTGCAATCCCCCAGGCGGATCCGGCCTTGAATATATCAACAATTCCTATTTCCTGGGCTGCTACCAGAAGGTGGGGGCTGACCTTGCCCTCCTCATTTGGCGGAGTAAGCATTACCCGTTGACTGACGCCTGCGATCCCTGCCGGAATTCCGTTCATGAGCACAGAAGAGACCAGCGGTGTAGATCCTCCCTGACCGCCTGGAACATAGAGCCCTGCGGCATCCACAGGACGGACCATACGACCGACTATGGTACCGTTTTCCCTGGTCTGCATCCACGAGTCTTCCATCTCCCGTTCGTGGAAGCTCTGAATCCGCTCAATGGCCTTGCTCAGGGTCTCGAGAAAGGCATCATCCACGAGTTGATAGGCCTCTTTCAACTCAGCAGTCGAGACCTGCAATCCTTCCAGGGTAAGATCCGGAGCATCAAACTTTCTAATGTACTCGAGAACAGCATCATCTCCCCTGGACTTCACTTGGCCAATAATATCGGCCACCAGGTCGCGACAGCTGTTTTCAGCGAGCTGAAAACGGCCAAGAAGAGTCTGCAAACATTTTTCGCCCTCGGGGCTTTCTGTGGTAAACGGTTTGATCAGCATAATTTTTTGTAACGTAATATTATTTTCTTTGTGAACGATGGCTAATTAAAAAACTTCACATGCGCGGCGTGCGAATTTGAAGGAATGAGGCGTACAGAAGATACGCCGCAGAGACTGAAAATTCGCAACACCGAAGCAGATGAAGAGTTTTTACGACGCCATCATTCTTTCTTGCCCCAGTGAACAGCTATGGTCCCCATCATAAACTTCTTGTAATCAACCTCGACAAAACCTGCTTCTGTAAAAATCCGGGCAAGATCCTTGGCACTATGAAAATCCATGGTCGATCCGGTAAGATAGGCATAGGCTGCCTCGTCACTGGCAATGAGACGACCAAGAAACGGGATACCAAAGCGAAAGTAAAAACGGATAAAGGGGTACAAAATATTCTTCTCCGGCGGTGTGGTGTCAAGACAGACCACTCTCCCGCCAGGTTTAAGTACCCGACAGACCTCTTTCAGCACCTGCAGGCTGTCATCCACATTTCTCAGCAGATAGCCAAAGGTCACTGATTCAAAACTGTTGTCGTTATAGGGAAGATGATTGGCATCGGATGCCTGCCAGGCTATTGACTGCTCCTGAAACCGCTTTTGGGCCTCCTGCAGCATATTGAGAGAAAAGTCAGCACCAATAACATTTGCCCTTGCATAGGAACGTCCCGTGAGAGAGGCAATATCGCCGGTACCAGTTGCAAGATCCAAGACCCATCCCTGCCCCGGGTTGCCAGCCTTGTCCACCACAAACCGGCGCCAGCGCTGATCCTGCCCCATGGTCATGACCCGATTCATCCGATCATAATTGGGGGCAATACCATCAAACATCTTTTGTACGCCGGGCCCCTTACTCATGGCACTCTCTTCTTACTCTCATTTCTCTACGAAAAGATGAACATCCCTTATTTACTAACATGGAGCATACCCTGGAGTCCGGGGAAAGGAAATAACCTCCCGGATATTAGCCATCCCAGTGACAAATTGCACCAGTCGTTCAAACCCCAGGCCAAATCCAGCATGGGGGACGCTCCCATAGCGCCTGAGGTCCAGGTACCACTCATACTCATCTGGTTCAATTCCTGCCTCGACCATTCGCTGGACAAGGATATCATAGCGTTCCTCGCGCTGAGACCCCCCCACGATCTCCCCGATTCCCGGAACCAGGATGTCCATGGCCGCCACAGTTTTTTCATCATCGCTGAGACGCATATAGAAAGGCTTAATGGATGCCGGATAATCAGTGACGATCACGGGACACTTATAAATTTCCTCGGTCAAATAGCGTTCATGCTCGGACTGGAGATCGATTCCCCATTGCACAGGATACTCGAATTTCCCGGACACTGCACTCAACTCCTCCACTGCATTGGTATAGGGGATGTGAACAAAATCATTATCGATGACTGTCTGCAGTTTTTTAAGCAGCCCCTTTTCGATAAATTTATCAAAGAGGGCAAGATCGTCGCTGCAAGCAGTCAGGACATCATGGAGAAGGTACTTGAGCATATCTGTTGCCAGCTCAATGTCGCAGGCAAGATCACAGAAGGCCATCTCCGGCTCAATCATCCAGAACTCTGCCAGATGACGGCTGGTGTTGGAATTTTCAGCCCGAAAGGTGGGACCAAAGGTATACACCTGGCCCAAGGCCTGGGCATAGACCTCGGCCTGGAGTTGACCGCTCACTGTAAGCCCTGCCTGCCTCCCGAAAAATGGAGTCTTTTCCCCAGCGGCACTCACCTGGAACATCTCTCCTGCACCCTCGCAGTCACTGGTGGTGATGATGGGCGTGTGGATCTGGACAAAGTCGCGTTCCTGAAAAAACCTGTGCACCCCAAAGGAGAGATGGGATCTCACCCGGGTTACGGCCCCCAGGGCATTGGTCCGGGGCCGCAGATGGCTCATGGAGCGGAGAAATTCAAAGGAATGTCGCTTTTTCTGCAGCGGATAGGTCTCGGGATCGGCCCAGCCCAGGACCTGTACCTCTTCTGCCACAAGTTCAACATCCTGCCCTTTGGCCGGAGACTTTTGCAGCGTTCCTTCTACTTCCACACTACAGCCAGCTGTCAGTCTGCTGATCTCCTGTTGGTAATTGGCCAGCTCCGGGTTAGCAATGACCTGAAGATTGGCAAGGCAGGAGCCGTCGTTCACTTCCAGGAAGGAAAAGGAACCGGTATCTCGCCGGGTCCGTATCCACCCCTGAACTTTCATCTTGCTGCCCTCGTCCTTTTGTTTCAATATTTTTTGTATACGTATCAGCATCAGCTGTTTCCTTCCCCTTGAGAAGAACTCCCCTTATAGTGAAACAGTACCAGCTCACCGCTTCCGGGCAGATCCTCCGGCAGCTTGCCGGAAATATCTGCGAGATGAGCTCCAACCACCGAACATTTAACGGTGAGCAGAAAATAGATTTCAGCCTCTACCTCGGAGAGCGTTTCAAAGTTCCCCTGACCCTTGGAAATGATCAACTCCGCTTCATTAAAGGCCTGCAAAAGTTCAGGGGTACAACTATCCAGCGGAGTACCGGGACAGGCAGTTCCGTTTTCCATAATGCGTGCAGTCTCCTCCAGACCGCTGGCATGGGCGTCTGCAAGTAGGGCATCATTGATGATAGGACCGCTCTTCACGACTACGGTTACCTCGCAGCCCTGATCCACCAGGGCCTCCACCACCAGAGAATCATAGACGATCTCTCCGGAATTATCAGCCAGGTAGAGCACCTTTGCCCCCTTGCCCAGACTCCTCACCCGCTGGATCAACTCCAGGCTGTCATCAAGGGCAAAGGGGGCACTGAGGCAGCGTTTCAGGGCCGCATCAATGTCAAAACTGTGCATGGCCCCGTAATCAATAATGTTACCGCCAATGGCCAGACGCAGGGCCAGCGCCAGAGGATCATCACTGCGCTCCACTTCCCTTCTGATATCAGGCAACAGGGCCAGAGCCTGTTCATTGGACTGTCTCTTTATTGCCAGGTACGGATCCGCACAACCCGTGATCTCGGCAATGGCCTGATACACGGAAACCGAATTCTCCGGCGGAGTGCGTTCCATATCCATACCATTTGTCAGTTCCGCAACCCGGCGCAGGGCCTCAAGCTGCAGCTTCGGATCCGTTGTGCTTATCCTTGCCACCCGTAAGGTCTGACGGAGGTAGCAGGGCAGACATTCCAAAGCGGTTTTCACAGCATATACCCCTTACGCACATTCCCCATGGCCGCAAAAAGTGAGGCTTTAGCACCGGGAATCTTCTTATATAAGTCCTGCAGCATTTCCTGCACCTCTTCTCTTCTGGTATCTCCTGCCAGGGGACAGAGGTTAGGCACAGCAATCAATCCGACTGTACGAGCCAATTCTTCCACCTCCTCTTTCTCGATATAGGCAAGGGGCCGGATCAGAGTCAATCTGCCGTCAAAGAGCTCCTGCCTCGGCACCATGGTGGAAATGTTGCCGCTATAGAACATATTCAAAAAAAGTGTTTCCAAAAGGTCATCCTTATGGTGTCCAAAGGCAATCTTATTACATTTAAAGCGGCTGGCAAGATCAAAAAGCTGCTTGCGGCGCAATTTTGAACAACTGAAACAGTTTCTCTCTGCTTCCATCAGAGGCAGACTCTTTTCCACATGCAGCACCAATCCTGTTTTCCGAACCTGCTCTTCCACCCCCAGTATCGGATTTGCAACCGTCATCTCTTCATTCCAGATCCCCATATCAATATGGACCAGCTGCAGTCCATACTGGATTGGAGCCTTTCTTTGCCACTGTTGCAGCAGCCAGGCCAGTACCAGACTGTCGACACCACCGGAAACGGCGACCAGGACCTGATCGCCGTCACTGAGCATGGAGTAATCGTGCATGGCCTGGCCGATACGTCGGTTTACCTGGGGTGATAACATTTCCGTTCTCTTTTTCAGGGGGATGACTTCTTGGTGTATCCAGCAATTTCTTTGCGGCACAAGCTTGCCGCAAGGACATTGAGAAGCGGTCATCTGTACCAGTAAACCGGTTTCTCTTTCAAGGGAAAAGGAGAGGGGGAGGCGAGACAAAAAAACCCGTCTTCTGCATTAATTGCAGAAGACGGGGCATACGAAACACACTGCTGGAGACAAAAACCGTTGCCCGGTCAAATCTGCTCCTTCTATGGGCCCAGACGCTTATTCTTGTTTTTGATAGTAAGGCAACTCATCCAGGCGACTCTGCACCCCTCTTTGAGTAAGGTCTTGGACAGTGATCCATTTAAACCCACGGCTCTTCGACTTTTTATAGGTGAAGATATTGTCGAACAAGGCTTCTTGGGCCTCATCAAAAGAGGTGGACCAGAGTACGACTCCTTTCTCCACTCCCACCAGATTCATGGAAAATGAGACTGCAGCTGGAGTTTCTGCTGAGAGCTCGCTGCCCACTCGTTGTCGATAGCGACTGAGTGTCGTCCCCAGCACCCCTCCGCATCCAGTTGCCTGACCAATGGCACGCAGCTGCTGTATTCTCCCCCCCCAGGAATCGGTGAGAATTCCGTCAATCTGGTTATCATTAAGCAAATTAAACTGTGCGTTTCCTGCCAACAGATCGGCCAGAACTGAATCGAGATAGGCGGCCCCCTCCAACAGCATCTTGTAATCATCCTTGAGCAGAGTCTCACCGCTCGCCACCGGTACGGCCGTGGGGAGGACCGCGATACAACTTAACTCGGGCAGAGGCTTAGCCTCTTGCACATCACCGCTTCCATCTCGGGGGAAACAACCGTTCAATCCAAGAACAAACGAGCCAAGAAGACAAAAACACGCCAGGATAAGCAACCGTCTCACAGGAAACCTCATTTCATTTTGTTATTGTTAGCCCCTCTTCAGGGTCATTCAACTGTTTTGATAGCATCATAAAAAACTCTCCATCTGCTTCGTTGCTGCAAATTTTGAGTTTTTACGACGTTGACAAAATTCTTGATTACCTATCTTTACAGTACACCCTTGGAGGACAAACTTCCAGCAAGACCGGTAACTTTCTCCGTGGCCTGATGCATGGCCCGGCCAAGTCCTTTAAATACAGCCTCAATGATATGATGACTGTTGCTTCCGTGGATCATATCCACATGCAGAGTGACTCCGGCATGCTGGGCAAAGGCGCGCATGAATTCAGGGGCGAGAGCCGTATCAAAGGTGCCGAGTTTCTGGTCAGGAACGGGTGCATCATAATGGAGATAAGGACGATTAGAGATATCCACCACCACTCGCACCAGGGTCTCATCCATGGGCAGATAGGAAAGTCCGTAACGTGCAATACCGCCCTTGTCGCCAAGGGCCTGAGCAAAGGCCTGGCCAAGACAGATTCCAATATCTTCCACC
>DAOVAI010000203.1 GCA_030671085.1 Pseudomonadota bacterium | reverse complement strand
AAGATAGTTACTGATCCCAGCAACTACCTTGGCATCTTTTCCCTGCAGCAGATCACTCTTTGCTGAAATGTGTTCCGCCTGCACTTTGACCACAGCGCAGGCAGCAAGAGCTGGCGTGTTGGCAGTAAGAGGAGGAAAGTCGACTTCCGGTTCATGGGCCCGGACCAGAGCGTTGAGGGCTGTTGCTTTTTCCTCTGGATCATCAATCAGTTCAGCATTTCCCCGTATGATAACACAATGATAGAGCTGGTGCAGACGACAGGGATTGGCCTGGGGATTGCTGCCGAGATCCAGGTAGGAAAGCGGGATATCAACCTCAAAGCACACCTTGGGATCGCGCTTCATATTATCCAGTTTTTCTCCTGCCGGAGCAGTGTGAAAATAGATTGCCTCCTGCGACCAGACAAAATTCACGGGAGTGATATAGGGATATCCATCAGCACCGAGAGTTGCCAGGCGGCCGATGGTACAACTGGATAATACTCTTGAAATATGTTCCGGATCTATAATTTGACACTGTTTGCGACGCATTTTTTTCACATACTAGAGGTTTGATTATTGCTTGCCTTCTTTTCCTATCCAGACGGCAAACAGAGCCATGATCGAGAAACCGGCAAGGACGCAAGGACAAGAAGAAAATTGTGCCCAAGGCAATGCATTTAAAGGTGACTACATCCACTTTTCAAGCTTTTTCCTCTCTCTTCAGCGGCGAAGGGCCTGGATGAGTTCTTGAGTTGGTCTGCCGTCAGGTTTTATCCCCTGCTGGGTCTGAAATTTCACAATTCCCTTTTTGGTATTAGAGCCGAGACGGCCATCAACACCACCTGAATAGAATCCCTTTGCTTTCAGCAGTTCCTGCAGCTCAAACTTCTCTTCTGCCGAAAGTGAACCCGCAGGTCTTGGCCAGGGCTGAACCATTCTTTTTTTTCCGGCCAGCCGGTCGGACAACAGCCCCACAGCCAAGGCATAAAAATCTGAATTATTATAGCGTTTGAGAATAAAGAAATTACGAAGCATGAGAAAACCCGGCCCCTTGTCGCCAGCGATCATCTTCAACTCGGCCTTTTCCTCTGATCCTGAAAAATCTGCTCCACCGGGACGGGAAAAACCCAGTTTTTGCCACTGGGCCAAGGTCTTGGTTTCTCCCTTAAACCGCTTGCCTCCCTGCGGCATCAGGACCTCATAGCCCCAAGGTTTTCCTGTACGCCATTTATTTTTATGGAGAAGATTGGCAGCTGTTGCCAACGCATCGGGAATGGAGTTCCAGATATCCCGGCGTCCATCACCATCCATATCCACCCCATAAGCCAGATAACTGGTGGGAATAAATTGGGTGTGCCCCATGGCTCCTGCCCAGGATCCAGTCAGCTGATCCAGAGTGACATCACCGGACTGGACAATCTCCAACGTGGCGACAAGCTGCGTCCTGGCAAATTTCTGGCGGCGCTTATCACCATAGGCAAGAGTAGCCAGGGCCAGAGGAACATAATGAAGACGATGGGAACGAAGGAGAGCGGCACCATAGCTGGTCTCCATGGACCAGATGGCAAGCAGCACCGAGGTCTCTACCCCAAACCGAGCCTCGACCTCCTGCAGGGTCTTGCCATAGACGCCTGCCATAATACGGCCATCATCAACGGATCTGGGATTGACCCGGGCATCAAGATAATCCCAAATCTCGGTGGTGAATTCCGGCTGATAGGCTGCTTTCTTCAGGATCTCAGCATCTGGTGCAGTCACTCCGGCAAAGGCCCGGTCATAGGTGGCCCGCTTGATACCCTGCTCTGCAGCCACCCCATAAAAAGATTCCAGCCACTCCTGAAAAAGCCGGTCGCTGACAGGTGCTGCAGAGACAGATACGGCAAACCCAAGCAGACACAAGCAACAGAGCAGACTTCTCGCCCATTTTCTCAACCTGTTCACAACTCCCTCCCTCCATCCCCACACGAGACAATCACCATCACCCATGGACTCATCAAACGGACCATATTTTTCTCCTCCTCTGTACGAAACACCATCCGCTCAACACTCCTGCCCGCGACAAAGGGCAGAGACAAGAAAAAGATGAGGGGTGGTGTTAGCAGAAGACATGGAAATCCAAACAAAAATTTTCGATTCTGATTACGCTCGCACTATAGCATGGTTTTGTTCTTCAAGGCCACCAGTATGTGAAGAAAACGCCCGCATAGACCAGTGACAAGGTCGACGCTATCACACGTTCCCTGGGTTCTAGAAAGAATCAGGTCCGAGGAACCCTGGGAAGAAATTTGTCCACTTTTTCCATACCACCTCAGTTCAGGGTTGAGCATGGCTTGATCGCTTATGCTTGAGTATATTTTTCAGCGATTCAATTACCTTGCTTGCCTCTCTCTTGGTCAGTTTGTCGATCTCTGTCTTTTGGTAATATTTGTTCAGAAAGTTTTTGAAATGGTGCACATCCCAGCCGAGGTCGTCAGCCAGGTGTTTGATGAACAGTTTCTGCCGGAAGGTGAGGCCGTACTTATTGATGCGGTAGTGTCTGCTTGCCGTAAAATAGCGCATCAAACGCCTGAATCCTTTGTCGTCCAGATCTTTTGCCGAACGTACACCGGTCTCACGCTGCAGGAGGTCCCGGTACTCGTCATCGGACAGGCCCAGCTCCCGTTTGACAATATGAATGACTGCTAGTTTTTTATGATCCACTGTCATTGGCAACGCTCCTCACGGCTGTTATACGGGAAATTTTAATTCATACCGATACCCTGCATTTCTTCATAATTTCCCGCATGAAATCGGGCAGGTCCCCAGGCACCCGGGAAGTGATAAGATTGCCATCCACGACTACCTCCTCATCCCGGTAGTCGGCTCCTGCACGCTTTAACTCTTGGGCCACGCTTTTATAACAGGTGGCTTTCCTTCCAATGAGTACACCAGCCGCAACAAGAATCTGCGGGCCGTGGCAGATGGCGGCAACAGGTTTATTCTCCTCAAAGAACTGACGGACCAGGGAGAGCAGTGTCTCGCTTTCTCTTAAGTTTGCCGGCGCCTTGCCGCCGGGCAGGACAAGCAGGTCATAGGAAGAGGGATCAATCTCCTCCAGAGAAAGCTCCACCGCAACCTTGTATCCATGCTTACCGGTAATGGCCCCAACCTTGAGGGAGGCGACATCGACATCGATATTCTCCTCAAGAAACCGGTACCTGGGCACCAACAGTTCGCTATCTTCAAACATATCTCCACTGATGATGAGTGCTTTCACAGTCCCCTCCCCTATAATTTTTTCCTCAATTGAGCGGACTAAAATTTCTTGCCTGAGATCCATGAAATCCGCTGTTTTACTGCCAAGGGAGAAAAAATGGTGGCCTCCATACGCTCACCTTCATCCTTTGTCCATAGCCCCGCTGTCCATGTCTTCCAGCCAGAGCTTGATCGGTTTTTTTTTCGCTCTTGACGGTCCTTCGCATTTAAAATCTCACATGGAGTCGTGCTTTTTACAAAGGGTTCAATCCAAAAAAAAATACTATTGG
>DAOVAI010000206.1 GCA_030671085.1 Pseudomonadota bacterium | reverse complement strand
AAACAATGACCTGATTGTCTTTGGTCAGAACCAGGTCCTGTTTAATCAGGTCGGCCTCCATGGCCACGGCCAGGGCCACCGCTGGCAGAGTATGCTCCATCAGATAGCCCGAGGCCCCACCACTGGCTATGACGACTTTTGATTGTGCAGTCAGGGGACAGGCGTTGAAAAACAGGAGCAAGATGCCAAGTCCGGCTGACCCGAGAAATGAAAGAGGTTTTTGCATTTATTGCACCATTGCTGAGAGAAGGGATGCTGCGTGGTTGAGGTCAGCAGCACTGGTCAGGTCCAGTCCTGACCGGGCTAGGATTTTCCGCCCCTCCTCCACATTGGTCCCTTCCATGCGCACCACTACGGGCAGGGAAAGACCCACCTTGCGGGCAGCAGTGACCACACCCTGGGCCAGGATGTCGCAGCGGAGGATGCCGCCAAAGATATTAATAAATATCCCTCGAACATTGGGGTCGCTGAGGATGATGCGGAAACCGTTTTCCACCATCTCAGCGCTGGCACCACCGCCCACGTCCAGGAAATTTGCAGGCTCTACTCCGGCCTGCTTGATGAGATCCATGGTAGCCATGGCCAAGCCTGCACCATTGACCATACTGCCGATATTGCCGTCCAGGCGGATATAGTTGAGGCCGTGCGCTGCAGCTTCGGCCTCCAGGGCATCATCTTCACTGGAATCGTGCATGGCCATGATCTCTGGATGGCGGAAGAGACTGTTGGAGTCGATATCCACCTTGGCGTCCAGGGCCATGATCGTGTCTTCCGCAGTGATGGCCAGAGGGTTGATCTCCAACAGGGAACAGTCATAGTCAAGAAATAGGCCAAAGAGTTTTCTGATAAGCGTTGCAAAGGGCTTTGCCACGGCCGAATCAAGTTCAAGGCCGAAGATTAGCTCCCGCAACTGGTAGCCCTGTAACCCCAGGAGGGGATTGACATGGACAGTGATGATTCTTTCCGGGGTCTCACGAGCCACTGTCTCAATATCCATTCCCCCATCCTTGCTGGCAATGATAACGATGTTGGCCTGTTCACGGTCAATGAGCATGGAGAGGTAGAGCTCTTTTTTCAGGGTCACTCCCTGTTCAAAGAGGATGGTTCTGACTTTGGCTCCCTGCTCTCCAGTCTGTTTGGTGACCAGCTGCATGCCAAGGATTTTTTCTGCTGCTGTCTGGGCCTCTTCTGCGGTTCTCGCAAGGACAACGCCGCCTCCCTTGCCCCGGCCTCCGGCCAGCACCTGGGCCTTGACTGCCATTGGCAGCGTCAGGTCTGCAATAATGGAAGGGATCTCCTCCTTTTTGCTGCAGACCTGCCCATCCGGAACAGGGATTCCAGCCTTACGGAAGAGCTCCTTGGCCTGGTATTCATGAATTTTCATAGCAGTCTACTGGTGGTGAACTCTTACGGGAATAATGTCAATTGCCTAAGCGATTCCCTTGAACATGAACAGAAGAATGTCGAAGTTTTTTCCTTCTGCAGTTCGAAATTCCCTGTTCGACATTCGACATTTTTTTTAGTTTTTTGGGTATCCCATATTCTGCAGAATCCCGGTAATCTCCTCAAGACTAGTCGGATCATCAATGGTCGACGGCATCCGGTACTCCTTGCCATTGGCAATCGCGCGCATAGTCCCCCGCAATATCTTGCCGGAACGGGTCTTGGGCAGCCGGTTGACCTGTGAGGTCTCGCGCAGGCAGGCAATGGGCCCGATTTCTTCCCGGACCATCTTCACCAGTTCACTTCTGATTTCAATCTCCTCACGGTCAACTCCAGCTTTGAGGACAAAGAGTCCCAGGGGCAGCTGGCCCTTGAGCTGATCATCGGTGCCGATGACCGCACATTCAGCCACATCAGGATGGGTGGCGATCACCTCTTCCATGGCCCCGGTGGAGAGACGGTGACCGGCGATGTTGATCACATCGTCCATGCGGCCCATGACAAAGACATAGCCGTCCTGGTCAATAAAACCGCCGTCGCTGGTCTCATAATATCCGGGAAAGGTGGACATGTAGGAAGAGATGAAGCGATCTTCATTACGCCAGAGGGTGGCAAGGGTGCCCGGAGGAAGAGGCAGCTTAATGGCGATGTTTCCTTCTTCGCCTGCAGGCAGCTCTTTCCCCTCATTATCCAGGATACGCACATCATAGCCTGGAACCGGAAGGGTGGGTGAACCAGGCTTGATCTCCAGTTCTTCTATACCGCGGCAGTTGGCAACAATGGCCCAGCCGGTCTCGGTCTGCCACCAGTGATCAATGATCGGCACGCCCAGCAGGTCTGAGGCCCAGTGATAGGTGTCCGGATCAAGGCGCTCTCCGGCAAGGTAGAGGGCCTCAAAAGAGGACAAGTCATACTGGCTCAGCAGTTTTCCTTCAGGGTCTTCCTTTTTGATGGCGCGAAAGGCGGTGGGGGCGGTGAAGAGGGCCTTGACTCCATGCTGGGAAATGACTCGCCAGAAGGCCCCGGCATCAGGGGTGCCAATGGGTTTTCCTTCGTAGATGATGGTGGTGGCCCCTTTGAGGAGAGGGCCATAGATGATGTAGGAATGGCCAACGACCCAGCCAACGTCGGATGCGGACCAGAAGACGTCTCCGGCCTCAATGTTATAGATATTTTTCATGGACCAGTAGATGGCCACAGCATGGCCGCCGTTATCCCGCATAACCCCTTTGGGCATACCCGTGGTTCCGGAGGTATAGAGAATGTAAAGGGGGTCGGTTGCTGCTACCGGGACGCAGGCTGCAGGCTCACTTACCGCCACCAGTTCCTGCCAGTCCAGGTCTCTGCCTTCCTGCATCTCTGCCTTGATCACGTCTCGCTGGAAGATGATGCATTTTTCCGGTTTATGCTCAGACTGTTCAATAGCCCTGTCTACCAGGGGCTTGTAAGCGATGAGCTTCTTCCCTTCCACGGCGCCCGAGGCAGTGACCAGGACCTTGGGCTGGGCATGGTCGATACGGATGGCAAGCTCGCTTGCAGCAAAGCCGCCAAAGACAACAGAGTGGACAGCACCCAGGCGGGCACAGGCCAGCATAGCCACTGCAGCCTCAGGAATCATGGGCATGTAGATGATTACCGTGTCGCCTTTGCTCACTCCCTGGGCCTGGAGACCACCGGCAAAACGGGAAACCCGCTCCTGCAACTCTTTATAGGAAATCTTGGCTATGGTGCTGGTCACTGGTGAGTCATAGATGATGGCGGTTTGATTGCCGCGACCTGCCTCCACATGGCGGTCCACCGCATTGTAGCAGGTGTTGAGTTCAGCGCCGGCAAACCAGCGATAGAATGGAGGGTTGGATGCATCAAGGACCTTGTCCCATTTCTTGATCCAGTCGATACCTTCTGCGGCCTTGGCCCAGAATTCTTCAGGCTGCTCAATGGACTGTTGAAAATATGTGT
>DAOVAI010000011.1 GCA_030671085.1 Pseudomonadota bacterium | reverse complement strand
CGGCGGTTTTGCACCATAATATGCACCAAGAAAAAGATGGGCACCACCGTAGTAGTAAGTCTCGTCCAGTTCAACCACCCGCAGCATGATCTGTTCCACCCGGACCAACTGGGCCAGGGATTCCGGTGACCCCTCCTGATGGCGAATCCATGTCGTCCAGCCGCTACCGGCCCAAAACAACAGCTCTACGTCATCTTCACTCAGGTTGTCCAGAGTCTGCTGCAGGTCGGAAAAGGGCTGCGTGCAGACTCTATGAAGATCATCACAGTTCCACAGCAGGGACATGCCGTACAACCTGGCCTTGATGCTTACCGTGGCTGCCCGCTCCGGCTTACTGCAGGCATCAAGAGCGGCTGCATAACCGGCAAAGGCCTGGGTGGCTGTTATCAGTAACTTTTTGTCACCCGGGGCGGATGCAACCATGCTGTCAATCATCAGCAGGAAGGCCGGCGTTCCCTCACAGACAAGGTCAATGTCGGTCTGGCGCTGCAGGTTGTCCATTGTCGGGCGCATGAACGAGCCAATCACTATCCTGGTACAGCCGTTCAGAGTGGACAAGAAAGCGAGAAGAACGACTATCCATATATATCGTATCATCATATATGAATTTTATCAGCCTCAGAGTATAACTGTCAAGATAAGTCAGCAAAGGACTCAGGGAAGTGGCAAGCTCAGCATTAAATACTCTCCATGGAGAAAACTGGTAAATCCTGCATAAAACCGTAATCCAGGTATGCTGCCCCCTTGACAACTGTTACGGACATGGCAAGAAGTGGCTTGTTATTAAAAGAGATTCCGGTATAAAGGGTTGATCACACAGTTATCAGCTAAACACCTACAACGTGTCCCCCATGCCTGAAAACCACGTTTCCCTCGGTGTCCATATCCGTCTGGTCCTGACCATGATATTCTGGGGTGGGACCTTTGTTGCCGGACGCTTGCTCGCAGAGGAACTTCATCCACTGACTGCCGCCTCACTTCGATTCATCCTTGCCTCTACAATGCTTTTGACAGCGATCCTGATTCGCGACAAGTCCCTGCCCCAGCTCAACAGGAAACAGTGGGCAGCCATGGCCCTGCTGGGTCTGACCGGTATCTTTGCTTATAACATCTTCTTTTTTACAGGACTGCAGACGGT
Source organism: Pseudomonadota bacterium (assembly GCA_030671085.1). Lineage (GTDB taxonomy): Bacteria > Desulfobacterota > Desulfobulbia > Desulfobulbales > Desulfocapsaceae > Desulfocapsa. Next base: position 24,300 of record DAOVAI010000011.1, on the reverse strand, counting down.
GGAGGCTGGACGGGCGTCCATGATTATTGCCGTAAATCCAGTGCTAACGGCCTTTCTGGCAATGCTTTTTTTCCATGAACGTTTCAGTTTTTCCAGAAGTGGGGGAATGCTGCTCTCTGTCTGCGGGGCACTAATCGTCATCTCCAGGGGTCAGCCACACTCTCTCTTCCAAGGGGGCGTCGGAGTTGGCGAGTTCTGCATGATGGGCTGCGTGCTGAGCTGGTCTGCCTACACCCTCATCGGAAAACGGCTGCTCACCAACATCCAGCCCCTGGTAGCTGTGGCATACTCCTGCAGCCTTGGTGCCTTCTTCCTCATCATCGCGGCCCTGTTCAGCGGACACCTGGCAGAGGTCAGGGAGCTTAGCGTAAAAGGTGCCGGCTGTCTCTTTTACTTTGCCTTTTTCGGCACAACCCTGGGTTTTATCTGGTTTTATGACGGGGTAAAAAAACTAGGCGCCGGCAGGGCAGCCATGTACGTCAACCTTGTCCCGGTAAGCGGAGTCCTGCTCGGTACCCTGCTCCTCGGAGAACGCCTGGAAAGTTCTCTTATTATCGGCGGTGCACTTGTCTTTTCCGGCCTCTATCTCATCAATCACAGGCCTTCCACTGCATGACGAGTTCCTGTCAGTTCACTCGTTCCAGGAAGACAAGGGGGGTTAGATTTTGGGAAAAAAGCTTGATTTTTGAGTTTTCATGTCCTATTCTGTACCAAACGGTCAGTTTTTTTAGAGAATCCTCATATGCATACAAAAGGTCAAGAAACCCGTAAACTTATCCTGACAGAGAGCCGCAAGCTGTTTACTGTCCAGGGATTCCAGAACACCAGCATTAGTAATATTATTGCTGCCACTGGGGTAAAGAAGGGGAATCTCTACTATTATTTCCCCAGCAAGGAAGAACTCGGCCTTGCTGTGCTGATTGATGCCAGAGATGAATTTTTCCACATTCTGGATAATTCTCTGGTCGGCGAAACCCCAACCCTTAAGATCATCCACTCCTGCAACTCAATCATGGAGCTGATGCAGCAGACCAACTTTGTTGGCGGCTGTCTGTTTGGTAACACAGCCCTGGAAATGACCGATTCAAACTCCAGGTTCGGCAAAATTATTCAAGAGATTTTCTCCCACTGGACAGAAAGGATTGAGCACGAATTACGGCAAGCTGCTGACATGGGGATTCTGAACAGCCATCTTCCCCTTGATTCGCTGGCAACAGCCATTGTCGCCATCCTGGAAGGTGGGATCATGCTTTCACGAGTCTATAAAAATAAGAACGGACTGGAGGACTGCATCCTTACCATCCGCTCAGTTATTGAACTCAGCAAGTAAAAGTTTTTTTGGGCACACAATGTACCGCTTGGTTGGTACAAAAAAATACCACATACAGGGAGTACGCCATGTTGGAAAACAGCAACAAGAGTCTTAGCAAAAATACAAGAAGGGTATGGAAGCAGACAGGAACTGGTCAGCAAACGCTGCAGCTCTTACCAATCATACTTGTAATCCTGCTTTCACAACTGGTCACTGGTTGTACAACCCATTCAGACCAGTCAGCAAATGCAGCAGTGTCTTCCAATGCCAGACTTGTTGACCTGGGAAACGGTCTCTGCCAGGAAACCCAAACAGGAAAGATGTGGCAGGTGGGGAGCAGTAAGACAATCAAGTCCCTGGCCGAAGCCAAAAGCTATACTGAAAACCTGGAGGAAGGCGGATATCATGACTGGCGTCTCCCTTCCATCACAGAACTCTATAACCTGTATATCATTTTCGATCTGCACGAAAACGGGAACTGCAAACTGGCCGCCGAAGGGACATACTGGTCGGATGAGGCAGACCTTCAGGGTCGGGTCGGCACCTGGGAACTGGATGACAACTGCGATGCGGAACGCCAGTATATCCCCAAGACAAAAGGTATGGTACGGGCTATTCGCATCTAACCCGCCCTTCCCACAAAGGCATCACGAAAAGTCAAGATGTGTAAGTTATAAAGATTTGTTCAGGTCGGAACGGCGTCGGTTCAGCATTGACAAGATACTAGGAAGTTAAGGCCAGGCGGATACCAAGGGCGACAAAGAGGGTCCCGACCAGGGACTTGAGCAGGCGGGGCAGCGTGGAACCGGTCTTGATTTTCAAAGCCAGGGTCGAGGCAAAAAGGGCAAAGAGGATATTGACCAGGGTGCCGTTCACATTAAAGAGCACACCGAGGAAGAGAAAGGCCAGGGCAGGACTTTCAGCAGCGGGAGAGACAAACTGTGGCAGGAGGGCCATGAAAAAAAGGGCCACCTTGGGATTAAGGACATTGACCAGGGCGGCCTGCCGGAAAATTCTTGCAAGGGGCAGTACAGACGATGAGCGTGGCTCTTTGCTCTCCTTTTGTTTCAGACTGAGGAAAGTGGTGACCCCCAGGTAGAGCAGATAGGCCGCCCCCAGATACTTGACCACGGAAAAGGCGAGTGAGGAGGAGACCAGGATCATAGACAGACCAAAGGCAGCGGCCAGGACATGCACGACACAACCGGCCCCGATGCCAAGGGCAGCCACTACCCCAGCCTTACTCCCCTGGATGGCGCTCCGATTGGTGATATAAAGAACATCCACCCCCGGAGTGATGTTCAAGATCAACCCTGCTACGACAAAGACACCCAGATCAACGACCCCGAACATACTCTCACCAACTGAAGCGATTCTTTTGAACATGAACAACAGAATATCGAATGTCTAAGTTTTTTAACTTCTGCGGTTCGACATTCCCTGTTCGATATTCGACATTTACTTTTACTCTACCAATGAATTAACTAGCGCCTGTCCATAAATGGCTAGTTTCCCCTAACTCTTTGTTGCTCTCAAAATTTAATCCTCGGAATATCAACCATATGCCTGCGGTTAAATTCATCGAGCGCCTCGATTTAGAAAAAATTATCTCATTTCTGGACGGACACTAACCAGACAAGTCTTTATTTCCAAAGCTCGAAAAGCTCCTTTATCCCCTTTGCAGCAAGGCTTGTCATGGCCAGGAAATCCTCATTGCTAAAGGGTACCCCTTCTGCCGTGGACTGGATCTCTATCCATCGTCCGTCACCGCTCATGACAAAATTGGCATCGACCTCAGCGCTGGAGTCTTCGGCATAATCAAGATCAAGGCAGGGAGTGCCATGGATGACGCCAACAGAGATTGCCGCTACTGGCAAGAGCTTTGGCATCTCCTGCAGCTTTCTGTCTACCACCAGTTTCTGTAGGGCCAGGCGCAAGGCCAGTGCCCCACCGGTGATGGAAGCGGTACGGGTTCCGCCATCGGCATTTAACACATCGCAATCCACCCGCAGAGTGCGTTCACCGATCTGAGACATGTCCACCATCATCCGCAGGCTGCGGCCAATAAGACGTTGGATCTCATAGGTTCGGCCTGAACGTCCTCCCACAACCTCCCGCTTATAACGCGACGAGGTGGCACAGGGCAGCATCCCATATTCTGCCGTAATCCACCCCTTCCCCGTATCTTTGAGAAACGGCGGAACCTTTTCCTCTACAGAAACCCCGCAGATAACATGGGTGCCTCCCATACGGATGAGAAGCGAGGCATCGGCCCCGGGCTGGAAATCCCACTCTAAAGAGACATCCCGCAGGCTGTCAGTACCTCTGTTCTGAAAACGATTCATATCTTCCTTTTATCAATGACGCGTTGGCCCTTGCCCTCAAAACGCTCCAGGGTTTTCTCTTCCACCAGTTTCACTGCCACCCCTATACCCAGTTCAGAACTGAGTCGGCGTTGGATAGTGTCAATGAGGTCACGCTGTTTGCTCATCTGATCCGAAAACAAAGACTCTTTGACCTCTACCATGACCGTGACCCGGTCCTGATGATTCTCCCGCTCAACAACAATACGGTAATGGGGCTCAGTGCCATCAATGCCAAAGAGTACTGACTCGATCTGTGTGGGAAAGACGTTTACGCCCTTGATAATCAACATATCGTCGGTACGACCGAGGATGCGGTACATACGCTTGAAAGTCCGCCCGCAGGGACAGGGTCCTGGGAGAAAGCGAGTCAGATCTCTGGTGCGATAGCGAATCATGGGAAAAGCTTCTTTTGTGAGGGTGGTGATTACCAGCTCACCCACCTCGCCGGGCTCGACCGGTTCCAGGGTCTCGGGATCGAGAATTTCGACCAGGAAGTGATCTTCATTGATATGCAGTCCGTTGCATTCCTGGCACTCGCCAGCCACTCCAGGGCCCATCACCTCTGAGAGTCCGTAGTTATCCGTGGCCTGGATGCCCAGCCTTTCATTGATCTCCTGGCGCATGGCCTCGGACCAGGGCTCGGCACCAAACAGCCCGAACTTTAAGGACAGCCCTGCCGGGTTGATCCCCATGTCAAAGAGGACATCTGCAATGTTCAGGGCATAGGAGGGGGTACAGACCAGGGCCGTGGTCTTAAAATCCTGCATGATCTGGATCTGGCGTTTGGTGTTGCCCGCAGAAATTGGAATAACCGAGGCCCCGAGCCGCTCTGCTCCATAGTGGAGGCCAAAGCCGCCGGTAAAGAGACCGTAACCAAAGGCGATCTGGACAACATCATCGGCTGTGAGACCCGCAGCACAGAGGACACGGGCCACCAGGTCGGACCAGTTTTTGATATCATTCTTGGTATAGCCCACCACCGTGGCCTGACCGGTGGTGCCGGAGGAAGAGTGCAGCCGAACCACCTCGCGCAGGGGTACGGCAAACAATCCATAGGGATAGCTGTCACGCAGATCCTGCTTGGTGGTAAAGGGCAGCTTACGGATATCTTCAAGAGAACTGAAGCCTTCATAATCCAGCTTCATCTCGCTAAACTTTTGCCGATAGAACGGCACATGGGTGCCGACCCGGTAGAGGGTGGACTGCAGACGTTCCAGTTGAAGCTGTTCCAGATCACCACGACTCATGCATTCTTTGTCTTCTTGCCAGTACATTTTTTTATATAGTTTTCAGTTTTCAGTTTTCAGTTTTCAGCAAGTACGATTTACGCGTCCCCTAATTATAATAACGGATCGTTGCTGTAAACTACTTATCCTTGTGAAGAGACTTTGCAAGTCCGTGTAACATAGCTGATATTTCTTTCAATTCAGCAACAAATTCCTGTTTCTGAGTAGGAGAAAAAATACCAATTTCACCAGCAATATAAATCTGTGTTCTCAGTTCTGCAACCGAGCCCTTTGCAATGTTGAGATACCTTTGAAATTCCTTAGGAGTATTCCGTTCCACACCTTCTGCGATATTTGAAGCAATCGACACCCCGGCTCGAGTCATCTGATCCCTGAGACCATAATCTGTACAATTCTTAAGTAACTCATACAGTTGTACAGTCAAACGACAAGCGCGTTTCCAAACCACGAGTTCTTCAAAAGAATGATAGCCTATTTACTGAAAACTGAACACTGAGAACTGAACACTCATTTTTCTTCCACCTTCTCCCTCCCCAAATAGGCCCTCTGAACATCTTGATTGGCCAAAAGGTCTTCGGCCGGCCCTTGGACAATGATTTTACCCGTCTCCAGCACATATCCCCGATCGGCAATCCCTAACGCTGCCTTGGCATTCTGCTCTACAAGCAGTACGGTGTTCCCCTCATCCCGAAGCCTGACAATGATTTGAAAAATCTCTTTGACTATCAGGGGCGCAAGTCCGGTTGAGGGTTCGTCCATCATCACCAGGGAGGGACGGGACATAAGGGCACGCCCCATGGCCAGCATCTGCTGTTCTCCCCCGGAAAGTGTTCCGGCCAGCTGCTTCTTCCGATCGCGGAGGATGGCAAAGAGTTCATACTGATGTTCAAGGAGTTCAGTCATGACCTGTTTTCCCTGTTTTTGCAGGGGATGGCCACCAAGAAGCAGGTTTTCTTCCACGGTCATGGTAGCAAAGACCTGTCTTCCTTCCGGAACCATAACGCAGCCCAGACCAGGGATGACTGCGGCCTTGGTTTTTAAGATATTGGTGCCTTTGAACTCAGCCGCACCGGAACTAGCCTTGACCAGACCGGCAATGGTGGAGAGGAGAGTGGTCTTCCCTGCCCCATTGGCCCCGATGATGGTCACGATTTCACCGGGATCCACGTGCATGGAGACATGCTTGAGTACCTTGATTTTTCCGTATCCGGATTCCAGGTTGCGAATTTTCAGCATATCTTTTTTACTCTTCGCCCAGGTAAATCTTTATCACTTCGGGATCCTGCTGAATGGCAGTGGGCACATCTTCAGCAATCTTCTCTCCGAAACAGAGAACCACAATCTCATCAGAGATATCCATGACCAGGGACATGTCATGTTCCACCAGCAGGACCGTGATGCCGAGATCACGAATCTTGGTGATCAGACGTCCCACCTCAGCCGTTTCGTAGATATTCAGTCCGGCTGCCGGTTCATCGAGGAGGAGCAGAGTGGGTTCCATGGCCAGGGCCCGTGCCAGCTCCACAGCCCGCTGCTGTCCGAAAGCAAGGCTTGCGGCATCGATATGGGCATGTTCCTCAATCTCGAGGAGGCCCAGAAGCTCCATGGATTTATCTCGGATATCTCGTTCCTCCTTCCAGGTCCGGGGCATACGGAACATGGAGGCGAGGAAGCCTGCATTGGATTGTACGTGACGGCCAACCATAACATTTTCCAGGGCGGTCATCCCGCTGAACATCTTGATATTCTGATAGGTCCTGGCCATGCCAAGAGTTGCGACCTGAAAAGGCTTTTTCCCCAGCAGTTCACGACCCTGAAAGGTCACAGATCCTGAAGTTGCGGGAAAGGTCCCGGAGATCATATTGAACAGGGTGGTCTTGCCTGCCCCGTTCGGTCCAATCACGGCCTTGATCTGTCCCGGTTCCACCTGAAAGGAGACATCCTTTACGGCATGGAGGCCGCCAAATCGCTTATGCAGCTGCTTTATTTCCAAGAACGCCATGGCTATACCTCCCCTGCCCTGTCCTGTTTTCCTCTGCCCAAAAGCTGCCTTAGGCGATGGCGGACATTGATACTCAGGATACCGTTGGGAGCAAAAAGCATAATTACGATGAGGATCAAGCCAAAGACCGCGTCATCGTAGGAACCGAAGATGCCGCGCAGGGAAAGGAAGTTGAGGACTATCCCCATGAGCAGTGCTCCCCAGAGATGGGCCATGCCACCTACGGCAACAATGGCCACATAGCGAACCGACTTCATCACCCCTGCCTCAGACGGCCCGATTCCACCGTTATAATGGGTGAGAAAGACCCCGGCAATCGCAGCAAAAACAGCAGAGAGGACAAAAGTCTGCAGCTTGAAGCGAGCGGTGTTGACGCCCATGGCGTCAGCTGCCTCATCAGAACCATGAATACCTCGCAGGGCCCTGCCCACCCGGGAATCGATCAGATTAAGCAAAAGAACCATGCCGATGAGAAGCAGCACCCAGGCGATATAGTAGTTCTGCACCCGGTCGCTGAAATTTCCACTGACACTTACACCCGGCAGGAGAACAAAGGCAGGGACCTCAGAAATTCCATCTGCCTCACCAAAATACTCCATGGCCAGAGCCAACCGATAGATGATGATCCCAAATCCCAAGGTGGCCATGGCCAGGTAATGCCCTTTCAATTTGAGTACTGGGATGCCAATGACCACGGCAATGCAAGCGGCAGTGAGTACAGCGATAATGCACGCTGCCCAGGGAGTCACCACCAGCAAGGCTTCTCCATAGAGATCGTGACCAGAAAGGAGAAGTCCTGCAGAGTCCAGCAGACTGACCAGAGTTGTGCCCTGGTATGGGATGAGACTGCGGGTGGTGAGCGCTGCCGAGAGATAGCCGCCAATGGCAAAAAATCCGGCATGGCCCAGGGAGATCTGACCTGCATAGCCCATGAGTACACAGAGGCCGATGATGAGCAGCGAATAGTAGGCCGACATGGTCATCTGAGTCAGGTAATACATGGTGTCGGTAGCACTGGTCAGGAGATGGACTCCGATCACCACAGCGAGCAGGGGCAGGATGGAAAGTAGTTTTTTCATTTGCTCAAAACTCCTTCAATCCTGCTGCTTCTTTAGATCCAAACAGCCCCTGGGGACGGACAAAGAGGATAATGAGAAGAATGGAAATGGAGATAGCATCCTGGAAGGCAAGGGGCACCACTGAGACGGAAAAGGCCTCGATGATACCAAGGAGCAGTCCTGCAGCCACCGCCCCCCCTGAACTTCCAAGACCGCCGAGGATGGCCACGGTAAAGCCCTTGATGGCAAGCCCGGTTCCCATGTCGTACTGGCTGTAGGTAATGGGCGACATGACACAGCCAGCCAGGGCCCCAATACCTGCGCTGAGGACAAAGGAGAGGGTCACCATATTCTCGGCATTGATGCCGCAGAGAGTGGCAGCCTTGCGGTTGGATGCACAGGCCCGCATCTCTCGCCCCACAGAGGTCGTCTTGAAAAAAACTCCTAAGCAGACCACCATCAGACCGGAGACAGCAACCACCCACAGGACCTGAGGGGAAATACGTGCCCCCAGTATTGGGATGGAGGTGATCTCGTTGCCGACAAAGTAGGGCAGCGAACGGATAGACTCGCCCCAGACATGCACTGCAACCTCACGGGAAAGAATAGAGATGCCAATGGTGATGATGATCATACGCAGGACCGAAGGAGACTTCAGCCAGCGGATGAAACAAATCTCGATCAGGGCCCCGATGAGCATGGTGAGTACAACAGCCAGCAAAATGGCAAGGGGCAGAGGCATAAACTGGAGCAGGGAGATAGCGATCATCCCCCCGAACATCACAAACTCACCCTGGGCGAAATTGATTATCCCGGTGGTATTATAGATAATATTGAACCCGATGGCGACAATGGCATAGATACTGCCGTAGGTGATACCGGCCAACAAGTATTGGATGAAAAGTTCGGTGGTCATGGGAAAAACAGTGTTCAGTGTTCAGTTTTCAGTGTTCAGTCTCTCAATGTCTTTCCTGAAAACTGAACACTGAAAACTGAAAACTCGTCGTTATCAAAAACCGGGCTGGGAAGTATCCTCCCAGCCCGGTAAGTCAAACATTATCGGTAATACCGGATTATTATTTCCCGGTATAGGCGACAAATTTACCGTCTTTAACGATCATCATCTGGAAGGCTTCAATGCCAAGGCCATTATGGTCTTCGGCAGAGAAGTTGAAAACTCCGCCGGTGCCGGCAAAGTTTTTCAAGCCTTCAATTGCAGTACGAACCTTGTCCCGATCATTTCCGGCCTCGGCAACGGCTGCCATGAGGATGGTGAAGGCGTCATAGGCGTGGCCACCAAAGGTGGAGGCAGGCTCATTGAATTTGGCTTCGTAGTTTTTCTTGTACGCCATCAACAGTGCCTTCTGCGGATTATCAGCAGGCAGGCTGTCGGCAATGAGGAGACGGCCTGCAGGGAAAATAATTCCCTCAGCAGCAGCACCGGCTGCCTCAACGTACTTGATATTTCCAAAACCGTGGCTCTGAAAGAGGGGTACATCCCAACCAGCCTGACGCATGTTCTTGGCAACGATGGCCTGGGCAGGAACGATGGACCAGTTGATCACAGCCTGCACGTCTTTGTTGGCCTTGATCTTGGCAACCACTGCAGAGAGGTCATTGGATTTTTTATCGTAGACTTCGACCTCAACCACCTCGATACCAAACTCAGGTGCTATTTTCAGCAGTTGTCCTTTTCCAGCTTTACCAAAACCAGTATTTCCGGCCAGGACAGCGATCTTGGAAATACCCATCTTGTTCATTTCCATGAAGATCTTCTTGACAGCAAAGGAGTCCTTCTGCGGGGTCTTAAAGACGTAAGCTGCAACAGGGTTGACGATCACCTCAGCAGCACCACAGGAGAGCAGCGGGGTCTTGGCCTGCTCGCAGATGTTTTTGATCTTCATGGTCTCGCCAGAGGTGGAGGGTCCAATGATGGCCAGGACTTTCTCCTCTTCAATGAGCTGTTTGGCAAAGGAGATGGCCTTTTCCGGGCTGGCCGCAGAATCCTTGATGATCAGTTCAATCTTGTTGCCGTTGATACCACCGTTGTTGTTTACCTCTTCAACCAGCATTTCCAGGCTGCGGGCCTCAGGGCCACCCAGGAAAGAAGCGCCACCAGTGACAGCAAGAATAGCTCCGACCTTGATGTTCTCGGCCCAGGCAGCAGGTACAGCAAAAAAGCTGACTGCAAGCATGGCCATGAGAATTTTTGATGCAATTTTTTTCATCTTTTCCCCCCGTTCAATTGAATATGGCGGCAGAACCATGGAGACCCTGCCGAATAACTATTCCGGACAAACTCCGGAATTTATAAAGCACAAATTTCCTTACCACTGAGAATAGTATAACCGGTACGCTGCAAAGACTCGATTGCCTGGTCCGTCTCGTCAAAACGGAAGATGAGAACTGCATTTTCTCCAGTTTTATTGACAAAGGCGTACATATATTCCACGTTCAGTTTTTCTTCGTCTATGGTCTTCAGCACTCCAGCCAGGCCGCCGGTCTTGTCGGCAACTTCCACGGCAATCACATTGGTGATACCCACGGTAAAACCATTGGACTTCAGTGTTGCCTTGGCCTTTTCCACGTTGTCAACGATGAGCCGCAGGATACCGAAATCAGCCGTATCAGCCACGGAAAGAGCCCGAATATTGATATTTTCTTCTGCCAGCTTTGCTGTAATCTCAGCCAGGCGCCCTGATTTATTCTCTAAAAAAACTGCAATCTGTTCAACCTTCATATGCAAATCCTCCGGATTTGAGTAAAAAGTTTATAAAGTTCATAAAGCGTATCAAGGCAGTGAGCCGCAAAACGAGACGCCCGTACTTGACTGCTTTTCACTTTATAAACTTTACACTTTTAACTTTTCTTTACAGTTTCCTGTTATCAATTACACGCTGTGCCTTGCCTTCACTACGCTGGATGGTCTTGGGTTCCACCAGCTTTACTCGACAGGTAACGCCCAGCATATCCTTGATATCCGCCTGAATACGCTTGGTGAGATTCTCAAGCTTTTTGATCTCGTCTGAGAAGATATCTTCGCTGACTTCCACCTCAACAGACATGGTGTCCATATTCCCTTCCCGGTTCACCACGATCTGGTAATGGGGTTCCACGCCTTCGGTTCCCATGAGCACATGCTCAATCTGGGACGGGAAGACATTGACGCCACGGATAATGAGCATGTCATCGGTACGTCCAGTAACCTTTTCCATACGTACCAGGGTTCGACCGCAGGCACACTCATCATAGAACAGCCTGGAGATATCCTTCGTACGATAACGGATAATGGGGAAGGCCTCTTTGGTGAGCGTTGTAAAGACCAGCTCTCCCTTTTCTCCTGGAGGAAGGACCTCGCCTGTATCAGGATCAATGATCTCGGGAAGGAAATGATCCTCGAAGATATGCAGGCCCTTTTCCCCTTCCAGGCACTGCATGGCAACACCCGGACCAATCACCTCGGACAGACCATAGATATCCACGGCCTTAATGTTCAATTTACGCTCCACCTCCTCACGCATATTCTCACTCCAGGGCTCTGCCCCAAAGACCCCGACCCTGAGCGACAGGGATTTAGGATCAACGCCTAAACCTTCCATGGTCTCGGCAAGATTCAGGGCATAGGAGGGGGTGGCCAGGAGAACGCTGGATTTAAAATCCTGCATGATGGTAATCTGGCGCTTGGTATTGCCGCCGGAGACCGGGATAACCGTAGCCCCTAATCGTTCAATCCCGTAATGGGCACCAAGTCCACCGGTAAAAAGGCCGTATCCGTAGGCGTTGTGCACCATGTCTTTGGAGGTGACCCCGGCACAGGTGAGGGCTCTGGCCATGAGGCCGGACCAGGTCTCGATGTCCTTCTTGGTGTAGCCAACAACCGTTGGTTTCCCCGTGGTACCGGAAGAGGCATGCACGCGGACCACCTGGTCCATGGGCACGGTAAAAAGACCAAAGGGATAGTTCTCCCGCAGATCCTCCTTGACCGTGAAGGGCAACTTGGCAAGGTCTGTCAGGGACTGGATGTCTTCGGGTTTCACCCCGGCTGCATCCATCTTTTCACGATACGGGGCAACGGTTTCATAGACCCGCGCCACCAGATGCTGAAGACGTTTCAGCTGAATAGATTCCAACCCAACCCGAGGCAGGGTCTCAATCTCCTCTTCCCAATATAGTGTCATGACTTACTCTCGCTTAATATGAGTGCGTTCTCTTATTTGATATTTTTCCTACACGGTTCAGAGAACAATCTATTCTGTAATCTTACGCCCCGCTGCAAATGCCTTGAGATTCACCTCACGGAATCGTTCAGGAACTCTGGTATTAATAATTCCCTCATAAACCTCAACACCCATGGGCAGAAAGGTTGACATGGCGCCAACCATAACCACATTGGCAGCCTTTACCTCACCCGCATCCCTGGCAATATCAAAGGCATCTACGGTGACCATCTGGATACCCAGCGACGAGATGGAGTCCAGCACATCCTCAGGGTATGCAACCTGCCCCATGGCCACAGATGGCGGTTTGATCTGCTGGGTATTGACAATCACCTTGCTCTCTTTATGGAGATAGGGCAGATAGCGGGCGGCCTCCATCATCTCAAAGGAGATCAGGATATCGGCCTTGCCCGGTTCAATCAGGGGCGAATAGACCTTGTCGCCGTAACGCAGCTGGGCCGTTACTGAACCGCCGCGCTGGGCCATACCGTGAACCTCGCTCTTCTTGGCATCATACCCTGCTGAAAGCAGGGCATAGGCCGTTATCTCACTGGCCAGGAGTATGCCCTGACCACCGACTCCGGAAAAGAGAATATTTCCTGTTTCACCCATGTCTTACTCCCCCTTCCTGTTGATAGCTTCAAACTTGCAGAGCGCGTAGCACTGGCCGCAGCCGTTACACTGCACTTCATTGATCACAGCAAAGCCCTTCTGCTTTTCTTTATACCCAAGGGCCACAGCCTCCTCAGGAGTGAGCGGTGTCCAGCTGATGGCAGGACAGCCGAGATTAACACAGGCCCTACAGCCGGTGCAGTTCTCAGTTGTTGTCAAATAAGGTACATGCTCGGCCTTCTTCATCTCCGGCAGAAGCACACAGGGTGCCCGGGAGATGACCACTGACATCTCATCACAATCCCGCGCATTTTTCAGAGCTGTACGACAGGCGCTGATGTCATGGGGGTTGACCTCCTCCACGTGCTTGACACCAACAGCCCGACACAACTCTTCCAGGTTGATGGCATTGGCAGCCTCACCCTTGATATTGCAGCCGGATGTCGGGTTGTTCTGCTGTCCGGTCATGGCTGTAATCCGATTATCAAGGATGATGAGAACCGAAGCGGAATCATTATAGACCGAGTTGATGAGACCATTGATACCGGAATGAATAAAGGTTGAATCTCCGATCACTGAGACCAGTTTTCCCTTGCCCTCATCGCCCAAGGCCTTGGCCATGCCATGCGCGATGGTGACCGACGCCCCCATACAGACACAGGAATCCATGGCTGAAAGCGGCGGCAGAAAGCCCAGGGTGTAGCAACCGATATCTCCTGAGACAAAGATATCTTTCATTTTAGAAAGATTAAAAAAGACGCCCCGATGCGGACAGCCGGCACACATGTTGGGGGGCCGCATGGGCAACTCAGGTGGAGCAAAGAGCTCGGGCACTGAATCCGGGTCAATGGATGCGCGAACAATAGCGGTATTGAGTTCACCCTGATTGGGAACACGCTCTTTGCCGATACAGGCAACCCCCATGGATTTGATATGATGCTCGAGAAAAGGATCAAGTTCTTCCACCACAAACAGCTCATCAACACTGGCAGCAAAGGCTTTGATCTTCTCTTCAGGAAGGGGCCAGCTCATACCGAGCTTGAGGACTGCAGCCTCGGGAAAGGCCTCCTTCACATAGAGATAGGAAACGCCGCCGGTGATAAAACCACGCTTGCCCCCCCCTGCTTCCACTTTGTTATAGGCATCAGTCTCTGCAATCTCCCGTAACTGAGCCATACGCTCTTCCACAACCTTTCTCCGGTTGCGGGCATTTCCGGGGAGCATGACAAACTTGGCAGGCATCTTCTCAATTCCGCAGGTGGCTGCAGACTGCATCATCTCCCCCTTGCTGACCACACCCTTCACATGGGCAACACGGGTGGTAATACGAAAGAGGACCGGAGTATCGAGACGCTCGGAGAGCTCAAAGGCCTCTTTCAGCAGCTCCTTGGCCTCTGCAGGATCTGAGGGCTCAAGCATGGGGAGCTTGGCTGCATAGGCATAGTTGCGATTATCCTGTTCATTCTGGGAAGAGTGCATCTCCGGATCATCGGCAGTGATGACCACCAGCCCTCCACGGCCGCCGGTATAGGAAGCGGTAAAGAGGGGATCGGCGGCAACGTTGACGCCCACGTGCTTCATGGTGGCCAGGGCCCTGACTCCTGCAAAAGAGGCTCCGATGGCAACCTCAAGGCCCACCTTTTCATTGGGGGCCCATTCGGTGTACACACCTTCATATTTGGAAAGATTCTCCATAATCTCTGTGGAGGGAGTCCCTGGATAGCCTGATGCCACCTTGACCCCTGCCTCAAAGGCAGCCAGGGCAATGGCCTCATTTCCTGACATCCAGAGTGAATTGCTGCTATCTGTCACGTTTTCACCTGTATCTATTCGTTAATGAAAAATATATCTGCCACAAAGGCAGTTTTTATTGAGTAAATATTCACGTATTCAGGAGCCAGAATTCAGCATCATACCACCCGAATTCTCAGGAATAATAGTATGACGGAAAGACTATCTGTTTTTCCAATGCACCAAAAGTGCGTAACTTCATTCTACTTTCCAAATACTGACTGCTGAATACCCGAACAGTCATCCCATTTACTGATCAATACCTTCTGTTTTGGCCTTGAACGGGTAAATCAACAGTGTTGAACTATCCCCGGTGACCATATTCATAAACCCGCTCTGGGTCACCACGCCGACATAGAGGCTATCCTCGCCATCAGCAGTCTTCAGATGTTCGGATTCCAATTCATAATCCACTACATAGCCGTCTATACGTTTTGTCTGCCAGATCTCTTCCAGCCCAAGACCGTTCCACTTCAGACCCATGGCTATACCGGAAGGAAATTTCTGCATATCACGAACCACGCTAGTCAAAGTGGAGGAATTCTTATTGAGGATGACATCATCAATCCCGTCCTGATCCATATCTTTGATGATAATCCGAGAGGGGACCCAGATCTTCAGAAACTGTTCTCCCTTCCCGTCACTCATCTCGTCATAGTCTCTAGAGGTTGGTCGCTTAAGAAGATCCTCACCTCCAACAAAGCGTTTTGTTGCCCCGTAAGAGTCCTGACTCTTCCACAGCATCTTGCCGCCGCTTTCCATGACCCGCAGCTTGCTGAACTCATCCAGAACAACGATCTCCCAGTCACCGTCACCATCAAGATCACCAATGGAAAGATTGAAAATCACCAGGCTCTCGGGAAGCGGCAACCGCTCGTCCACAACCAGTTTCTTTCCATCCTGCAGCAGGCTATACATGGGCCCGCCAATGGCCTTGGCGTCCTTGCCGGCCTTCTGTCCCCCAAGGATGGTTCCCAAACCCGGCACCATGAGTGGCCGGATGTAAAACGGGGCGTGATCAAAAAGGGTCACGAGCTCTGTCCCGCTCCACTCCACACCACGCGAACCAGGTGTTTTGCTATCAGCAGCACTGATATAGATCTCGGCCCTACCGTTATCATTTAAATCTGCCACATTCACAGCGTGGATCTTATAGCGGGCAGGAAGTTTGGTCTTGGCAAACTCATTGAGGCGGTTGTTGTTGAGATGATAAACAGTGACCTGCCGCCTGTCGGCCATGACCACGTCCATGAGACCGTCTCCATCCACATCGCCAATGGCCATTGCCTCCATAGCAAGATCTATATTGGAGGTCTTGACAAAGCGCTGGCCGCCGTCAATCCATTTGCTCGACGCACCGCCGTAATACCCGCCGCTCTTCCTGTAAGTTCGATCAGGGTGGGCCGTCTCATACGGCTTTGCGGATACAGATTCCTGAGCACGCACTGCAGCATATTTTGCCGGACGATCTTTGTTAAAAATAGTTGCTGCCACATCCCAGGACAGGGAGTCGATGGCACTCATCACCTCCCCTTCGGAAGGGGCAGTGGCATAAAAGGTTTTGCTCGTGCCCTCTGCTGCCGAATAGACTTTGGCATCAAAACTCATCCCACCACCGAGCTCCGTTACAGAGCCATACATGAGATAATCAGCACCTAGCTTTTTGGTAAATGCTGCTGCCTTATCAGCAGAGAAAGTCTCACCGGCCGCCTTCAGGGCCGCATCAACTTTGCCGCTGTCCACCACCGCAATACCTGCTTCTGCAGAAAGTCGGCTGCTCAGCATCTGCCTCAGCCCCTCAGAGAGGTAGCTCATATCCTTGGCACTGTTGATGGTAAAGGGCAGAAAAGCCATCTCTGCCTGTTTTTCCGCAGCCGTGGCCATTCCAGGAACCTGCAGCCACAATAGACAACAGAGAAACAAAAACGACCGTATCATAATTTTTTTCATAATTGATCTCACTGGTTAGCACTGCATAGTGAAACAGAAACCTTTCAGGGGAAGTCCCCACACCTCCAACGGCATCATCTCTGCCCTTGAAAAATGTGTCAAACTACCCTGAAAACAAGCAATCAGGCAAGGTTTTTTTCGGGCGAGCGGGCTTTAACGTATTCCGGATTTATCCTCATTCCTTCTTTCCCTGTCACATTTTATCCTTGTCAGAAGATGCCCCCATCCGGATTTCCCCATATCTACCCAATGCAGATCTCCTGCAAGTAAAAACATCTCTTTATCTCCACAGTCCGGCAAGTAGGTAAGTTTTTAATTAACTGTTAAAAAAACCTTGACTGAATGCGACATCGGCAGTATCAAACAACCTAAAAAAACTGACTGTGTAGTCAGTCAGCTTTTCAACAAACCTTTCGGAAGTAAGAATAATTGAAAGCACCACGTTCCAGAAAAGAAGCCATCCTCCAAACCGCCACCCAATTTTTTTCGGAAAAGGGTTACCGGGATACCTCCATGAGCGAAATCGCCAAGGTAACCGGTGTCGCAGACGGGACAATTTTCTACCATTTCAAGACCAAGGGCGATCTGTTCCTGGCTGTACTGGAAAATTTCAAGGAAGGGATCATCAAGGAGCTGGAAGTCTTTCAGGATACGTCTGATTTCAGTACCGGCCTGGATATGGTTAAAGGAACAATTTCATTTTATTTTTCTCTTGCTGAAAGAATGGAGGATCGCTTTCTCTTGCTCCACCGTCACTACCCCTACCAGCTTGCAATGGACAATCCCGATTACCGTAAACACCTCGAAGAGATCTATACCTGTTTTATTGATCTCTTTGACCGGGCTATCCTCAAAGGGCAAAAAGACGGATCCATTCGAGAGCTGCATAGCAAAAAGCAGGCCCTTCTCCTCTTTACTCTTGTGGATGGTCTGGTTCGACTGGAGACCTATAACCTGTACCGGGCAGGTCCCTTCTACGACGACCTTATAGAGACCTGTTGCTGCAGGCTGGCAAACAAATAAGCAAAAACAAAACCCACTTTTCAATCAACCCACTAACCAAAAGAGTCCACACACTATGATCCTTGCAAAAATTTTCCCATTTTTACTCTGGTTCAAGGGATACAAACCTGAGACCTTCAAGCTGGACTTGATGGCCGGTATTACCGTTGCCCTGGTTCTGATCCCTCAATCCATGGCCTATGCCCAGCTGGCAGGTCTTCCCGCATACTACGGCCTGTATGCCGCATTTCTGCCGCCCATGGTGGCAGCACTGTTCGGCTCCAGCCGTCAGCTCGGCACCGGCCCGGTGGCCGTTGTTTCTCTGATGTCGGCAGCGTCGCTTGAGCCACTGGCCACTGCCGGCTCCCCAGAGTTCATCGCCTATTCCGTGGCCCTGGCGCTTGTTGTTGGTATCTTCCAATTCTCCCTTGGTGTACTGCGTCTGGGAATGGTGGTCAACTTCCTCTCCCATCCGGTCATCAATGGATTCACCAATGCTGCAGCCATCATCATCGCCTCTTCACAGTTCTCCAAATTTTTCGGAGTCTATGTGGATAAGGCACCCCACCATTATGAAACCATGATGCGTGTTGCCCGGGCGGCAATGGATTTCACCCATATCCCAACCCTGATGTATGGAATTGGTGCTGTGACTATCATGGTGATCCTGAAAAAGATCAACCCGAGAATCCCTGCAGTACTTTTTGCTGTTCTTATTACCACACTGCTTTCCTATTTCACCGGGTTCAAAAATGATGCCACTGTTGATGTGTCTACCATCCAGGCTCCCGGCATTGAAAGACAGATTCACGAATTTAACGCCGCTACTGCTCTCATCAATGCACATGGCAACGAACGTGCCGGACTTGGTGATGCTGCCGATGATTTACGCAAAGCAGAATCGGGAAGCGGTCACGGCGGTCCTTCTGTGGAACTCATTAACCTTGAAGCTCAGGTTGCCACCCTCACTGTTCATATGGATCACGCAAAGGAGGAAGCACATCTTCTCCGTAAAGAACTCAGACATATGAAATTTGAAGCTGTAAAAGATGGAGAAAACTACACCTTCTATCCTAAGGGAAATATTCCCGCAGGTGTTGAGACTGATGGCGGTAGCTGGCGCCTTAAAGTCAAGAACTCTGCCCTTGACAGCAGCAAGCTGACTCTGATGGGCGGCGGCGCTGTTGTAGGAACAGTACCAAAAGGCTTGCCAACTCTGACAGTTCCTGAACTCACTGCAAAAAGCTTTTTAAAACTGTTGCCAACAGCGATCATCATCTCCCTCCTTGGTTTCATGGAGGCCATTGCCATTGCCAAGGCCATGGCAGCCAAGACCGGTCAAAAGATTGATGCCAACCAGGAGCTCATCGGCCAGGGCCTTGCCAACATCCTCGGTTCTGCAGGATCCAGTTACGCAGTTTCCGGCTCTTTCTCCCGTTCCGCCGTCAATCTGCAGGCTGGAGCGGTGTCCGGTATCTCCTCGGTCATTACATCCCTGATGGTTATTATTACTCTGCTGTTTTTCACTCCTCTGCTCTATCATCTTCCCCAGGCCACTCTGGCTGCGGTTATCATGATGGCGGTTATCGGCCTGATCAACATCAAAGGATTCATTCACTCATATAGAGCCCAGTGGTATGACGGTGTCATCTCCGTCCTCAGCTTTATGGTAACCCTCTACTTTGCCCCGCATCTGGACAAGGGTATCATGGTTGGATTTGTCCTCTCCATGGGCGTATTCCTGTACAAATCCATGCGCCCTGTTGTGGCCGAGCTCTCCTTGAATGAAGAGAACGTACTCAAAAGTTCGGAACACTACCGCCTCAAAGGCTGCCGCCATATTTCAGTGGTTCGCTTTGACGGAGCCCTGTTCTTCGCCAATGCCAGCTACCTTGACGAGCAGGTCGCCAAATTCAGGACCGAACATCCAGACCTGCGCTACATCCTCCTCGATGCCAAAGGTATCAATGATATGGATGCATCAGGTGAGGAGGCCTTGGCAATGATCGTTGATCGCTTGCGTGCCGCGAAACTCGGCTTTGCCATGGCAGGCGTCAAAGGGCAGGTTATGGCTGTCATGGAACGGACTCACCTGCTGGAGAAAATCGGCATGGAAAATCTGTACCCGAACACCAAAACAGCCGTTGCTGACATTATCACCAAGGTCCACACGGATACCGACCTGCCTGAAACAGGCTGTAAGAACTGTCCGCTGACAAGGTATATCCCGGCCTAAGGATAATAGGCAGTACAAAACAAAAAAGGCTGCTGCCCCGAAAGGGACAGCAGCCTTTTTTGTTTCAGTAAAAAGATAAAACAGATACTGTTGAGTGAATAAAGAAAATAAAATTAGTCCAAACTTAACCCAACAGTTCTGACGAGAAGGCATCAGAAAATTTGACACTGTCAGACATATCAGTAGTAGTGTAAAGTTTAAGGGTGGATAGAATTTCGGTAGATTGGAATTGGCAATCTCAAGCTAGAATGACTAATAAATGGCTGAAAAATCAAGATCTGTTATCTTCAAAGATCTGTGGGGAACCATTCACTAGCTGGCTATCTGATTCGGCGATTAATCCATAAATATATACGAATGGCCGTGAATTAAAGCATCTCCATTGTTCAATTCGCGAATATCTACCGGGTTGAGATCACTATTTAGGCATTTTTTGTAAATATCCATTACGTCAATAATCTGTTGCATCTTTTCTTGTTTTAATCTGACATCAAGGCGATGGGGGTGGGTGGACATGTACACAATAGGCTTGTGTAGAGATAAGTAGTCTTTGAGAGTTGGAAGTAACGCAAATTCACCTCCCTCAATGTCGATTTTGATAAAATCTATCTTATCAATCTTGGAAAGGTCGATGAAGTCATCCCATGTTAATGATAACACATCGACTCTATTTTTTCCTTGGCCATCAGCGAGCAGACTCGTCATACTGTCGCCAAGATGTCTTCTAAAACTCGACATTCTCTGTATTGCAGTGCGATTAGCCAATGCAATATTGAAAGCCATCACATTATGTAATTCGTTCAGCTCAATGTTCCAGCAGAGGTATCGATATGCAAAGGGATCTGGTTCGAAACAAACAACCTGCTTGCTTTTTTTTGCAGCGTAGATCACAGTGGGGCCTATCCAAGCACCAAGGTCACAATAAACGGTATCAACGTTGATGAATCTCGATATTATTTTATAAGTATGGGGTTCCCATCTGCCTGTTGCTACCTTTTTCCAGAATTCAATATGGTATGGATCTAATTTGAACTTCAATCCATTAATACTTGTTGGGTAATACCCAAGAGCGCGGAAGTAGGCGATACTAATCGTTTTAGCTATTCTATTCATATCTATTCAATGAATGGTGCTCTGCACCAGAAATTGCATTTTTCAACTCAATCCCAAGCGCAGTTTATCTCAACCACCTTTTTCTACTAGATTTTCACTGGCAAACTCAAGTATCACTGATTTTCCTCAACGTTATTACCTTCACTGTAATACAAACTGTGCCGTAATTGAAAAGGCATTTTACGCTCGGTGCTGCAAAAATAGGATTGGTAGTGGCAAGGTCTACAAGTGGTCAGGCAAACGGAAACTTAAGATTATTCCTGAACACCGCCTGAACTGCTCAGGCACTAGAGAGCGAAAATAGAGTTGACCTTCATTTTGGCGATGTACAGTAGAAACCTTCAGTGTGGGATTGGCAGGGAAATCGCACCTTCGATCTGACAATATTAACGATTAAGCTAAGGGACAGCTATTGATTAATGCACCCGACAAGCTCTTTCTTTATGCCTGATAACTTGCCCAATTCATCAGGCCTCATACTGCCCCTCTCAAGCGCCTAGTTATACCTCTTTAGTTAATTTTAAAGGCCAAATTGGCCTCTGCTACAAACTTTTGCAGTCTTTCTTTTTGTTGCATGGTGAATTTTTCTGGTTTGTCCCATTTTTCTTCCATGCCAGATACTGATTCAATATAATCTATGTGATATTTTCCACTGTTATCTATTCCGAAAATTTTACCAATGCTATGAGCAAGATATACATCTTCAAGTAGATATCCCTTGTCATATATAGCATTTTTCACATCTTTTAAGATTTTGTCATAGAAAAATGTACAGAATTGATAATTTTCCCCACCAATTTTTTTAACGCCATGGTCAATTTTGAAATTAACGTCGCCGTAAATATCAGAAGGCCAAGCCCCACTTGATGTCTTAGATATCCATATATAAACAGCCCGTTTTACATATTTGTCTTCTATTTCAGCAAAAATGAAAACTTGATTTTCAATTATTGCTCCTCCTTCGGCATCACGATAATTGATATATTTAGTTTCTTTTTTCTCAGATATAAATTGTAGTCTTTTATCCTTTATAACAACATTTAGGTTCGGTAGTTGCTCAGATATTAAAGTATTATTTTGAATTTCTATCGGTGGTACGGCACAACCAAAAATAATGAAAAGAGATAAGCAAATTAAGATTCTTTTAATCATTATTTCCCCACTTGTTCATATATTAAGGCGGTATATATTAAAAACACTTTCTACATATTACCTGACACCTAACATTTTCCAGCAATTTCGATATCAAAGCTACAAAGTCGGAAAAAAAGTCTGTGATGCAAGATGGTCTTGGCTCCCTCACAAATGTACCACGAGAAAATGAATTGCTATCCACCGAAAATATTTTATATTTTTTCTTAACTGACTTAATTCGCCCATATTAGTGCCAATTCTGAAAAAATATTTAGGGAAACCAATTGGCAATCTTTATCAGTTAGACAAAACAGCCAGTATAATTTCTTCCTGAGTCCCTCTCCACAAATTTTTCTCTTTTTATTTAATCACACCTGAAATGTTTTTGACAGAAATTCTGGAAAATATCAGAAGGGAGCCAGTGGCAAGATTAACCACTGACGGGAACCATTCGGTTAAGGTGTTTCCTGAAAGTGTAGAACTAGTTTTGGCATACCGGAGAAACCTACTTCGATGAACAATAATTACCAGAATAGTAACCCGTCACCAGGAACCCCCATAAACCATAAGTAGCAAAGGGTACTTTGGCCAATCTTGCTCCCCCTTGACAAGTACCACCATGTGACATAATCTTTACCGCATGATAGGATTGATTCCCATGTGCAACAAAGACAGAACTAATACTCAAGGGCCACTGTTTGTTTAAGTCTTAAAATTTTTTATGCCGAAAATACGATATCAACTTAATAACTGAGGTAAAAGTGATGAGAATAGCCAAAGAAGACATACCCGTCAGAATTGATGTACCAGGTGCTATAGCCCGTCAGCTTAAAGATTTTGGAGATGCGACAGGCTATGGAAAAATTGGAGGAGAATACTTTTCTCTTGGAGCAGGAACCGACCTATCCCCCCTACTTCAAGGTCTCGAGGATGATCTTTGTCAATCCCCGCACTGGGGTTATATTATTGAGGGAAAATTAACAATCAGTTTTGCAGATGGTCACCAAGAAAACACGGTTACCAGCGACTTATTTTACTGGCCCCCAGGCCATACGGTGAAAGCTGATGAAGATACCGAGATGATTTTATTCAGTCCACAGCATGAACATGGTCAAGTTATTGACCATGTTCTTAAAAAGGTTCAAGGTTAACTGCCTACAAGAGTTTAAAGTTGCCTGATAGGCCCACTAGGCCATGTCATACCAGTAGGTTGTTTTCTGAAATTGTCAAACAAGAATATTGACATGCTAAAATGTGGCATTTTCTTTTTCGTAGACCCAGATGGTCTTTATTATAATGACAACCATCTGAGTCAACATCAATTTTAACAACCGGAGGAATAGACTATGAGTAGATATTTTATTGATTGTCGTGACTATCCTAGTGATGATGTAAAGTGTACTGTAGCTCTCTCTGCCAACACAAAGGAGGAACTGCTAGAAGCCGTTCTTCAGCATGGAACGAAAGTTCATGGGTATGAAGATACTCCTGAATTCAGGGAAAATATCGTGAAGGAGTTTAAAGAAGGAACCCCTCCCGCCTAACTCTCTATGCTTGAATATGGAATGAACTGAATAGCAATAACATCAGCTCTACATATCAAGGCCAACCAGAATTATTGTGGTTGGCCTTTTTTAATTAAGAATATTTCCATTTCCACTCAAGCATTCTACCGATGAGAGCCATGTTGCGTGGTTTGAAGATTATATGAGGTAAGGCTAAGTGGTGGTAGGCAAACCCTCGGTTAGGATGTTTCCTGAATCTTCTCAGTGATAAGGAGAGGATTGGGCAGCTAATAAAGTGTGAAGCTGAAATCGAAGATGCATAGTAGCAGAGTAAAGTTTGGGGGTGGATAGAATTTCAGCAGGTTTGATTTGGCAATCTTAAAGCGGCATGACCAACTAATTGCTCATGATCGGGGCCTTTGCCTGTCAAAGAGCAGTGGGTGAAGATTCGCTACCCGGCTACGGCTCGGTAACCTTGATGAAACACCCTATGCGGAGCCGCATGCAGGGTGTTGTGGGGGCTGGGGGAGAAAAACCCCCGGCTACCCGATTAGCTTTTGTGTTTTCTGCAGACTTGATCGGCTTTTTTTAGCAAAGTTGGGATTCGATACTTCCCGTGCATGGAGGTAATTAGTTCTTTCGCAAACTCAAAACCAATACCAACACTAGTTACATACAAAGGATTTTGGCTACTTCCTCTATATATTGAAAAATTAGAAGATATTTCTTTGAATTGTTTCTTCGCTACTCCTATT
>DAOVAI010000147.1 GCA_030671085.1 Pseudomonadota bacterium | reverse complement strand
AGGACAGGTCCCTGGAATTCACAGCCACGCTCTGGGGCTGGAATTTCGGTTTTGACTATGCGCCCACCAGGTACCGTCTCCATGCATCGCATCAACAAATCCACCAGCAATATGCCATGCTCCCGCAGGAGGTGGACACCTTTTCCGGTGATCCGCAGCATGCCTGTGGATCCATGCCCGCCTTTGGTTGTGGCGATATGGTAGCTGAGGTGATACGAGCCTATCGAGATGAGACAGGTGAGGACTTCTTTGCTGATTATCTGGCCTGTATTCGCAATAACGTTCGAATGGACAGTCGGAGTGATCTGGAATCAAGTCTGATAGTCTGGGAAGATGAACACGCCATGCTCTTTGTCCCCAAGGCCCAGACCTCGCAATGGGAACTGCAGATCATAGCCCTGCAGAACAAAAACGGTGAGGTGGTGGGGAATATCCTGGAGGCCGATACAGCAAGCAGGGAATCACTCAATTATGGAATATATCTCGCGCAGAAATCTCTTGCCGGCCTGGGAGCCGCAATGGTCACCTCCATCGAATATCCCAAGCGGCTGGGCAGGCAAGGAGAAAAAGGGCAACACCTGCTCTATGCTTTTCTCCCTCGACTGCCTGAATCCCCAGGGGCATTCAGCGAAGCCCAGCTCCGTTATATCAATGGACATTACCCGGAAGACTTTGCAGCTGTCTGCAGAAAACAGCTCAAAACAATGAACCCTTCCCATCAGTCTTGGGAAAAATATTCAAAGTAGTGTATTCTTCATATTCTGAATTTTATAAAAAACAGCCTTGCTGGAGCAAATAACCCCGGTAAACGGTAAGAAAGCTGGGATAAGTGCCTTGGCTGTAATTCCTAATATTTTGATTTGAAAGATAATTTTGACATTCTGTCCCAAAAAACAAGAAAATATGGAGTAAGGCACTAAATGAACCAAGACAAAAACGGATTTTTTGGAAAATGGGGTGGAGCCTATATCCCGGAGGTGCTGTACCAGACCTTTCAAGAGCTGAAAGAAGAATATGCACGCTGTCGGCAGGACCCTGCCTTCTGGGAAGAATATCTGTCCCTGATGTCGACCTATTCCTGCCGCCCCACCCCGCTCACCCATGCTGAAAACCTGAGTGACTATTTTGGTGGTGCCCAGATCTATATCAAACGGGAAGATCTCAACCATACCGGAGCCCATAAGGCCAACAATGTGATGGGTCAGGGACTGCTGGTCAAACGGATGGGAAAAAAACGGGTGATTGCTGAAACCGGCGCAGGACAGCATGGCGTGGCCACGGCCACCATGGCCGCCAAATTCGGCCTGGAGTGCACCATTTACATGGGTGAAGAAGATGTCATGCGCCAGCGCCCCAATGTCTTTTGGATGGAAAAGCTGGGGGCCACCGTGGTTACGGTAAAAGATGGATCCAGGACCCTCAAGGACGCCATTAACGAGGCCTTTCGCGACTGGGTTACCAATGTGGACGATACCCATTACGTCTTTGGTACGGCCTGCGGACCTGCCCCTTTTCCTGAAATGGTGTCCTGGTTCCAGTCCATCATCGGTATAGAGGCAGCAGAACAGATCATGAGATATTATGGCAAGATGCCGACCAAGGTCTACGCCTGTGTCGGAGGCGGTTCCAATGCCATGGGAATCTTTAAACGCTTCCTAGGTGAAAAGGATGTGGAGCTTATAGGCGTAGAAGCTGGCGGACATGGTGCTGACAGCGGAGCCCATGCCATCCGTCTCTCCACTCCGGATGCTTCCCCAGGAGTAGCCCAGGGATACAAGACCATGTTCCTCCAGGATGATGACGGACAGATGAAACAGACCCATTCAGTGGCAGCCGGGCTTGACTATGTCGGAGTCTCCCCCATTCTCACCGACCTGTGGGAAAACAAACAGGTCCGCTTTGAATCGGCAACGGACAGTGAGGTGATGGAGGCCTTGGACCTTACCATGAAAAAAGAAGGAATCATTCCGGCCCTGGAATCCGCCCATGCCTTTGCCGGGGCCTATAGAGAAGTTGGAAAACTTTCACCGGACGAGGCCATTATTATCAACCAGTCTGGTCGCGGCGACAAGGATATCTTCACCATCGCCCATGCCTTTGAAGATCCTTCCTGGAAAGAATTTATCATTGGCCGAGGAAAGGGATACAGCAGTAAATAACCCGTTATAAGGATCATAGTATGCAGTTAGAACAGCAGTTACGCGACAGAACAAAAGAAAAAGATATTCTGCTCATGACCCACATTGTCCTGGGCTACCCCTCCTTTGATGCCAACCGGGAAGTCATCAGGCAGATGGTGGAAAACGGAGTGGACTGTATCGAGATGCAGATCCCCTTTTCCGAACCCATGGCAGACGGGCCAGTCATTGTAAAGGCAAACCAGGATTCCTTGGCCAAAGGAACCAAGGTGGAAGACTGCCTTGCATTTGGCACTGAAATGGCTGACACGTACGACATCCCTTTCCTCTATATGACCTACTACAATATCATCTTTAAATACGGGGAAGAAGCTTTCCTGAAAAGGGCTGCTGAAAGCGGGATACAGGGCTTTATTATCCCGGACCTGCCCCCGGAAATGGGCAAATCCTTTCTCACTCTGGCTGAGAAATACCAGGTGTCCCCCATTTTGATCTTCACCCCCACATCCACAGACGCACGCATGAGCGAACTGGCCGGATATGGCCAGGGCTTTATTTACTGCGTGGCCAGGCGTGGCGTCACAGGAAAAAAATCAGAATTCGGACAGGATTTCAACGACTATCTCAGCCGTTGTCGCGAAGCGACCTCTCTGCCGCTGGCAGTGGGTTTCGGTATCCAGGACAGAGAAGATATCGAGGCCTTGAAAGGCAAAGCAGACATAGCAGTCATTGGGTCAAGGACGATCAGACTGGTGGAAGAAAAAGGTCCGCAGGCAGTGGGTCCATTTATTGCCGGACTGCGATAGAGAAACACATCTTGAGGCATGAGTAATTGAACAGCCGGGTATGAAATATGGCTAAGGAAAAAAGTTCCTGTGCGAGGTGTGCGGATTTTCAGTCACTGCGACGTACTTTCTGTACGCCGCAGTGACTGAAAATCCATAACAACAAA
Organism: Pseudomonadota bacterium; assembly: GCA_030671085.1. Lineage (GTDB taxonomy): Bacteria > Desulfobacterota > Desulfobulbia > Desulfobulbales > Desulfocapsaceae > Desulfocapsa. Next base: position 2,900 of record DAOVAI010000147.1, on the reverse strand, counting down.
ACAAATAAAGAATTTTTACAACGCCATCATTTGTGCTTGCGCCAGTTGGGGTGAGTAATCCCGAATTTCTTTACCTTGTAGTTCAAAGATCTTGGACTGATTCCAAGCTCTTCAGCAGCATTTTTCTGTACCCAAAAACAGTCCTCCAAGGCCTTGAGAATCAATTCCTTCTCTTGACCAACAAGTGACCCTTTTGCCTCCCCTTTAGTGCTTTCAGCAACACTCCTGCACACTCTCTCCAGAGGCAGAGAAAGATTGTTGGTATCCACCAGGTCGTCATCTTCAAGGATAACAGCACGCTCAATGGTGTTGGCCAACTGCCTTATATTTCCCGGCCAGCGGTACTCCCGAATCTGCTTCAGGGCCTGGTCGGTGAACCCCCGCACCTCACTGCCCAGTAATTTTGCATATTTTATCAGAAAATATTGGGCAAGCGGCAGCAGACACTGATGCCGCTCCCGCAGAGCCGGCAAACGGATGGGCAGGACATTGATCCGATAATAGAGATCTTCCCGAAATTTTCCCTGATTGATTTGCTCCAGCAGATCTTTATTGGTGGCGGCAATCACCCTGACATCGGTATAAATGGTCTTGTTGCCCCCTACCCGTTCAAAACATTTTTCCTCCAGCACCCGGAGCAGCTTGGCCTGGAGCCCAAAACTGATTTCTCCGATCTCATCAAGAAAGAGGGTCCCGCCAGCGGCCTGTTCAAAACGGCCAATACGCATCTTTTCCCTCCCGGCATATGCCCCCGTTTCGTGCCCGAAAAGCTCTGATTCCAGGAGCTCTTCAGGAATATTGACACAGTTAATCTTAATAAAGGGTTTCTGCCTTCGCGGACTGTTGTAATGAACCGTTCCAGAAAGAAAACTTTTCCCGGTTCCTGTTGCTCCGGTAATGAGAATCGTGGAATCTGTTTTGGCAAATCTCTCCAGACTTTTCACCACTTGCTTCATGCATGGACTCAAGGCAATGACATCATCAAAATGATAGACAATATCCTGTTTATGGCGCAAATAGGCAATCTCATTACGCAATGCCCTGTTTTCCAGAGCCCTTCCCATCGCCACCTCAATACGAGCTACGGAAACCGGATGCACAAGATAGTCGCTGGCCCCGCTTTTCAACGCCTCAACCACCAGTTCAGTCTTCTCCTCCTGACTGATAAGAATAATCGGGGTATGCGGGATACGCTGGTAGGCCTTTTCCAGCAGTGGAATACCTGATCTGACATCCTCCATAAAGAGAAAGAGGAGGTCATATTCATACCCCTTCAATTCTGCAAAGAGTCCATCCCGATCGGAACAGAACTCTATCCGGGCCTTATCACCAAGGGCAGTCTGCATGATCTGACGACTTTCTTCTGGAATCGCATACGCTAAGATAGTATACATGGGGTTCCTTTGATAACAAATCGGCCTATAATTTCATATTTGTAACTCACTTACAACAATACGGGACAATTCCCATTTTTGCAAATGAAATTCATGTTACCTCTCTTTTAGTGAGTGTCTGTCCATAAATGAGGTTTTTTCTTCTCAATCGAGGCGCTCGATAAATTTAACTTCAGGCATATATATGATATTCCAAGGATTTAATTTTGAGAGCAACGAAGAGTTAGGAGAAAAAGGCCATTTATGGACAACCACTCGGGGCTCGAGTTACTTCTCCTGACAACTATACAACGCCTTTCTACGGCCTCAGATAAACCAACATTCATTTTCCCTTATGGATCAAAATACGACAGATATCACATTTATGAAACAAGCCCTCATGCTTGCACGGACAGCAGCAGCACAGGGTGAGGTACCGGTGGGAGCAATCCTCACAAAGGGTGGAGAAATCCTCGCCAAAGGCGCAAACAGTCCGATCAGCAGCAACGACCCCACTGCTCATGCTGAAATTCTTGCTTTGCGCAGGGCTGCCCAAAAAATCAGCAACTACAGACTTCCCGGCACCACCCTCTATGTCACCCTGGAGCCCTGTATCATGTGCATGGGGGCCATTATCCACGCCCGCCTGGAAAGGGTGGTATTTGGTGCCTTTGACCCAAAAACCGGAGCAGTCCAGTCTCGTTACACCATCGGTAGTGACAATCTTCTCAATCACAGCCTGAAAATCACCGGCGGGATCTGTGAAGCAGAATGTTCAGCTCTCCTCAAAGATTTTTTCAGAAAACGACGCATTCGTTCTTAGCCTCATTGTTGATAGCTTTTTTATCTTCTGCTGAATTTTTGATTGCGAATTTTCTATTCTCAGTATAGAAAGGCACTCAATTGATAAGCAGTAAGTCAATTTTAAGGAGAGGTGACCGAGTGGCTTAAGGTGCACGCCTGGAAAGCGTGTGTACGCAAGTACCGTGAGTTCGAATCTCACCCTCTCCGCCAAATTCAAAGACCCCCTGTAATTCAAATGAGTTACAGGGGGTCTTCTTTTCTGTTCCACTTTATTCCACAGCTATTCCACAATCACCCTCTCCGCCTGACGCAAAGTAGACCTGCAACTCAAACGAGTTACAGGCCTTCTTTTATTGAGTCACACCATTTTACACCTTCTCATCCCTGCTCGATCTCCATGCAACGTGTTTGAATAGCAATCATGACCATGGATGAAAGCTGGGGAAGACCAAACTCCTCTTCACGACTGAATCAGCCTACAAATTTTCATCCTCCTTATCCTCCTTATCCTCCTTATCCTCCTCATCCTCCCCCCCAAATTCCACTGTATAAAAGACATCTGCAGCGTTACTGTTTGCTGCCGTAGTGGTTTGCACATGGATCTTGCGGTTCAAGCGATAGCGGGCAACAAATTCACTTTCACCGGTTTTCACATCTGTGCCAACGGCAACGGACAGCTTGTTATTGATCTGACGGCCAACAGAAAGCTTAGCCCCTGACCCT
>DAOVAI010000102.1 GCA_030671085.1 Pseudomonadota bacterium | reverse complement strand
ATCATGAACTTGTCGTCCACAAGAAAGGTAGTGGACCCTGGAGTGTGACCCGGAGTGAACATCACCGTGACATCAGGACCACCGTTACTGAAGCGTTGATTTTCCCCATCAACGAGCGGTGTGTATGGAGCCTTGGTACCTTTGAAATCACCATCATTGCCAAAGAATTCAGCCCCTGTCTGTTCGGCTATCATCCGTGACCCGGCAATGTAATCTGCCTGCAGATGGGTCTCAAAGGTCTTTACTACCTTACACCCCTGGCTTTTGGCAAAATCAAGATAGAACTCCACATTGCGGCTTGGGTCGAAAAGCATCATCTCTCCACCGGAACAGAGGCCGTAACTGCAGGAGGCCTTGCCTGGGCGGATGAACTGGTACAGGCTGTAGCTATCGTCTTTATGCACCAGTTTGGGCACCAGGAGATTTCCCCAGGTCTTGATCCCTCCGGTGAGGTAGCGGACATCGTCAAAACCGTGCTTGGTGAGAATTTTCCCCACATATTTTGCAGAACCCTCTTTGGCGCAGACTATGCGGATGGCACGTCCTTTCGGGACCTTGGCCACACTTTCCTCTTCTATCTCCATGAAGTCGTAATAGGAGACATTCGTCATCTCAAAGGGATACGGGGATTCCACTTGGAATCGGCCAAAATCTTTTGCATTTCTGACATCGAGAACCAGGATATCCTCTTTGTTGGTGAGCCACTGGAAGAGATCTTTTGCTTTATAGGATGAGAGCGTCATGAAAAACTCCTTTACATTGGTACGCTAAGGGACATTACCCACTGCATCAGTGGGAAGGATCGGCAGTTGCTTGGCAAACGCTGGTCACTCTGAAAATAATGAGGGGAAAGGTACCATAGTGTTGCTGCGTTAACAAAATGAAAATGGATTTGATTTTCTGATTACGTATGAAACTCAGCCAAGAAAACAACTTATCGAATAACAAATTGAAATTACCGCAATTTGTAGGAGCCCGCCCCTGCGGGCAATCAATTTCGCCAATGGTGCCACCTTCAGTATCGCCCGCAGGGGCGGGCTCCTACACGTAATCTAATTGTTTGGCTAAGTTTCGTACGTAATCAGTTTTGATGTTGAGAAATTTTATTGATGGATCAGTTCATTAAAAAAGACGACGGAGGGGAAATCAGCAGAGTGTTGTACCGGGAGCCGAGAACTGGGCCTGGCCACAAAAATGAGAAAGCCCATCCCATACTGCTTTGCCGCATGCAGGACTTTTGCAGTATCATCGGCGAGCAGGGTTCGATCCCTGTCAAACTGAAGCAGATCCTGGAGCCTGGTCCAAAATTCCGGCTGCTCTTTGGCACAGCCGATCTCTTCTGAACAGACAATGCGATCAAAGTGGGAGCCCAGTGCTGTCTTGCGTAATTTGATATCCAGGGTCTTGGAATGGGCATTGGTCACCAAATGCACAGTCTTGTTGATACTCTTTATATAATCCAGGAAATCGACAACATAGGGATGGACCTGGATCAGGTGGTCAACCTTGCACTTCAGTTCCGGGATGTCAAGACCCAGCTGCTCGGACCAGTAGTCGAGGTCTGTCCACTGCAGGGTGCTCTCTACCCTCTGATAGCGTTGGAGCAGCTCTTTGCGGGCCTCTTGATCCGAAATTCCGTTTTCCTGGGCAAAGATTTTTGGCACATACTCTTCCCAGAAGTGATCGTCAAAATACTTGTCAAGCAGGGTCCCGTCCATATCCAGGAGGACAGTATCCACTGCTGACCAGGAAAATTCAGGTTTGATCTGTGGAGGAGACATGAGAGTTACGTTTTTTTATGATTTCAGTCCATGCAGTTCGATAAGGGTTTGTTGCAGTACAGTAAACAGCCGGTCCGTGGAGTCAAGGGCGGCAGAGATAATCAGCCTCCCGTCAGGGGTCAGGCGGGGCAGGGTTGCTTTTCTTTTCTTGCTCCCTGGCTGCAGGTAAGAGAGGAGGCGTGCAGGGTCGAGTGGGGTGTTATCGGTGAAAGAAAAGACCAGGGTATCTTGTCCCTTTTCAAGTTTACTGACCCCTAGCTCGGAAAGGCCTTTCTTCAGGGCCACGATCTTGAAAAGGTTGTTGGTTTCGCCGGGAAGCTGGCCGTAGCGGTCGGTGAGTTCTTCTAAGAGATCGTCATAGGCCTGGTCATCGGTTGTGGACAGAGCTGCAATACGACGATAGGCCACGTAGCGCTGGCTGATGTCCGGGATAAAATCCTGGGGGATATAGGCGGAGAGCTGGAGGTTGATTTCCGGTTCCGGCTGTTCACTACTCTCCAGGATTTCACCACCCGAGGCAGCTCTTGCCTTCAGATCAGCCACGGTTTTTTGCAGCAGGTCTAAATAGAGGTCATAGCCGATGGCTGCGATATGGCCGGACTGGGAGACACCGAGGAGGTTGCCGCCGCCGCGGATCTGCAGGTCACTCATGGCCAGCTTGAAACCGCCGCCCAGTTCATTACACTCCATCAAGGCACGCAGCCGATCCTTGGAGTCTTTGCTCAGGCTGTCGAGCGAGGGGACCAGAAGGTAGGCAAAGGATTGCTTGGCTGAACGGCCCACCCGGCCTCTCAGCTGGTAAATTTCAGCCAGTCCCAGCATGTCGGCACGGTTGATGATGATAGTATTTGCAGTGGGGATATCCAGGCCTGATTCGATGATGGTGGTGCAGAGCAGGACATCAATCTCGCGATTGACGAATTGAACCATGATCTCTTCCAGTTCTTTGCCTCCCATCTGGCCGTGAGCCACACCAATCCTGGCTTCCGGTACCAGACCCTGCACAGTGGCCGCCATACGGTAGATGGATTTGACCCGGTTATGGACAAAGAATACCTGCCCGCCTCGCCGCATCTCTTTCAGCACTGCCTCTTTGATTACCAGGTCGTCGTAACGGGCAACAAAGGTCTTTACCGGGCGCCGGTGTTCAGGCGGACTGGAGATGACCGAGAGGTCGCGAATGGAGAGCAGGGACATCTGCAGGGTCCGAGGGATGGGAGTGGCGGTGAGGGTCAGGATATCTACCTCGGCCTTGATCCGTTTGATTTTTTCCTTGTGCGCCACACCGAAACGGTGCTCTTCGTCAATGATGAGCAACCCCAGCTCCCGGTAGGTTACATCCTTAGAGAGCAAACGGTGGGTGCCGATGATGATATCGATCTTTCCGGCAGCAAGTTCTTTTATGATGCGTTTTTGTTCAGTGGGAGTACGAAAACGGTTGATGCAGGCAACCGTCACCGGAAAGCCCTGCATCCGTTCCATGAAGGTCTTGGCATGCTGTTCGGCAAGGACTGTGGTCGGTACCAGGATGGCCACCTGCAGTCCATCTTCCACAACCTTGAACGCTGCCCGTATCGCGACCTCGGTCTTGCCGTAGCCGACATCACCACAGATCAGCCGGTCCATAGGCTTGTCTGAGGTCAGGTCGTCAATGACCTCGGTGATGGCCTTGTCCTGTCCAGCTGTCTCATCGTAGGCAAAAGACTCTTCGAGCTCGTGGAAGAGTTCTCCCGGAGGAGAGAAACGTCTGCCTGCGCGGAGTTCGCGCCTGGCATAGATGTCGAGGAGTTCCTGGGCAACCTTCCACACCTCTTCCTTGACCTTGGCCGTGGTTGAACGCCAGGCCTGGCTGCCCAGCTTATCAATGCGCGGCTCCCTGTCGGAGAGCCCCTCATAACGAGTGATCAGGTTGAGGCGGTCTACGGGGAGGTAGAGTTTGTCACCGTCCCGGTATTCGATGAGCATATAATCATTGACCACGCCCTGCAGTTCCAAGGTGGAGATACCCTGGTAGCGGCCAAGGCCGTGGTCGCGATGAACCACCACATCGTTGTGATACAGCTCGGCGAAACGGATAGGCTCGCCCTGTTTTTCCTTTCTTCCTTTTCGGTTACCCAGCCGCATCTCTCCAAAAAGCTCACTTTCAGAGAGGAGGTGGATTCCCAGGCTGCTCAGGCTGAACCCTGCGCTGAGTGGCTGGTCGCAGAGGAAGAGGGGGGCGCTCTGTCCTGTTTTAGGCAGAGCTGTCAGGTCCACGGGAGCTGACAGCAGTTCAATGGAGTGCTGATGTTTCTCCATGAGTTCGGTAAGGGTATGGGCCTGACGCTGGGATCTGCAGCAGAGCAGGACCAGGTCGCCCTGCTCCTGCCACACGTGGATCTGATCGGAAAGAGGGGGGATCAGCCCTCGTTCTCTGCGTTGCAGAGTAATCTCCTGTTTCAGGATCTGATGATTGGTGGTGGAGAGGGGATGGAGTTGTTCCGGATCCGTGAGCGTGGAGCAGTGGATGCGTCCAAAGGGCTTCATGGCCTTTTTCATCTCTTCGGGGAGGAGGAAGAGCTGTTCAGGGGCAAGGGCTGGTGTATGCAGATTCTCGGCCTCTTGATAATTATTGGTGATCCGTTCATGGACCAGCTGCATTGCCTGCAGCTCCTGCTCAGGGGAAAAGTGGATCAGGCAGGTCTCTGGAGGAAGGAAGTCGAGGACTGTTCCCACCTGCATATCTCCCGGGTAGAAAAGCGGCAGAAAGAATTCCATGCCGGGAAAACGTTGCCCCTGGCTGACTTGATCGCTGAGTTTCCTGGATGCTTCACGGTCCCAGCTAAGTTCCTCCTCATGTCGACGAAAGGCGGCCGAGATTCTCTTCATTGATGCAGAATCAACAGCCGGATAGCAGATATCACTGGCCGGCAGAATAATGGCCTCTTCGAGTTCGGAGATAGAGCGCTGGGTGATGGGGTTAAAACCACGCAGAGATTCCACTGTATCTCCAAAGAAATCCAGGCGCAAAGGACTGGTGTGCAGGCTTCCATTCACCAGAAAGGCGGGAGGAAAGATGTCAAGAATACCACCCCGTACCGAATATTCTCCCACGCTCTGGACCAGGGCCACCTGTTCATAGCCGCAGTCGGTGAGGTTTCTGAGCAGCTCATCCCGATCACACTCTTCACCTGTTATAAGCAGCTCGGCGTTGTCAGAGAGGGTCTTCCCTGGAAGTGTGCGGCGCATCAGGGCCTCTGCCGAGACAACAAGAATGAAGGAATTCTCTGTTTCACCAATACCATAGAGGGTAGAAACTCGTGCTGCAGTGGTGAGCGGGTCAGGGGACAGGGGGGTGTATGGCGGAATCTCATAACCGGGATAGGTGAAGACCGGAAGCTTGGTAAAGAGTTTCAGATCCTCTTCCACCAGGGCGACCATGTCTTCATCCGGAACGATGCAGCAGCAAGGCTGGGACCCTGCCTGGAGAGCGGCGATCAGGGCCGGAGAACTTCCGCGCAGTGCAGCAAGGGAGCGGCTTGTCCCGGGAGAAAGGAGAGTAGTCTGAAAAGGATTGAGCATGGGTCAAAAAAAGTGCCGGCTGCATGGAGTACATGCAGCCGGCAGGAGAAAAGGTTTATGAGGGGGGAGAGGCGGGCCGGGCCTTAGAATGTACCACCAATGGAGAAGTCCCAAACAGTCTGGTCTTCATCCGGCTCGGGGTCGAGGTTGTAACCCCAGACCAGGCGCAGGGGGCCCATGGGAGACATCCAGCGCAGTTCCAGACCTGTAGCCTTGGCGTAGTTGTCGATGTTCCAATCCTCCTCATCGGCAAAGACCTTGCCGGCATCAAAGAAGACTACACCGCGGATACCGGCCTCCTCCAGGAGCGGGAAGACATATTCGATATTGGTATACCACATCTTGTCGCCACCAATACGGTCACCGGTCTCCGGATCGATGGGACTTGCACTTGCGTAGTCATAACCACGGATGGTGTTGATGCCGCCGAGATAAAAGCGCTCATATACCGGCAGTTTGCCGGGCTCATTTTCCCAGACCTGACCACCGGCCAGCTTGAAGTGGAAGACGGTGGTCCAGGGGAGTGGAAAGTACCAGCTGGTATGGGCCTCAAGCTTGGTAAACTCGGCATCACCGCCTAAAAAACCACCGCCAGCATATTTGACGGTGATAGAGTTCTGTGATCCCCTGCTGGCACCGGTTATACGATCACGGGTGTCACGGACCATCCCGAATTTGACAGCACTGGTAATATTGATGTCCATGGAATCGATGATGATTTGGGAGGCAAACTCGGAGACGTTGGAAAGCATGGTGTCGGTGTAACTGTAGCTGCCGTAACCGCGAACTTTCTCAAAAAGCGGATAGCCGAAACGAATGGCTCCACCCTGGGAGTCTTTGTCATAGTCGTCGTATTCCCGGAACCAGTTAAAGAGGTCAACGCCGTAGGAAAGCTGGGAATCACGAAGGTGGGGATTGGTGTATCCAAGGTTGAAACGGTTGGAGGTACCACTGAGGTTGGCCACAAAAGAAAGTTTGTCGCCCCGCCCAAGGAAGTTGTTCTCAGAGATTTCACCCATGAGCATGAAGTCGTCAACTGAGCTGTATCCTGCACCAATACTGAACTGTCCAGTGCTCTTCTCCTTGACGTTGACCGTCACGTCCATTTTTGATGGGTCCATTGCCGGTTCTGGAATGATATTCACCTCTTCAAAAAAATCCAGGCGCTGCAGACGCTGGGTACTGGTGCGCAACGCCTTGGAATCGAAAATACCGCCTTCTGCTATGCGCAGTTCCCGCCTGATCACATTGTCACGGGTCCGGGTATTCCCCTTGATGGCGATGCGTTGAATATACACCAGGTCACCCTTGTCGATATCGATGATGATATCCACCCGGGCGCCGGTGGCGGATTTGTTCATCCTGGGACGTATGTCGGCAAAGGCATATCCGTTTTCAGAATAATAATCGGTAAGTTTTAAGATGTCGTCCCGCAGGATCTGTCGATTGATGAATTCTTGATTCTGAATAGTGAGAAAGTTCCGTAACTGCTGTTTGTCGTCAAGCAGGTCGCCTGCAAAAGAGACCGTACCGACACGGTAGCGGGGGCCTTCTTCAACGGTAAAGGTAATATAGAGCCACTCACCATCCTGATCCACTTTCGGGTCGCCTACTTTTACCTCCAGGAAGCCTTGATTGTTGTAGAAAGAACCGAGTCTGGCAACGTCCCGCATCAGTAATTCCTGCTTCATCAGTCCGGATTCGGTGATCCAGGAGAGCCAGTCTTTTTCGCTGGATTCAATCACATCGAGAAGATCATCGCTGTCAAAGCTTTTATTGCCGACAAACTTGATCTCCTTGATGAAGATCTTTTCACCCTCTTCAATCACATAACGAAGGTTTGCATGTTCTTCATCCGGATAGCTGATCTGGGCAGTGACTGTAGTGTTGTAATATCCTTTTGATTTGTAGAAGGCCTTGATGGCACTACTGCCATCATTGACTTTAGCGGTGTTAATAATGGTGTTGGGGCTAATGTTGGCGGCCTCTTTTACCTCATCCTCGGAGAGCGCATCTATGCCGGAAAATTCAATACGGCTGATGATCGGTTTTTCCGTCACCTCAAAGGTGACGATTTTTCCCTTTTCACTCTCTTCCACTTCAATGCGTACGTTTTCAAAATAGCCCATTTTAAAGATGGTCTTCAGATCTTCCCGCAGGGCTGCCGGGTTGTAAAAATCCCCTCTCTTGGTTTTTATTTTTCGGGAAATAGCACCGGTATCTATCCGCTTGTTCCCTTTGGGACCAATGGAGGCGATAATGAAGTCCCGGCCAGTATAAGAAATAACCTCCCTGACCACTTCCGAGAGGGTGCCTGCAAGATTCTCAAGGGATTCCCCGTCGCGGTAATAGTACTGGGGAGTCTCCGGGGCCAGCAGGTCAAAGACCTTGTAGTCCACACTGATTTGATTGCCGATTACTGTGAGACTGCCCGCAGCCACATAATCGAGACCAGTGGCAGCGGTGATCTTCCGCAGTTGATCCGGTGCCGGTGGCCAGGGGCCTGAGTAGTCCAGCAGCTTTGCCGCTTCAGCCCTGTCCATGGCGCTAAAGGTGGAGAGCAGAAGGACACTTGCCAGGGCCTGGTCAGCCTGGGCGGTAATTTCGGCGTGCTTCGTGGGGCTGTTGACCTTGAGCGGGAGAAAGGTGGTATTCTGTTCAACAGCACAAGCAAGGCTTGGCAGGATGAGGCTGAGCGAGACAGCAAGGGTCAGCAGAAGGCGGCTCAGCTGGTGTCCTGCCGGGATCCGAGAGAGATTGCTTGCTATTTGGGAATGATTCATGTGATATCCTATTTCGCTGAAAGGGAATAATTCAGGCCCAGGGCGAATATCTGCTCGCCGTTAATCCGTAACCGTTTCACTAACCGATATTTTTTTTTAGTGGCATATTCTGCCCATAAGAATCAGACATTATGCCATGTTTGCAGAGTTTTGCAAAGGGCATAGGTCCATAAAAAGAGGAAAAAAGAGAGGGGCTGAGCTTTTGAACCTGACTGGAGCAATGCTCCAGGGAGGAAATAGTTCCGATCTGCTTGGCGTAAGCTGGAAACTGCATGAGAACTAGAGGTCGCTCAGTTCCCGGAAGGGTGAGGTAGAGTCTGAATGGATCATATCCAGGAACTCCTGTGGGGCGTGCTCAAACTCAGCCGCCATGGAGTTGTAATGGAGAATTTCTTCGCTGTAGGTGGAGATCAGGTTCTGATGAGTCCAGCGGGTGAGGTAATAGACAACCAGTTCCGGAAGTTTGGTGTAGACGGTTTCTTCCGGCATCGGGTCGATAAAACTGGAGTTACGTAATTTTTCCGATGAGAGGGATTGGGTCTTATAGAAACTTTCCAGGAACATGAGCTCTGCAGGCAGAGAACCTTTCAGGCCCAGGCGGGAGAATAGTTTGAACAGGACGTCCAGACCCTTTTTGCCAAAGGTGGCTACTGAGTAGGGAACATAGATCTCCCTGGGACTTTTCAGTTCCAGATAGGAGCGTATGGTGAGAATAAGATCAGCCAGCTTCACTGGATCCTTGTCTACAAAATGATAGGTCTGGCCGCTGAATTCCTCTCGATTTTTGAGAACATGATGGACGAAGTAGGGGAATTTGTTGGCATTGGAATAGGAATGCATGACCCCTTTCTTGGTGAAAAGGACGGGCATGGACTCATCGGCAATGGAAAAAAAGAGACG
>DAOVAI010000188.1 GCA_030671085.1 Pseudomonadota bacterium | reverse complement strand
TGAATTGGCCGATGACAATGGCAAACATCCACATGAAGTAGCCAATAAGAAAATTGATCATGGCAAACTTGCGGGTGGAAAAGCTATATTCACCGACTCCTTTAGGATTGGTATCCAAGTAGGGAATAGCCATGAGTCCGATCATGATAAAGGAAGGCATAACCACACCGGAGTACCAGGGGTCAAAGTAGACCAGAATCTCCTGCAGGCCGATAAAGTACCAGGGAGCCTTGGCTGGATTTTCGGTTCGTGACGGGGTGGCAATCTCGCCCAGCGGGGCATCAAGCCACAGGGCCCAGACAATAAGAAGGGCCATGATCAGAACCGCGCACATCAGCTCCTTGAACGGGAGCTCCGGCCAGACATGGGGATTGTCTGCTTTTTTCTTAGCTTGTGCCGCTTTTTTTGCGGCTTGTTCTTTACTGAGTGCTGCTTTTTCCTCTGCCATTGGTAATCCTCGATCGATTGAGTTGCTTATAGGGGTCGTGAAATACCGCCATCCTTTCTTATTCTCCAGAAATGAATGGCACACCCGATAAAGACCACTGCCGGGAGAGCAATGACATGGGCAACATAAAATCTGAGCAGGGCATTGGCCCCAACCGTGGTTCCGCCAAGCAGGACAAAGCGGACATCGGTAAATTTATCCACTATGGAAAACGGCCCTTCCACCCCGATAAAGGGAGTGGCTGCACCCATGTTGGTACCTACCGTAATAGCCCAGTATGCCAGCTGATCCCAGGGCAGGAGGTACCCGGTAAAGGACATCAGCAGGGTGAGGGTAAGAAGGAGCACTCCGATTACCCAGTTGAATTCTCGAGGCGGTTTGTAGGAGCCGGTGAGGAACACCCGGAGCATATGGAGCATCACGGTCAACACCATGAGGTGGGCGGCCCAGCGGTGAATGTTACGAAGAATCTGGCCAAAAGGGACGTCAAATTGGAGATACTTCATATCCATGTAGGCATACTCTATTACCGGATGGTAGTAGAACATGAGAAGAACACCGGTGACGCATTCCACCAGAAAGGCAAAGAAAGTAATCCCGCCCATGCACCAGGTGAAACGAATCTTCATCGCATGCTTGGGGATACGCAGGGGATGAAGATGGAGAAAAACATTACTGCGAATCATCTTGCCGCGATTGGCCGGGGTATCTTCAAAGCCATGGCGGAAGATTGACTTCCAGATTTGACTTGCCATGATCTTTTCTGTGAAGCTCTTTTTTTCACTCATACGTTTGTTCCTCAGGCCTTTAGCCCCGGTAAATGTTAAGGGGCGCCGGGATAAGCAGCTTTACGACAATTATTTCTGCGTAAAAGATGCGTAAATAATTCTCTAAGTTGCTAAAAAGCAGCGGGGGTCATCAAACTGGTTAACGGTAAAAAGGACTGATTTATCAACCATTAATCTGCCATCTTCAAGCTTGGTAATTGCGTATCTGTCCATGGGGCGGGGAGCAGGACCTGCAAAGTTGACTCCATTGGAATAGTACTGAGAACCATGGCATGGGCACTTGAACTGGCGTTCATCAGGGAACCATTTTGGGGTACAGCCAAGGTGAGTACATTTTCCAAAAATGACGTAGACTTTATCTGTTTCCCGTACAATCCAGACACGCTGAGCTTCCATGAACTGCTCTGAAACAGAGATCACGCCATATTTATCCGCTGTCCCTTGCGGGTAATTATCCATGGTACCGATCTTAAAAGTGGTGGGAGGTTCAAAAAGTACTCGTGGGAAGAAAAATCGAAGGGTTCCGGCAGCAGAGACAGCCAAGGTGGTAAAAAAGGCTCCCCAGCCGAGTCTGCGTATCAGTGCGCGACGAGATTCGGATACCTTTTCTTGGCAACACCCACCAGGGCACTCTTTCTGCACGGTTGTCGGACTATCATCCGCCATGGCGCTAACCTCCTTTAATTGCAACAATTGAGACGAGAAAACCCTCTGGGTCTAATTTATCTCTTTTAATATGGCCTGAAAGGGGAAAAAACTCCATACCGTTAATCCGGTATTTTTAATGGTATCGTTTCCGGTCAGGAGAGTGAATTTTTTTTTTGTAGGATAGGCCAATTGATAAAATCTCTCTAAGGTTCGGCAAAGGAATAGTTGCCCCTGGGAAGGGATTCCATTGGCTTTAGAGAGGACTGAGGACGTGGGCTCTATACAGAGGGTTTGGACAAAAAGGAACTGCTCCTTCTTGCATCAAGATTCTGTTGTTGATACAACATGTACATAAAGAAGCGTTCAACTGTTCGATAAAGATTATCAAGGGGAGCAAAAATGATGAATGAAGGAAAAAAAATTGAGATCTCAAGGCGAGTTATACTCAAGGCAGCTGTAATAGGATCCTGTTACAGTGTGGCTTGTTCCTCCCTTCCTTTGGTGGCCTGGGCCGGAGATGTCCCGGCTGTTGAGCACCCCATGCTGACTCCTGGTAACTACACTAATAAGGGGCGTTGTCCCAATTGTGGCATGAACCTGAATATGTGGGCCAGAACTCGGCATGAGTTCGAAAACAGTGAAGGGGAGTTCGCTACCTGTTCCATCCGCTGCCTGGCTGATATGTCAGTAAATACAGATGAAAATCCTGCAAAGGTACAGGTTGCCGTCTATCTGCAACCAGAGAAAATGGTTGATGCCGCCCAGGCCTCTTATCTCATCGGTTCCACGGCAAGCGGGACAATGACCATGAAGTCCAAGATTGCCTTTGCTTCAAAGGAGGCAGCTGAGGAGTTTTCCAGTACGCACGGAGGCAAGGTCGTTGATTTCAATGGCGCGCTGACGGCCGCTACCAAGGAATTGACCATGTCCAGGCCAAAAATTGAAGCCAAGAGAAAGAAAAAGGGAAAGATAGAAGATCCTGGACCGGAGGCCCGCTGTCCAGTCTGTGGAATGTACCCGGCCAGGTATCCACAGCATCGTAGTCAACTCAGTACTGCGGATGGAAAACGCTATCACTTCTGTTCCAGCCAGTGTTTGATCGCCTTTCAGGCCAACCCCAAACAGTATGTAAAGGATGCTGCCAAAACCAAATCAATCTGGGTTACCGTGTTCCCGGATGGCGGCTATGAGTACGGGATGGGGCTCTATTACCTGGTTGGTTCTTCCATTTTGGGGCCGATGGGTAAGGAGGCCCTTCCTTATAGAAGTAAAGTTGCCGCTGACAAGGCTGCCAGTGAAAACGGAGGAAAGGTGGTGCGTTTCAAGGCGCTGAATCCGGCTCTGGTAATGGGTGAGTAATTCGAGAGTTACTCTGGAGGAACAAGCGGAAGAGTATCAAAGTCGCAGTGGAGGAGGTCACACTGAAGCCAGCCATGGGTGAGTGGTGAAGCGTGACCCAGAAGCAGTTTGCAGGCTTCAGCAGCCTGAATGGCGGCAATGAGTGAGACAGTCATTGGCAGGACTTTTGGGGGAGCAGAAGAGGCTGTAGTTTCGGGGTAGAGCGTAGTAATAAGTGGAGTTGTGGAGTGCTCTACACCGGCCTGGCCATACCAGCCCTTGACTGCCCCGTGGATCAGGAGCTTAGACTGTTCCTGGCAGATTCGCGACAACTCCCTTCGGGCCTCTGTTGAATCAAGACCATCAATGACAATGTCGGCAGTGCTGATGACGCTCTGCCCAAAGCGGCTGATGTACACCGTGCTTTCCAGAATCGGGTTGATCTTCTGCAGTTCATGGGCAAGGACCTCTGCCTTATGACAGCCCAGTGTTTCTGTGGTGCAGAAGTTTTGCCGGTTGAGGTTGGATTCGGAAAAGGTGTCAGGGTCAGTGAGGGAGAGGGAACCGATTCCCAGGCGGGCAAGGAGTTCTGCTGTCCTGCCACCCAAACCGCCGCAGCCGATAATGGCCACCCTGGTCTGAAGAAGTTTGAGCTGATCTCTGCAACTCAAGCCATTGCGTCTGTAGCGTCTCGGCAGAATAGAATGATTGAGTGCCGTCTCCTCTACCTTCCGCAGGGAGCAGTCAAACAGCTTGGCTGCCACCCTCTCGTCTGCAAGAGAAATGGTATCATCTTCTCTCCGTTGCTGAAGAAATCGGAGCAGGTCGCTTTTTTCAGCCACCGCCGATAACCGGGAAGATAGCCAGGATGTCGCCTTCCTGAAGAATCGTATCAAACTGACAGTGGCGGGAGTTGATCATCAGTACTCCCAC
>DAOVAI010000138.1 GCA_030671085.1 Pseudomonadota bacterium | reverse complement strand
TCACCATGGCCAATGAAGTATCAAAGCTGATAATCCCACTGTTGAGCCCGGTGAGGATGATGGCAATGGAGGCGGAGCTCGACTGCATGAGGGCAGTGATCAGCATGCCGAAGAGGAGATAGAGCCAGAGGCCGTAATCAGTGATGGAATTGAGATCGATATGCTGGGCATAGTCTTCCACACTGGTCTTCATAAAATCGAGACCAAGAAAGAGAAAACCAAAACCGATCAGCAGCCTGCTTCCCTGAAAAAGCTTTGACGATGGGCCGCAGAGAATGAAGATGAGACCACCGCCGGCGATCAGGGGCAGGGCAAAGGTCTCAATCTTCAGCTTAAAACCGAATACGGCCACAATCCAGGAAGTGATGGTGGTACCAATATTGGCACCCATCATCACTCCGATCCCATTTTCCATGGTCATCACTCCGGCCCCGACAAAGGCCAGAACCATGAGTGACACGGCAGAACTGGATTGAAGGATGGCCGTGATCAAGGAACCACTGCCAATGGAACGCAGACGACCGTCGGTGTAATACCTGATCATCCGGCGGAAGGCCTTGCCGGACATGGTCTTGATGGAATCCTCCAGGAGAAACATGCCATAGAGGAAGATGGTGAGGCCGGCCAGTAATTTCCAGAGGTCTAAAGAACCATCCATAAACATGAGTGAATCTGAAATCTGAATGACACTCTTATAACAGCTTACGCAAGCGCTTGTATCCGGCCTTGATCTCTTCAGCTGCCAGGATCAGGGCTGCTCCGGCATTGCCAACGGTTTTGCCTGCCTCATCACTCAAGGGTTTATAGTCAGTGAGAAAGGCATGCCATTTTTTTTCCAGATGTTCCAGCTCATCCTTTGCCTCTGCCTGACCCAGATGGGCCTTGAGCTTGATCTCATCCCGCAGCTGTTCTATTGATTCCTTCATTTTCTCCAGACCACTCTGACTCTCACTCATAAGTCACTCCTTATTTAGTTGTTTTTGCAAAACTCCTCAACAAAAGTATATGAAAAAACCACAAGGAAAGTCAAATCCGTAGCAACAGTTTTCACTCCTTGCCGGGCTCCTCCAGAGACAGTGAGAAACTTCTCATAAAGGTGAAACGAAATGGAAAAAACATGGGTCAGGGCGGAGTTACCCGCAAAAAGAAGAGGAGAAAGAAAAAATTATCCCCTGGTAAAGAGGTAATAATTTTCTTTGCAGAACTCCGGTCGGAAGATGTAACCGTCTTCCTGGAAGGATTTGAGTCCCTCCACTGTCTGCACCCTGTTTCTGACCGCAAAATTCACCATCCGGCCCCGGGCACGTTTGGCATGGATGGCCACCACTCGGTAGCTCTCGCCCTTGCGTTCTTTAAAATCAATCTGATGCATGCAGCCCTGCAGATCTTTTGTGTTGATCACCTTGCTGTATTCAGTGGAAGCCAGGTTAACGACCGTGGACTCCTGGTGGGTGGCAAGGACTCGGTTCAGCTCCTCTGTCACCTGCTCTTCCCAGAACTTATATAGATTCGTTCCACGGCTGTTGACAAGCCTGCACCCCAGTTCCAAGCGATAGGCCTGCATCAGGTCCAGCGGTCGTAAAACTCCGTAGAGGCCGGAGAGAATGCGAAGATGATTCTGGGCATACTCCAGTTCCTCCTGTCCATACCCCTTGACATCAATATTGGCGTACACATCTCCCTGAAAGGCCATGAGGGCAGGACGCGCATTATCAGGAGTAAAGGGCAGCTGAAAATCTTTGATACGCTGAAGGGTCTGCAGGGCCAGACGCTCACTCATCTTCATCAGTTGGCCCAGCTCTTCCACGGAAAACTTTCGCAACTCCTGGATAAGCAGTTTACTTTCCTGCAGCAGAGCGGGTTGGGTGGTGTTTGAAAAGGAAGGTCCTGAAAAATCCTGGGTCTTGGAAGGGGCAAGGATCATCAACATGGGAGAAAACCTCAGCGACAGGACTTGCAAAAGATGAACATCGAACGTTTAACCTTCAATGAAAGAAACAAAACTACCCCATCGTAAAAACTAAGAATCTCAGATGGCTAAGTAAAAAGCTTCATATGCGAGGCGTGCAAAGTACATATCATTCCAGCGTAATTTAGTACGTTGGAATGATATGTAACTTTGTAACAACGAAGCAGATGGAGAGTTTTTACGACGCCATCAAACTTCAATCTGCCTGCTGGATAGCAGCTGCCAGCTGCAGGGCCTGACGGGTAGCTGCTGCGTTGTGTACACGAATAATATCCACCCCGGAGCCTGCGGCCAGGGCCGAGACCACGGCCGTGGGCAGATCCCGCTCTTCAGGTTCAAGGCCGGTAATGTCAGCGATGAATCGCTTGCGGGAATGGCCCAGAAGAAGCAGACAACCAAGACTTTTGAATTCTGCCAGGTGTTTGAGGATGGAGAGGTTATGGGACAGGGTCTTGCCAAAACCAATACCGGGATCGATGGTGATCCGCCCAGGATCGACTCCTTGCTCCGTCAGCCAGGCCAGTCGTTCCTGAAAAAAGTCGATGATCTCTGCCACCACGTTATCATAATGCGGTTTGACCTGCATATCCCCGGGTGTCCCCTGCATATGCATGATGATCACCGGTACTGATGTCTCCTGCACCAGCCCCAGCATGTCCGAATCTTTTCTGAGAGCTGAGATATCGTTGATGATATTCGCACCGGCCTCCAGGGCCTGACGAGCCACCTCAGCCTTTGTGGTATCTATGGAGATGGGGATGGAGCTGCTACGCCGAATGGCCCGGATTGCTGGAACAACCCTGCTCAGTTCTTCTTCTTCTGAAACGGGTTCGGCAAAGGGTCGGGTGGATTCACCGCCAATATCGAGGATGTCGGCACCGGAAACAATAAGGGCCTCTGCCTGGGAACAGGCAGAGGCCTCTGAATCAAACTGACCACCATCAGAAAACGAATCGGGTGTCACATTTAAGATACCCATGATTTTCGGGAGGGTCATGTTTACTCCTTAGTTTTTTACTTCAGACGCTGCAGCATCCTCCTCTGCTTTTGCCACTTCTTCTCTTACCGCCTCTGTCGCAGCAACTTCAGGTTCTTGCTCGTCTTCAGTTTCATGAGACTCTTCAACTGCCTCTTCCTCACTAACGGTCGGTTTGGCAGCTTTTTCAGGAGCTGTTTTCTTCTTTACCTGCTTCTCAGGAACAGGCTCTGGCTCTTTTTCAGTGCGTTCATACTGACCGGGACGAAGTTCATCAAGAATATCTTCGATGTCTTCAAGAACAATGGTTTCCTGTTCCAACAGCTCTTCAGCCACCCGTTTCAGGATATCCAAGTTCTCAGTGAGCATCCCAATGGTTGTATCATTGGCAATCTTGACAATTTTATAAACTTCTTCATCTATCTTCTTGGCAGTATCCTCACTGAAATCACGATGCTGACTAATTTCTCTGCCAAGAAAGATCTGCTCCTCTTTTTTTCCAAAAGCCAGAGGACCAAGCTCTTCACTCATTCCCCATTCGCAGACCATCTTACGCGCCATCTCTGAGGCCCGTTCAATATCATTTCCAGCACCTGTGGTGATCTCATCAAAAATAAGTTTTTCCGCAACACGGCCACCAAAAAGAATACAGAGGGAATTCTCCAGAAACTTTCTAGAGTGGGTGTAGCGTTCATCCTTGGGCAACTGCATGGTCACCCCAAGTGCACGACCACGAGGAATAATGGACACCTTATGGATGGGATCAGTATCAGGAAGAAGTCGTGCAACTAAGGCATGCCCTGCCTCATGATAAGCAGTAATTTCTTTTTCCGTATCCGTGATAATCATGGAACGGCGTTCAGCACCCATCATGATCTTGTCCTTGGCCTTATCGATCATGTCGCTGTCGATCTTTTTAGCACCGGCACGGGCAGCCATAAGAGCTGCCTCATTCACCAGATTTTCAAGATCCGCTCCTGAAAATCCTGGGGTTCCGCGGGCCACAATCGCCATATCCACATCACTTCTCATCTTTGTCTTCTTGGAATAGATCTCCAAAATTTTCTGACGCCCCAGGACATCTGGGACCGGAACAATTACCTGGCGATCAAAACGACCTGGACGAAGCAATGCAGGATCAAGGATATCAGGCCTGTTCGTTGCGGCAACGATGATAACACCTTCATTTTCCTCAAAACCATCCATCTCAACCAGCAGCTGATTGAGAGTCTGCTCACGCTCATCATGACCTCCGCCAAGACCTGCGCCACGATGACGCCCAACGGCATCGATCTCATCGATAAAAATTATACATGGTGCATTTTTCTTACCCTGATTAAAGAGATCGCGTACACGGGACGCTCCGACCCCCACAAACATCTCCACAAACTCAGAACCGGAAATAGTGAAGAAAGGAACATCCGCCTCACCGGCAATGGCCTTGGCGAGAAGGGTTTTTCCTGTACCGGGTGCCCCGGCCAGCAATACACCTTTGGGAATACGAGCACCAAGTTTAGTAAATTTTTGAGGATCTCTTAAGAAATCGATAATTTCCTCAAGCTCTTCTTTGGCCTCATCAATTCCGGCCACATCGTCAAAGGTAACCTTGTGTTCCCCTCGTTCCATAAGCTTCGCTTTGGTCTTACCAAAAGAAAGAGCTCCACCCTTACCGCCACCCGTCTGCATCTGGCGCATAAAAAAGATCCAGACCCCGATAAGGAGCAGCATGGGAAACCAGGAGACAAAGATGGTCATCAGCCATGAGTCCTTCTGCACCTCTTTGACCGAGATATCCACACCATTATTGCGCAAGATGGAGATCATCTCGTCGTCATTGACTGGATAGATGGTGCGAAAGGGCTTCCCGTCCTGCAGGATACCAGAAATGGTATCGCCGCTGATATTGACCCTGGGAATATTCTGACTCTCCACAGCAGCCACAAACTGGGAGTAGGTCAGCGAGGTCGTCTGGCCCTGGGGCTTGTTAAAAAGATTAAAGAGCAGGATCATGGTAAGACCAATCACCAGCCACATGGATAAATTTTTATAAAAAGTATTCAAAGAGTCCTCCGCAACTCCTGATATGAGCTTTTCCGATACCGTTGTTCGGCACCTAACCCATACGTTATCAGTTAAATTTTCCTTGCCCCGTACTTCGATACGGAACAGCAATTATGTATAGTAAGAACAGAAAGGACCAATGTCGAGGGTGGATACGATCTTTTCTACAAACAGACCAAAGTTTATCAGTATTTTACCGTTCTGGTAAAATACTGTACCGGCTGGACCCCTATCTCTTTTTCCCGTACAGCCTTCATGGCCATGACCACGGCCACGGCACCGGTGGCCGTAGTGGTATAGGGAACATGGAGTTCCAGGGCTGCCCGACGAATGGAATAAGAATCCTCAGTGGTACGCCGTCCCATGGACGTATTCACCACCCAGGCCACCTGGTTGTCCTGCATCTTGTCCAGGATATGTGGTCGACCCTGGGAGATCTTGTTCACCTGCTCACAGGGGATATCGTGTGACTTGAGCCAAGCTGCTGTGCCCCGGGTGGCAATGATCTTGAAATCCATCTCTATCAAGGTACGGGCCGGGGCCACGATGGATTTCTTGTCACTGTCCCGAACGCTGATAAAGACCGTACCTGAATCAGGCAGGATAGAGCCTGCTGCCAGCTGTCCCTTGGCAAGGGCAAGCCCTAAGTCTTCATCAATGCCCATGACCTCACCAGTGGATTTCATCTCCGGACCTAATAAGGTGTCGACATTATCAAAACGGTCAAAGGGAAAGACCGCCTCTTTCACTGCCCAGTGACTGATCTCTGTCTCAGTGGTGAGGTCAAGTTCTTTCAGACTCATGCCCATCATGACCTTGGTGGCCAGTTTGGCAAGGGGTACACCAGTGGCCTTGGAGACAAAGGGCACGGTTCTCGATGCCCGAGGGTTCACCTCCAGGATATAGAGATCCTCATCTTTTATTGCATATTGAACATTCATCAGGCCAATGACGCCGAGCTCTTCAGCCATGGCCCTGGACGCCTGCTTGATCTCTTCTATCAGTGCAGGAGAGAGGGTGTGGGGCGGCAGAACACAGGCAGAGTCTCCGGAATGGATGCCCGCCTCTTCAATATGCTGCATGATGCCGCCGATTATGGTGTTGTTGCCGTCACAGATGGCATCCACATCCACTTCTATGGCATCTTTTAAGAACTTATCGATCAAGACTGGATGCTCAGCCCCGGCAATTCCTGGTATGGCCATGAAGTCACGGATCTCAGCCTCGTTGTAGGCAATGCGCATATCCCGGCCGCCCAGGACATAGGAAGGCCGAACCACCACCGGGTAACCGATCTTCTCAGAAACGGCCAGGGCCTCTTCCAAGGTATGGACCGTGTCATTATCCGGCTGACGCAGGCCCAGCTTCTGCAGGAACTGCTGAAAACGCTTCCGGTCTTCAGCCCGGTCAATGGAATCAGGCGAAGTACCGACTATGGGCACACCTGCCTCTTCCAGAGCCACAGCCAGGTTGAGCGGGGTCTGACCGCCAAACTGAACGATCACCCCGTCCGGCTGTTCAAGATCAATGATATTAAGGACATCTTCCAGGGTCAGGGGCTCAAAGTAGAGTTTGTC
>DAOVAI010000040.1 GCA_030671085.1 Pseudomonadota bacterium | reverse complement strand
GGCCAGCGTCCAGCCATATCCCATGACATCGGGCAGAAAGACATAGGAACCGAGTCCGCCTTCCTTTTCCAGGTTGATTTCATCGGGGCCAAAGTTCTTGAACCAGGTAACCATCAGGGAGTTCGCTATACCGAAAAAAGGCACAACAAGGATGAGTTTAATCTGACCTTCACCCACACGCCACAGGGTACCGGAACCGCAGCCACCGGCAAGCATGGCGCCAAGACCGAATATGAAACCACCAACAACAGAGCCCCAGCCAAAGGTGCCGCGCACATAGTTGATGGGATGCAGAACAGGCTCTCCGCCGTGGGCAATCGGTACACTGTATTTCAGTACAGCACCACCGATGGCGAGCAGCAGAATGGAAAGGGCAACTGATTTTGCCAGGGTACAGTCACCGGTCATGTGGGGTTCACGGAAGCCCTGTACCATACACCAGCGGCCGCGCTGCATGGTGTATCCCAGCCCGGCAGCTATCATGATGATACCGCCAAGTGAGGCAATATAGTCGCTGTCTTCATTTCCGGCATAGGTGTAAGCACCCCAGATAAGAGCTGCAATGGCAACAATGCCCAGGATGTTCTGAATGGGGTTGGGGATATTAATAGTTCCCGAACCACCATCCCCCCAGGAGATATACTCCATCTCCATATAGAGAAGTTTCAGGCCCAGAAGGACACCTGCCACCAGGCCAATCCACATGGTGAACCCATTGGCAGCCAGGTTACCGATGGCATTGTACATGCCACCGACGTTACAGCCGCCGGCAAAGGCAGCACCAACACCCATAAGGATACCGGCAATCACAGCCTTGACCAATTCCCGGTATGGGGGAAAACGAAAGGCAAAATCTTTACCAAGGCAGGCTGAGATAAAGGCACCGGCGATAAAACCGATACCGATAACAGAACCGGAGCTGATCAAAGCACTCTTGGGAGCTTCATCGTAATAGCCAAGTATTCCCGACTCGGCCCCGATGATGGTATTCATCCCATAAATAATCCAGTCACCCCAGTTTCTGATGGCACCAACAGCTCCCCATGGGCGCCACCAGGCCATAATCAATATGGAAAGAAACGCTACAATGGCGCCTACCACTGTAGGGTTCCACTCCGATTGACAACATGTCTTGTAAAGTGATTTCACTTTACCTACCATCACACTCTCTTCACTCATACTCTCCTCCTTCCATCGGGTTAATCTTATAATCTAGGTGAGTTTTCTACCCTCGCCCACAGCTTTTGTCAAGCATCTAAGGGGAAAAAATCGATTTTTTAAAGGTGTTAACTTTTATTATTACCATATAAAAACAGATAGTTAACTGCCAAGCATCTGCTTGAATAGTCATTCACTTTGCCCTTGACATAATCTTTTCCCTAAAGTATTAGTCAAGACTGTTATCAATTCCTACGTACTCATACGTACGCAGGGCGCAAATTTTTAGATAGAAAAAACAGTCACGTTTAAGTCTACCGAAAAATATTTTTAGGAGGAAAATCAAATGAGTGACATCAAAGTTGCCGAAGAAGGACTCGCTGTAGCAGCTACACTGGATGCAAAAGGGCTAAGCTGCCCCATGCCTCTTCTCCGCACCAAAAAAGAGATTGGAAAAATTGCCTCCGGCGAAATTCTCCAGATCGATGGTACTGATCCAGGTTCCCGTAATGATATCCCCGGCTGGTGTGCCCGCGCAGGACACGAGTACCTGGGTGAGAAAGAGCAGTCTGGTTACATCAGCTTTTATGTAAAAAAAGGTTGATAATTTCCCACGTTAGTTTTTTAAAAGGAGGATAAAGCACATGCCTGCTGATCCAAATAAACTTGCCATTTTTGTAACCTCTCCGCAGCACATGCGGCACGTGGTTGGAATTGCCGAGGCTACCAAAAAAGCCGGTAAACAACCCATGATTTTCTTTACCTACAAGTCAATCCACCTGACCAAAGATCCCCGTTTCGAGGCTCTTGCTAATCTGTGCGGACAGGACGATATCGCAATATGTGCTGACAGTTATACCTGCGAAGGATATGACTCAGCTGCCGATATCCCTGCCGGTCTGAACGACAAACAGATGCGAACTCAGGCATTCCACGGCGCCCAGCTCGACGAATGCGGAAAGTACATCGTATTATAAGGAGCTTACGAAATGGAATCTTTAAAAGTATATATTCTGGTTGCGAACCGTATGTATAATGACGGTGTACGCTCCGCTCTGGGTCTTGCTGTAGAGAATCACTATGGCTACCCTGTTATTCTCAACGGCGAGTTTCCCTCTTTCTCCAGCTACATGAAAGAGAATATTGCCTGGATTATGGATATGGAAGGACAGGTCTACAGCTGCGGTGCTGCCGTTCCTGAAGAGACCTATGATGCCGAGCTGGAAGAGAATCTGATCAAAGAGATCGATCTCAAGGAACTTGGTGAAGCCATGCGTGAGGCCGATTATATCATCCCTTACGGCCTGCCGAAACAGACCAACGAGCCACCACCAGCCTGTGCTGAATAAGGAGAAAGATAATGAAAATTTTACAAGTATATCGTTCAGCACCCAGTGATGATACAAAAACACTGGTAGAAATCCTGAACCGGGATCGTGACGCAGATTCTTTTGATCTGAACGTTGACGCTCCTGATTACGACCAGCTTGTTGAAAAAATCTTTGCTGCTGACCAGACCGTTTGCTGGTGGTAGTTTAGGCTTTTTCCTGAGAGCTTAACCCCTCGTTGCTTTAATGAGCAACGAGGGGTTTTTTTGTTTAAGGGGGGGAGAGTGAAGGAAAAACAACTCCATCGGGTTTTATTTATTTATATTCACTCTTCATCCTTCAGCCTTTTTTTCAATTCCTTGCATGAGAATGTCGTGAAAAAGCGGCCTGAACTCCCTAATTTTCTCATTCTCCCGGTTTGGATGCACCCGGTTTGTCAATAACACTGCAATACACTCCTTTTCCAGATCGATCCAGAAAGAGGTGCCGGTGAAACCGAGATGACCGACACTTCTCTGTGAAAAAAACCTGCCGCTGCTCGATCCCTGTACAGAGGGTGTATCAAATCCCAGGGTCCACGTTGACCTGTTTACCCGAGTGAGGGCCTGCCTGAGAAGTTTATTCGCATAGGCGGGATGCTGCCCCCTGCCCTGCCACTGGTCAAGCAACTGTTCACAGAGTTGGACCACCCCCTGGAGACTCCCAAAAAGTCCTGCATGTCCTGCCACCCCTCCCATTGCCCTGCAGTTATCATCATGAACCCTGCCACAAAGCATTTCCCGCTCCCATAAACACTTTTCGGTACAGACAAAGCTTTTACCCTTGGCTTTGTCTGTATCAATAAAAAAAAGGTCTTTTTGCAGCCCTAGAGGGGTATATATGATTGCGTTTGCCAATTCATCAAGGGTGCTGCCTGTTATCTTTTCGATAATCAGACCGAGGAGTATGAAACCAAGGTCACTGTAGCAGGGAGTCGTTCCTGGTTCTGCACGCAACTTTTCCCCTAAAATATTTTTGAGAAGGACTTCTTTTCTCCCTGCTCCAGGGATTTTTATTAACTCATGAAAATATTCCCGATAAGCCGGCAGCCCGGAACTGTGTGACATCAATTCCCTGATTGTAATTTCCTTTTTATCGGGAGGACAGTCTGAAAATATTTCACCCAGCTTGCTCCCGGGATGCAGACTCTTTTTTTCAAACAGTGAAAGTAAAATAAGGACTGTGGCCAACGGTTTTGTGAGCGAGGCAAGGTCGAAAAAACTCCCTTCTTCAAGAACTTTTTTCTCCGGAATAAGCTGAGAAGAGCCGTAATGTTTCATGGTGCGTTCATAGGTATTTCCGGTCCACTGTGAAAAACCCACTGCAGCACCTGGAAATATATTATTATTTAAAGAAGTTACCACCAACTTATCTAATTGTAAAACACGTCTTTTATCCACCTTGCACTTCCCCTATAAAGACCCTCTTTACTCACTCTTCCCATAAATGATTATTCAGTGAATAAATCTTGTATTTTTACCCTGTTTGCACTAGAATCAAACAAAGCTCAAGAGAGCATTATCATGCTGTTTTTCCATCTTAATATTTGATTATTTTTTCTTTATCAACACTCTTTCAACACCCCTTTGTTAAAAGATTATTCATAACCCGGTTGATAAGCTGTTGAAAACGAGAAATAAACAAAATCTCTCTTCTTTTTCACAACACATTGTTTATAAAAAAAACCAATATTTTAGTATGTTAATTTGATTTTAAACATACTAACCCCCTTAATAACAATAATAAAAAGATTATTTAATAAAGGGATACTCCTATGACACTCAATTGTACCGTATCACGATCCAACTTGATGGAGGGTCTCAACAGCCTGCAAAACATCACCAGTAAGCGGGCTACCCTTGCCATTCTGTCCAATATTCTCATCGAGACCACCAGTGATGCTCTTATCCTCACTGGAACAGATCTTGAAGTAGGGCTCAGGCTCCAGGTCCCTGCTGAAATTCATGATCAGGGAACGTTAACGCTTCCCAGTAAAAAAATATTTGAGATTGTTCGAGAGTCGGGATCTGATTCCATAAAAATTAAAGAGACAGAAAACAGCTGGGTAGCTATCTCTGCAGGGCTCAGTACCTATAATCTGGCTGGTATGGCCAGTGACGAATTTCCTGAGTTTCCTGAATTTGAAGAAGACAATTTTGTTTCCTTTGAGGCCGGTATCTTCTCTGAACTCATTGATAAAGTCATTTACTCAGTGGCAAATGAACAGGAAAACGTCTACTCCCTGACCAATGTACTCTTTGAAGCAGAAAAGAGAGACGAACGATCCTATCTTCGCATGATCTCTTCAGACGGTCATCGTCTTTCCATCATGGAAAAAGATGTTGCAGCAGACATAGACCGTTTGAACCTCAACCCAATCACCCTAATCCCCAAAAAAGGGGTGCAAGAACTCAAAAAATTCTGTGATAACTGTGATACGGTTGAACTCTCTTTTGAAGAAAAACAGATGATAGTAAGAGACAATGAATCTATTATGGTTATTCGTCTTAAAAAAGGCGAATTTCCCCAATACAGGGCTATTATCGATGCTGTGCAGCTGGAAAATAAAATAGGAATAGAGCGGACTCCCTTTCTCGATTCACTGAAACGGATCAATCTCTTTACTGAGGATATCTTTCATACCATTCAGCTTGAAGTGGAAAACGGAAAGATGATTCTCACCTCGCAAAATGCAGATCTTGGTAATGCCAAAGATATACAGGATATCAATTATACAGGAGAGCCCCTTATCCTCGGCTTTAACTGCCGCTATTTTATAGAAGCCCTCCAGGTCATGGAATGTGATACCGTAGATGCCTATATCAATTCCAATAACAGCCCCTGTTTGATGAAGTCAGATAGGGATGAAGGTTTTTTGAGTATTATTATGCCTATGCAGTTATAGGAATAATTCAAGTAGGTTATTGCAATATCCATTCATCATTATGGTGGATGGATATTTTCATTTCTTCAAGAAAAAGGAAAAACGTGTGACTGAAGAAAATAAAGAATACGGTGCGGAACAGATTAAGGTCCTTGATGGTCTTGAGGCTGTCAGAAAGCGGCCTGCCATGTATATCGGCAACACGGCTGAAACAGGTCTTCACCATCTGATATGGGAAGTTATCGATAACAGTATCGATGAAGCCCTGGCAGGTTTTTGTGAACATATCCATGTCATCATCCATGAGGATAATTCAATCACGGTTCGTGATGATGGTCGGGGAATTCCGGTGGATATTCATCCCACGGAAAAAATGTCTGCCCTGGAACTGGTTATGACCACCCTCCATGCAGGAGGAAAGTTTGATCACTCCACCTATAAGGTTTCCGGTGGACTTCATGGTGTGGGTGTCTCTGTTGTGAATGCCCTTTCTGTAAAGGCAGTGGCTGAAATTAAACGGAATGGAAACATTTACCGTCAGGAATACAGTTACGGAGATCGGGTAGGTGATCTTGAAATCATCGGCCAAAGCGAAAAAACAGGAACCTCCATAACATTTCTCCCTGATCCGGGTATTTTTACCGAAACCACCACCTACAATTACGATACGGTCAATAATCGTCTTCGTGAATTGGCCTTTTTGAATAAAAATGTCCGTATCTACCTGAAAGATGAACGCAGCGGTGCTGAAGATAAGTTCCATGCCGAGGGTGGTATTGTCTCCTATGTGGAATATCTCAATCGCAAACGTACGCCGGCGAACTCTGAGCCCATCCTTCTTGCTGCTGAAAAGGATATGGTGCAGGTGGAGGTAGCCTTTCAGTACTTTGACGGTTATTCAGAGAGACTTTTTTCTTTTGTTAATAATATAAATACAAGAGAAGGCGGAACCCATGTTGCTGGTTTCAGAGGAGCGCTGACCAGGTGTATCAACAGATATGCAACCGATGACATTATCCCCAAGAACCTGAGGGAAAAAATGGGAGGTGATGATGTCAGGGAAGGATTGACCTGTGTCATTTCAGTCCATGTTCCTGACCCACAGTTTGAGGGACAGACCAAGACCAAGCTTGGAAATTCTGAGGTTCGATCCATAGTAGAGTCTGTCTGTACAGAAAAACTGACCCTCTACCTGGAGCAAAATCCCCAGGAAGCAAAGAAGATATTGACCAAGGTTGTTGAAGCGGCACGAGCCAGGGAAGCGGCCAAGAGGGCCAGGGATCTTTCTCGAAAAAAGGGATCAACCTCGCTTCTCATGGCTGGAAAGCTGGCCGAGTGCCAGGAAAAAGACCCGGCAAAGCGTGAAATATTCATCGTCGAGGGTGACTCTGCCGGCGGTTCTGCAACACAGGGCCGTGATCGTTCCGTCCAGGCCATTCTTCCCCTACGGGGCAAGATTATGAATGTGGAAAAGGCCCGCTTTGACAAGATCCTGGGCAGTGAAGAGATAAAACAGCTTATCGGAGCCCTTGGCTGCGGCATTGGCAAAGATGAGTTTGATCTGGAAAAACTTCGCTATCACAAGGTCATCATCATGACTGATGCTGATGTGGACGGTGCCCATCTCCGTACCCTGCTTCTCACCTTTTTTTATCGCCAGATGCTGCCCCTGGTGGAAGGCGGTTTTGTCTATATCGGTCAACCCCCCCTCTACCGCCTGGGCAGAGGCAAGAAGGAGCAATATTTTCTTGAAGAGGAAAATCTTAATTCTCATATCTTTAACGAGGCCAGCCGCATTCTGAAAATAAAGGCGGGAAATGATGAAAAGCAGCTGATTGAAGAAGATGCTCTCGTTCAAGTATTGAGAAAACTCTCAGTCTATCAGAAAGTTGTCGCCTATCTCGGCAGGATGAATATCTGGGAAGAGATGCTCTATTTTCTGCTCAGTAATGATGTGCATTCAGCCGATCAGTTCACTGATGAATCCTTTGTCCAAAATATGGTTAATCAGCTTTCCTCTGAAAAACATATCATCGGCACTATCCGTCCCTGCCGCTGGCGTCCCAGTTGCTATGAGGTGGATATAGCCCTCAAGGGTCAGGCCCAGATCATGATGACCCTTGGACCACAAATTCCTCTTATCAATGAATTTAGGACGGCCTTGGGCCTCTTTGGGGAGATTAAAGGTCTTCTTCGTTGTCCTTTTGTTGTCCTGAGAGGGGTACAGGGATCAGAGGATAAGGAATTTCCTGCTGATGACTGGAGTGAAATGCTTAAAACTGTGCGCAGTGAAACCTTTAAAGGCAGCCATCTTCAGCGTTACAAAGGGTTAGGTGAGATGAATCCTGAGCAGCTCTGGGATACCACCATGAATCCTGAAAATCGAACCCTTGTCCAGGTCACCATCAATGATGCGGAGCAGGCAGACGATATTTTCACCACTCTCATGGGAGACAAGGTGGAACCGCGCAGAGAGTTTATCCAGAATCATGCCCTGGAAGTCACTGAATTGGATATATAAAAAAGAATAAAGTTTTAAGTTGTCAGTGTTCAGTTTTTAGTAAAACTTATTACCCATCTGCTATGGTAAAGTTTTTATCTGAAAACTGAAAACTTAACACTGAAAACTCAGACCGTTTGAATGTACAATGTTGAGCTGATTTCCTGTAATAACAAAGTGTCACGGGAATTGAGTAAATTCATTTTACCAGGTCTGAACTGACGAACCTATATTGGAAAAATTTTTCTTATGACCACTGAAGAACAGAATCCCACTATCTCCATCGAACGAGAGCTGAAGAAATCCTATCTCGATTATGCCATGAGCGTCATTATCGGCAGGGCTCTGCCTGACGTTCGTGATGGTCTGAAGCCCGTTCACCGCAGGGCACTCTTTGCCATGCGGGAACTGAGTGTCTTTTTCAATCGACCCTATGTCAAATCAGCCCGTATTGTCGGTGATGTTATCGGTAAGTATCATCCCCATGGCGATACAGCTGCCTATGACACCATTGTTCGTATGGCCCAGGATTTCTCCATGCGTTATCCCCTGGTGGACGGTCAGGGTAACTTTGGTTCCATGGACGGTGATTCGCCGGCAGCCATGCGTTATACTGAAGCGAGAATGACCCGCATCGACCGGGAGATCGTGGCTGATCTGGAAAAAGAGACAGTAGATTTTGTCCCTACCTATGACAATTCCATGATGGAACCGACGGTTATGCCCAGCAAGGTGCCTACCCTGCTGGTCAACGGTTCTTCCGGTATTGCCGTGGGAATGGCCACCAATATCCCACCCCATAATCTGACTGAGGTGATGAACGGACTCATCGCCATGATTGATAATTCCAACATCACTGTTCATGAGCTGATCAATATCATTACCGGCCCTGATTTTCCCACCGGCGCAATGATCTGCGGCCGTGCCGGAATCCGCGAGGCCTATGAGACCGGTCGCGGCAGTGTTCTCATGCGTTCCACCACCCATATTGAACAGATAAAGGGAGGGAAACGAGAGGCCATCATTATCGATGAAATTCCTTATCAGCAGAACAAGGCAACCCTGGTGATGAAGATTGCCCTGCTGGTGAAGGAAAAGAAAATTCAGTCCATTTCCGAAGTTCGGGATGAATCAGACAGGCATGGGATGCGAATCGTTATCGAGCTGAAAAAGGATGAGATAGCTGATGTGGTTATTAATCAGCTGTATAAGATGACACCTTTGCAGCGCTCCTTTGGTATTATTTTCCTGGCCATAGTCAACAATAAGCCGGAAGTTCTCAACCTGAAGCAGATCTTGGAACACTTTATCCTGCACCGCAAGGTAGTAGTTTATCGCCGTACTGCCTTTGAGTTGAATAAGGCTGAGGAAAAGGCCCATCTTCTGGAAGGGCTCAAGATCGCCATCGAAAATCTTGATGAGGTGGTGGAACTGATAAGGGGGGCAAAAAATCCTGCTGAAGCGAAGGCTGAATTGATCAGTCGATTTGAACTCTCGGAAATTCAGGCCCAGTCGATCCTTGATATGCGTCTGCAGCGTCTCACCGGTCTCGAACGAGACAAGATTATTAATGACTATAAGGAGGTTATGGCTGAGATTGATAGGCTGAGAACTATCCTCGGTGATGAAGGTCTGGTCATGAAGATCATCCGGGATGAGTTCCTGGAGATCAAAGAGACCTATGGTGATGACAGACGTACTGAGATCATTGATGCCGTTGACGAGATCCTGCCGGAAGATATGATTACCCCGGAGGATATGGCGGTAACCGTCACCCACTCAGGGTATATCAAACGGAACCCGGTCAGTCTCTATCGTTCCCAGCATCGCGGCGGCAAGGGAGTGTTCGGGGTCAAGAATATCGAGGAGGATTTTGTCTCCAACCTCTATGTGGCCTCTACCCACGATACCTTTCTCTTCTTTACCAACCATGGCAAAATTTTCTGGCGCAAGGTGTATCAACTTCCTCTGGCCGGTCGTACAGCACGGGGTAAAGCCATTGTCAACCTCCTGAATTTAGCAGAAGGTGAAAAGGTTGCTGCCATCCTGCCCATATCTGAGTTGAGTGAAGAAGGGACCGAAAAAACGATCCTGATGGTCACCCGTCTGGGCAGGGTGAAAAAGACCAGTCTTCAGGAATTTGTCAAGCCTCGGAAACGAGGGAAAAAGGCCTTAACCATCAATGAAAATGATGAGATTATCGCTGCCCATATCTTAAATGGTGATGATACTATTTTTCTTGTTTCCCAAAACGGGGCATCCATTCACTTTCATGAATCAGATATTCGTACCATGGGCCGAACAGCGGCCGGTGTCAGGGGTATCAGGTTAAAAGAGGAAGATGTTGTGGTTGGTGCCATTGTTATTGCTTCTGACTCCTCCATTCTTACGGTCACTGAAAACGGCTATGGAAAACGGAGCCCGGTGGGAGAGCATCGTATCCAGGGACGCGGCGGTAAGGGGATCATTGCCATCAAGGCCAGTGAGCGAAACGGCAAGGTGGTAGGATCCATGCAGGTGGATGATGAAGACGAGGTCATGCTCATTGCCGATTCCGGAAAGATGATCCGTATGCCTCTGGAAAATGTCCGGGTCATTGGACGTACCACCCAGGGGGTAAGACTTATCAACCTGGCTGATGGTGAACGGGTGGTGGCCATGGATCTTGTCGCCCCTGAAGAGGAATCGGAAGACGAAGAAGGACAGGAAGCGGAACAGAGCACGGATGAGTGATTCGACAGGACAAAAAATAGCAGTCATCGGCGCTGGTTCCTGGGGAACGGCCATAGCCGGCGTTCTTGCCGGAAAGGGGCTGCATACCGTACTCTGGGGTCACAACAAGATCCATGTGGCAGCCCTGGAACGGGAGAGGGAAAACAGGAAATATCTACCCGGTTACTCCTTTCCGCCAAACCTTGAGATAAGTGGAGATCTAGAAGAGACCGTCAGAGGGGCGGATGTCATCTGTATGGTTGTTCCCTCCCATGGTTTTCGTTCTGTTTTTGAAAAACTGGCCCCCTTTCTGGAAACAGGGGCCTTTATAGTCTCTGCCGTAAAGGGCATTGAAAACAGCTCTCTCATGACCATGACCCAGGTTATGGGGGATATCCTTGGTAAAGACCTTAATCGTAAAAATTTGATCCTCTCTGTGCTTTCTGGACCCTCATTTGCTAAAGAGGTCGCCCAGGGTCTTCCCACCCTGGTGACCATCGGCTGTGATGAACTGGAAGATGCCAAGGCCCTGCAGAAGGTCTTTGGCAGTGAGCGATTCAGGGTCTATGCGGCCCAGGACATGATTGGTCTGGAGATCAGTGCGGCCCTCAAAAATATAGTGGCCATTGCCGCCGGTATCAGTGATGGTCTGGGCTACGGACTGAACAGCCGGGCAGCCCTTATCACCAGGGGACTTGCCGAGATAACCCGCATGGGAGTGGCCATGGGTGCCGATCCGGTGACTTTTTCCGGACTCAGTGGTCTTGGTGATCTGGTTTTGACCTGTACCGGGGATCTCAGCCGAAACCGCACCGTTGGCCTGAAACTGGGAGAGGGGAAAAAACTTCCCCAGATCCTGGAGGAAATGGAGATGGTGGCAGAAGGTGTGAAGACCACCAAATCCGTCCATGATCTGGTCCAGCGCCTGGGAGTGGATATGCCCATCCTGGAAGAGGTCTATCAGATCCTCTATGAAGAGAAAGAGTGTTCCCTGGCAGTGAGCGATCTTCTCACCCGGGAATTAAAGGTAGAGTAAGAAAAAAAGGGAAGTCTCCATGTGGGCGGAAAAAACCGATGAAGGAGTCCGTTTTCTCTCATATCTGACCCTGGGGTTGGTTGCTGCCTCACTCTATATCTTTTCTGCTTATCTGCACTACATCCTTGTTGCCGCAGTCCTTTCCCTCTGTACCAGTCACGGCTTTACCGCCCTGGTAAGGATATTCGAGCGGTCTTCCCTCCCCTCTTTTGTGAGGAGGCAGAGCCGCCTTCTCAGTTCCATCCTGCTCACCCTCTTCTTTCTCTGCCTTATTTTTGCCCCTCTGGTCTACTTTGTTTCCGAGACCTACTCCCAGATGTCAGGGGTTGATCTTGAGCACGTCAAAGATGTTACCCTGGAGATGGTGGACAAGGGGGTGGCCCTTACCGATTCCATCCCTATCCTCCATACTTTTCTTGAGAATTTACGAGCTGAAGGCGGTTCCGCCCTCAAGGGGGTGTCTATTGAGGCCCTGTATAAAACGGTGAACGGAGTGGCCTCCGGTGCCGGCGGCCTGGTGATGCAGATAGCGTGGATCCTGATTTTCTATTTTCTCTTCAACCTCAACGGAAAGCAGATTCTTGCCTTTGCTGCCCGGGTCATGCCCACCAGTTTCGAGCATGAAAAATATCTCTATCGTGAATGCACCGGTACTGTGGCTGTGGTTTTTTACGGCACTCTCTTCAATATGCTGGCCCAGGGCTTGACCTTTGGCATCCTCATGGCCTTTATTGGTGGCTACAACGGATTTTATCTTGGAGTACTGGCCGGGTTTTGCTCGGTGATTCCCATCGTCGGGGCAGCCCTTGTCTATATCCCCATCATCGCCCTGCAGCTTTTTGCCGGGAACTATATGAATGTGGTGATCATCCTCATCATTGTCTGGGGGGTAATGGGATTTTTCATTGATAATATTCTGAGATTGTTCTTTATCGGCTATCTCAAGCGGATATTCGGCTTTGAATACACCATGAACGAGATCCTGATCCTGCTCTCCATCCTTGGAGGAATAGCCAGTTTCGGTTTCTGGGGACTGATTATCGGTCCATCGGTAATAGCACTCACCCTGGCTGCCACCAACCTCTACAGTTCACAGATAAATCATAGCGGTTTCCCTGAAGAGTGATCCCTGTTTTTCGAGAAAGATTGCTGAAAGAGGCAGGTCACTATTGAATGAAGGTGAGGTGTTAGCGAACCCTTACCAGAGATTAGCTGTTGACCGGAGAGATAATCTCACTGAGGACCTCATTCAGTTCTTCCACCATAAAGGGCTTGGGAACCACCCCGCAGAAGCCGTACTCCTTATAGTTGGCCATGACCGGATCATTGGCATATCCGCTGGAAACCAGGGCCTTGACCTGAGGATCAAGGATACGAAGCCTTTCAAGGGTCTCCACCCCTCCCATACTGCCGGGTATGGTCAGGTCCATGATCAATACATCAAAGGGAGTGTTGTTCTCCTTTGCCTGCATGTACAGGGTGATGGCCTCGTGACCGTCAGCAGCGGTAGCGGTCTCACAACCCAGGTACTTGAGTACCTCCCTGGACATCTCCCGGACAAGCTCTTCATCATCCATGATCAGAACCCGTCCCCTGATGGTGGAGGCTGTTGTTTCTCCCTCAGACTCAGTGGTCTGGACGCCTGCTTCAGAGACTGCAGGCAGGTAAATGGCGAAGGTCGTTCCTGTACCGGGTTCTGAATGCACCTGAATCAGTCCGTCATGGTTCTTGATGATCGAATAGGATATTGCCAGACC
Organism: Pseudomonadota bacterium; assembly: GCA_030671085.1. Lineage (GTDB taxonomy): Bacteria > Desulfobacterota > Desulfobulbia > Desulfobulbales > Desulfocapsaceae > Desulfocapsa. Next base: position 3,637 of record DAOVAI010000040.1, on the reverse strand, counting down.
CAGTCCACTGCCGGACTGCTTGCTGGTGAAATAGGGATCAAAAATTTTCGAGAGATGCTCCTTCTGGATACCGCATCCCTGGTCCTCAAATTGCAGTTCCACATACTGTCCCGGGGGCAGGGAGTGGTCTGTTTCCGGTTCAATGACCTTGTTTTTCCCCCGTATGGTGATGGTTCCACCGTCGGCCATGGCCTGGCTGGCATTGATAACCAGATTTTGGGTGACCTGGCTGAGTTGTCCTTCATCAACCTCCACGGGCCAGAGATCTTCAGCGAAATCGTACACACAGTTCACGTTGGATCCCCTGAGGATAAAGGCAGTGGAATCCGTGATAAGGTCACTGATGGTTGTGGTGCGCTTGATGGGTGCCCCCCCTTTGGAAAAGGTAAGAAGCTGCTGGGTTAAACCTTTGGCACGCTGGGTGGCTAGTTCTGTGTTTTCAAGGTAGCTGGCTATCTTTTCCGGGGAATGGAGATGCATTTTGGCCAGCGAGACATTGCCAAGGATAGCGGTCAAGAGGTTATTAAAGTCATGGGCGATACCTCCGGCCAGAACCCCAAGTGATTCGATTTTCTGGGCCTTGTGCAGTTCTTCTTCCATCCTCTTTTTCTGGGTTACGTCCCGGAAGATACACTGGGTCCTCACCGGTTTACCGTCTACAAACTTGCAGATGGCATTCCCCTCAACACTGATGTTACGTCCATCCTTGGTGATAAAGACAGTATCGATATAGTTGATCCTTGGCTCAGTGATCACTTTCTGGAAAACCTGCTCACAGTGGCCCTGACAGTCAGGGGATATCAGTTGGAAGATGGAGAGGTCGGCGACTTCTTCCTCGCTGTAGCCGAAGGTTTCCCGCCAGGCACGGTTGACGTAGAGGAGGTGGCCGTCGGGGGCCACCAGTTGAATGAGGTCGGTGGTATTTTCGAACAGATCCCGATACCGTTCTTCACTCTCCAGCAGGGCCTTGGCGTTTACCTGTTGTTCGCTGAGGTCTCGGAAGACACCGGTCATGGCCACAGCCCTGCCGTCAACAAAACGGGTACTGCAGCGGCCTTCAACCGATATTTTCCGCCCGTCTTTGGCAAGAAAGACTGTGTTGTTCCGGTCTATTTTTTGTCCGGAAAGCAGATCCTGGAAGATCATCTCACATGTCCCCTGACATTGGGGATCAACAATATCCATGAGCCTGAGGGTTTTAAGATCTTCGTCACTGTAGCCCAGGGTGTCCTGCCAGGCCTGGTTGACAAAGAGAAAGTTTCCTTCTGGAGTGACGGAATGAATGAGGTCAGAGGTGTTGTTTTTCAAGGCATCAAAGGATTGCGCCTTAGTTTTCAGGGAGAAAATACTTTTCTCTTGCTCCGCAACAGTATGTTCTAACTCATTTATTCTTTTTGTAAGTGTTGCTGCGTCACTTTCTTGTGTCATTTCTGTACAATCTCCTGTTCTGTAAAAAGGAAAAACCCTTATCCTGAAAGTTAATTAATCAGATCGTCCCGCAAAAGACAAGTCCAATAACGTTACGACTCAACCGAGCAAAGCCTGCCCTTCACCTCAATGCCACTGGAGTCTCCCTGGTTATCCATCCCTTTTTCAGGCAGGCAAAGGAGTGGGTCAAGGGTCTGGGTTAAGAGAAGCTTTTAGAGAGAAAGTGTCATACTGTTCGCAGCCGGATCCGGTGTTTCAGGAAACGGATTGATGAAGGGTGGTGACAGGTGGTGAGTTGATGTTGGCTCTTGGACTATTACAGAACCGGCATTGCAATGTGTTTTTTTGTTTATCACATCATGATACAGTGGTACCGGGTTGGGTAGCGACCGGTCAGCATGGGCTTCCCTGGCAGCTCTTTCGGGCCTTGTCTTGTCCCAACCCGAGCCGTGGGTTCAGGGTCAGCAAAGGCAATTACAACTCGATAGTCGTGTGAAAGAGACCAGCTCAAGTCACCCTGCAGGGTGACTTGAGCTGGCAAAAGCAACTACTGTTATTTGGACCAGTCGTTTCCTTCAAATTCGCTGTGATCAGGTTTAGGCGGTTTCTCTTCAGTAAGACGCTGGTCCAGCCATTTAATGACCTTGTCGAATTCGGATGCCAGCTCAGCCAGGGCCTTTCCTCGATGGCTCACCTTGTTCTTTTCTTCCATGTTGCATTGGGCAAAGGTTTTGTTAAGGGGCTCATAAAAAAAGAGGGGATCATAACCAAACCCAGACTCCCCTCGCCTTTCTTCAAGGATTACCCCTTCACAACTCCCCTCGTAGGTCAGTGCCGGTCCGGAGGGGACCGCAATGGAAAGGACACACTTGAAGGCTGCCCTTCTGTTTTCCTTGCCAGCCAACTCCTGCAGCAGCTTTTCACAGTTCTCTTCATCTGTTGCTGATTCTCCGGCATAGCGTGCAGAATATACCCCTGGCGCCCCATCCAGTGCCTCTACAACAAGACCGGAATCATCAGCTATGGCAGGCAGCCCGAGAATTTTAGCCGTGTGCAGGGCCTTTTTGTAGGCGTTGTCATCAAATGTTTCGCCGTCCTCTATACATTCAGGTATGGGGCCGAAATCTCCCACGGACCTGATTTCAATGGGAAAATCTCTGAGCATTTCCTGAAACTCTTTTATCTTATTCTTGTTTGTTGTTGCCAGCACAAGTACATTGACCATATTTTCACCTCTTCAACTTTAAAAAAAACACAGGTATCTCTTTGACCACCCGCTATTTTTCCTAAGTCGCCTTCTGTTGTTTGTGTTCTTTCCTTAATTTCTTCTGTAATTTTTTGTCGTATCGTTCCTGCTCACTGTAAATGCAGCCACAGTAGGGTTGTCGATACAGATCCATACCAATCGATTTGTCTATGCCTTCCTGCCAACCCTCACGGAAATCTTCGTAGTGGAATCCGATACCGTGTTTTTCAGCCATAGTCTTGCCAATTCTGATAATGGCTTCGTGATTCTGATACCTGCTGTATAAAAGTGTTGTGGAAAAGGCGTCGGCACCAATTTTTACCGCCTGCTCTGCTGTTTTTTCCATGCGCATTGCATAACAGATTGGACACCGTTCTTTTTCATGGAAAACAACCTGCCGCAGGTATTCAGTCAAGCCGTACTCTGTTTCTATCTCAACCTGGAATGCCATCTCTTCTGCAAAATCTCTCAATGACGCCAGACGCCGTCGAAATTCTCGATAAGGGTGAATATTTGGGTTATAAAAATACCCGGTGACTTCAATATGCTGTTGCCGCAATCTGCTTAAAGGGTAGATGGAACAAGGACCGCAGCAGACGTGGAGGAGAAGGTTCATGTGGCGCTGATCTTAAATTTTTTTGGGTTAATATTGTACTGATGGATTTTGTAGTTGATAATTCGCAGACTGGTATCCATATATTTTGCTGTTTTTGTCTGATTGCCTCGATTTTTCTTGAGTCCCTCAATAATAAGATCTTTTTCAAAATTTTCTACTGCTACAGAGAGGGACAGAGGGTTTTTCCCAGAATTAATCGATTCCGACGTCTGGAGGGTGGGCGGCAGATGAATCCCTTTGATGGTGTCGTCATCACAGATCAGTACAGCCCGTTCCATGCAGTTCTGCAGCTCTCTCACGTTGCCCGGCCAGTGGTACTGGATGAGCATATCGATGGCAGGGGTCGA
>DAOVAI010000123.1 GCA_030671085.1 Pseudomonadota bacterium | reverse complement strand
TCCAGCATATCTTTGACCGCTTCCCGGTCTCCCTGGAATTCGGTCTCCACAGTTCCATTGGCCAGGTTCCGGACCCAGCCCGTCAAACCGAGCCTTCTTGCCTGCTGACAGGTGGTCTCTCGAAAAAACACCCCCTGCACTCGACCATGGATAACAGCATGTATGCGTTTCATGCGCTTACTCCTCATCGAGGCCATCAAGATTGATGGCGTCGTAAAAACTCTTCATCTGCTTCGTTGCTGCGAATTTTCTATCATTTCAACGTACCCTAGTACGCCGAAATAATAGAAAATTCACGCGCCTCGCATATGAAGTTTTTTACTTAGCCATCGCTAATTTTTAGTTTTTACGAGATTGTCAAGATTCACATGGCCAGTCCTGAAAGCTTTGTGGCCACCGATGCCAGTTTTATTATCCCAGCCCAATTTGCTGGGCTGAGGACTCGCCCTGAGATGCGAGAGCTCTTTGAATGCTCAGACCTATCTGATGAAGGCTGTAAGGTTTTTTCACAAACTCCCCTGCACCCAGGGCCTGGGCCTTTTTTACCTCCTCGTTTTCCGAAAAACCGCTGGCAATCAGCGCCCTCTGTCCCGGTCGAATCCTGCAGATCTCTTCATAGGTCCTGCGCCCATTCATGCCCGGTTCCATGACCATATCGAGTATAATGAGGTCCGGCTCGTTCACACGGACATACTCCACAGCCTTTTCTCCCGAATCTACACACTCCACCTGGTAACCAAGAAGGGTGAGCAGCTTGTCTGCTATTTCCCGCTGATGCTCCTCGTCATCAACAACGAGAATTCTTTCGCCATTCCCCTGCAGCGCCTCAATATCCTGCGTTTCAGCCTTGTCCGTCGTCTTGCCTCGAGTGGCAGGAAAATAGAGATTAAAGGTCGTTTTCCCCTTTTCGCTCTCCACAAGGATAGTCCCGTCATGATCCTGGACACTGTTCCAGACCACAGTCAGTCCCAGACCGGTACCGCTCTTGCCCATGACCTTTTTGGAGTAAAAAGGCTCAAAGATATGTTTCAAATCCTCCTCTCCAATGCCGGGACCGTCATCAGATATGGAAAGCATCACATATTCTCCCCTTGCCATAAACTGGTTCTGTTCCAAAGGCTGATCAATATAGTGATTCCTGGTAACAATCCTGACATGCCCCTTTCTCTCCACTGCCTCGACAGCATTGGTGATGAGATTCATCAGACATTTGTTCACATGCACCGGGGAACAGGAGATTTCCAGCAGTTTCGGATCAAGATCAACACTGCATTCAACCTCCTGATAGCGTTCCTGCAGTTGATTATATTCAGGAGAGGTCAGATAGGACTGGATGAGGGTGTTCAGGTTCACATTTTCTCTGGAGGCCGCTACACCGCGAGCCACGGTGAGGAGATCTGCCACAACATCGGCTGCCCGTTTTCCTGAATCCTGTATGGCTTGCAGAGGTTTGCGCAGCTCGCTGTCAGCAGGAATCTTCGTGAGCAGCAGTTCCGGATAGGTGACAATGCCTGACAGGATATTGTTCAGGTCGTGGGCTACCCCCCCTACCATCAGGCCAACCGCCTCCATCTTCATGGAACGATGCAGTTTTTCCTGCATTTCCTTTTCCCTGCTTACATCAATGAAAAAGAAAAACTGGTATTCCAGGCCGTCATATTCGAAATAACTGACAAAAATATCAGCAGGAAAAGTGGAGCCATCCTTGCGCCTGTGTATTCGCCTGAGGGAAAGAGAATTACGCTGGTGCAAGGTCTTCAACCCCTCTTGCCAGGATTCCTCAGTGAGTTCCGAATCAATATCGGCAATAGAGAGGGAACAGAGCTCATCACGGCTGTATCCCAGAAGGGTGGCAGCAGCCTGATTGGCATTGATCACCCGGGTCTCTGCCAGGGTTTTGCCACTGACGACCCAAAGAATGGGAAAGGCACAGGACTCCACGGCATACTGGGTGAAAAGCAGTTGCCTTTCCGCCTGTTTCAGCTGTTCCGACTGCTGAAGAATCTGTTCATTCTGTTTCTCCAGCTGCCTGGAATATTTCCCCAGGGTAAAGTTTCGATAGAGAAGCAGGGCAACGCCAAGGCCGACAACAAACAGTACCTGCCATAACAGTCTGAAATCCCGCCCCTTAACATACTTGACTGCAATCCAGCGATTGAGAATACGCTGATGCTCTTCCCGCTCAATTGCCGCAATGGCCTTGTCAAAGATGGAGAGCAGCAACGGCTCATCATTGCGGGTGGCCACTCCCAGTTCCCAGCGTTCATCAAATTTACCTGCAACCTTCAACTCGCTGGCAAAGGATTTCTGAATGGAATACCCTACTGTGGCCAGCGTTCCGATAAACCCATACAGATCACCTTCCGCAACCTGGCGTAAGCCCTGGTCAACACTCTCCACATCCACAATCTGCATCTCCGGATACTGCCTGCGCAGCAATTCACCAAAGGCATATCCCTTTACCACACCCAGTTTTTGATCAGTGATAGTGCTGATATCATCGATAAAAGGACATTTCATCTTGGCGGCCATGACCAGGGGGATATGAAGATAAGGCCGGGTAAAATCCATGTAGGTATCACGTTCCGGTGTGGCCATGGCCAGGGAGAAGATATCGCACTTCCTGGCCTTGCCATACTCGAGACTCTCCACCCAGCTTGCGGTGGGCACTATCACCAGGGGAACAGGAATCGTCTTACGGAAGAGGGCCATGTAGTCGGCGGTCATCCCAACATGGATGCCATCTTCGATCTTTTCCAGGGGGAGCCAGTCGGGATCGATACACACGGTGATTCGACTTTTTTTCCTGAGAAAATCTTGCTCCTCATCCGTGAGATCAAGCGTTGTCGGCACCAGGCTTTCCACGATTTGGCCTTCCTGAGCGTGCAGAGAGGAACAAAAAGGAGTGTTAACAATAGAGAGAGGTGTAAAACAGAGAAGCAGAAAAACGATATGCGCTGTTTTCTTCAAGATAGCTACCCGTTCTTGTGGAAGTGACTTGGTTCTCAGCTGGAAGCAAGAGATACTGTATTCAGTGTAGAGGAAGAAATGACAACAGTCAAATGTTCATGCCCTCACCCGCAACACCCCAACTGGAGAATTCTTCTTGATTTTCATTGGTGCGGCCCCTATACTTTTTGCCAGGGATTCCCATCTTCCCCAGTTTTCAATTTCTTCCAGGAAGATACGAACATAGACTCAGGCAGGAGAGTGTAATATGTGGCAGATTACTATTGACAAAGAAAAATGCAATGGGTGCGGCGAGTGCGTGGAAGGATGCCCGGGTGAGGTTTATGAGCTGATCGACGGCAAGGCAACACCAGTGAATGATGATGAGTGCCATGGTTGCCACACCTGCGAAGAGCTGTGCGAGGAAGATGCCATCATCGTTGAAGAAGAATAGTCTTTGCTGAAAAAGCGTACGAGCTATCCAGAAGAAATTATACGTTTTTTCTTCACTTCAGCACCACCCTGCAGTACTCTTTCACTGTAAAGGTTCTCGTACTCACTCCTGTTGATCACCTGTTATGCGAACTCTCCAGCCCGCAAGGATGCGCTGCAACAGCAGACGATAACTGCAGAAAGAGCCCTGGTTTCTTCGGTTCTTCGCCATAAAAAGAGAACACAAGTGCCCATAAGGCACTCAAACTACTAATGAATTACTCCTTTTTCCTGCCGCTGGCCCTCGGGTTCAGCTGGATACTCTCTCCGGAATCCCTGGTTATTGCAGGAAATGTTGCCGGGCAACTCGGCTGGATGAGCCTTGCCTCTTTAGCTGGAGTTCTCCTGATCTTCACTGCCTGCAGCAGGCTTCTGGGCAATTCCCATCTTCCCGCTGTATCCAGTCGGGAATTCCTGATTCTCCAGAGAGGAACCGGATCTATTGCAGCAGCAACACTGAGTATTGGTGCTTATCTGCCCCTGACAATAGTGGCCGGAACCGCACTCCTGGTCACAGCAGGCTATACCTTTAACGAGGTCTTTCTCTACTGGTTTCCAAACTTTGGCTTTGCCTTTCTCCTCCTGGCCCTGCTCACCATCCTGCAGTTCTTCAGACAAGAGATTGGTCTCCAGGCCCAGGTCTGTTTTATTGGCATGGCGGCAGGAGGCCTCCTGCTTCTCAGTCTCTATGGCGTGATCGGGGCAGAAAAAGCTGTTGCCGAAACAGCGCAGCAGCCAGGCAGCTTTTCTCCATTTTCTGCGACTCTTCTCCTGCTCCTTTTTGTAGGTTGCAGCTCGTCCCATAAACAGGAACGTGGTCCGCTTCTCCTTATTCCTGCCCTGGCCTTTCTCATTTTCTTTCTCTGGATGCTCGCCTCCCTCTACCATGTCACCCCAGACAGACTTGCCTCATCCACGATTCCCTATATGACGGCGGCCAGAAAAATTCTGGGAGAGCCCGGCCGGCAGATCATGGGAGTCGTCATTATCAGTGGCACCTGCGGGGCCTTGAACGGGCTCATGATTCTGACCCGAAAACAGTTCACAACTCTGGCGGCAGAGAGTGCTGTACCCCAATTTTTATCCACCAGGAAACAGAACTGGTTCATCCCTCTCTTTCTCGCAGCAATAATCGGCGCCCTCATGGCCACGGGACTTGCAGGAAATGAACTGCTTGAATCACTGCTCCGAGGCGCTCTTATCCTCTGGCTGCTGTACTACACTTTTCTCTGTCTTGCTGCTGTCCACCTGGTATACAAAGCGTCCGCCGCCATACCCTACCCAGCCCTTTTCTGTACACTGCTGCTCATGGCCGGATGTATCACCCTGCTTGTTGGAGATCCCCACAGAGTACAAATCAATGTCTTTATCCTTTCCGTACTGTCTGCCAGTGGATTGCTGAGCACCTGCTGGTATTTGATAAGCAAACACAACAAACACGAACGTAAACTCAAGGAGAAAACAGTATGAAAAAACTCTTAGTCCTACTCGCATTCTTTCTATTTGCCACCGCTCTCCCGGCCCTGGCGGTCGATGTTCCCACCATCAGCAAAGATGAGCTGAAGGCCCAGCTCGGATCTCCGGATCTGGTCTTACTCGATGTTCGCAGTGGAAGGGACTGGAGTTCCAGCGAATTCAAGATCCGGGGAGCAGTCAGAGCTTCTGGAAAAGAATTTGGCAAGTGGTCCCAACACTACCCCAAAGACAAGACCCTGGTCCTGTACTGCGCCTGACCGAACGAAGCAACCAGTGCCGGTCTGGCACGTCAGCTTATTGGTTTGGGATACACGGATGTTTCTGCCCTCAAGGGTGGATGGCGTGAATGGTTTCGTAATGACCATGACAACTACCCAATAGAGGAAAAATAGTATTCAGGATGAAGGCTGAAGGGAAAGATTACACGCCACCCAATGATATTACTTCACCTTCAGCCTATTCACTTCAAAACATGATATGACTCTTCTTCTGGCAGCTGATATCGGCGGAACCAAGAGCGAATTGGCTGTCTTTGATCTTGCAGACAAGCCGCACAATTTGCCCCTTGCCCGCAAACGATATCTCAACAATGCATTCCGTGATTTTGATGAAATCCTGACGGACTTTCTCAGCAACTCTCCGACACCGGACTTTGCTTGTCTGGGAGTTGCTGCGGTTATCCGGCAGGGAGAGGCGAAACTCACCAATCTGGACTGGACACTCTGTGAAGGGAAGTTGCAGAGCAGGTTCGGCTTGCGAGAAGTCACCCTTATCAACGACCTCACCGCACTCTGTGCGTCGCTCCCTCTCCTGCAGGGGAGCGACCTTCTGGAGATTCAGCAGGGACAGCGGGAAGAGAAGGGTATTCAGGCAGTGATTGCTCCCGGTACAGGACTGGGAGAAGGATTTCTCATTACCGGGGACTCGCTTTTCCTGCCCCAGGGATCGGAGGGAGGACATGCTGATTTTGCCCCACGAAACCAGGAGCAGGCAGCGCTTCTGTCCTCTCTGCAGAAGAATTATTCCTCTGTGAGCTATGAACTGGTCTGTTCAGGAAAGGGAATCCCCCACCTCTTTGATTTTTTCTCTTCCACAGACCTGGAAAGAGATGATGAACTGTTCAAACAGATAGCAGAGGCAACTGACAGAACACCGCTCATCGTTGAAGGGGCATTGACCGATTCCCCCTGCCCTCTCTGCACAAAAACCCTGACAAGCTTTCTGGAAATCCTGGGGGCCGAGGCAGGCAACCTGGCCCTGAAACTGTATGCCACAGGCGGCCTGTTCATTGGCGGTGGTATCCTGCCGCGACTGGTGGGTCGTACCTCCTTTGCCCCATTCCTGCAGCAGTTCAGGAAAAAAGAAAAGATGGAAGACCTCATGGAGGCTATCCCCGTCCATCTCATTGTCAAAACCGACGCCGCCCTTCTGGGCACTGCCAGCTATGGCTGGCACCACTTTGCAAAACAGCAGGGGACCAAAACTGGTTAGTGTCCGTCCATAAATATCGGAGTAGTTCATGTCAGCCAAGCTCTACAAAAAAATCGCTATCCTGGTCGCCATCCTGACCCTGATTCTTCTCTTCAAGATACTGAATCTGGGGCAGTACCTGAACCTCGCCTACCTCAAGGAATCACAGGCCTCCTTTGCTGCCATCTATGTAGACCACAGACTGCTGGTACTCGCCTGCTACATGTTCATCTATATCACGGCCACGGCCCTGTCCCTTCCCGGAGCGCTGATCCTCACCCTGGCAGGGGGCGCACTCTTTGGCCTGGTCACCGGAACCATTATCATCTCCTTTGCTTCCTCCATCGGAGCCACCCTGGCATGTGCAGTCTCCCGCTATCTGCTTCGGGACTGGGTGCAGTCCAAATTTGGTGACAGGCTGCAGAAGATCAATGAGGGCATGGAAAAAGAGGGGGGATTCTACCTCTTTACCCTGCGCCTGGTGCCGATTTTCCCCTTCTTTGTCATCAACCTGGTCATGGGCTTGGCCAAGCTCCGCCTCTCCACCTATTACTGGGTTTCACAGCTGGGGATGCTCCCGGCAACCATAGTCTATGTCAACGCCGGCAAGGAGCTGGGCAAGATAGAATCCCTCTCCGGTATCCTCTCCCCGGGCCTCATCATCTCCTTTGTCCTGCTGGGCCTCTTTCCCATTACCGCAAAAAAAGTTCTGGCTAAAATTCGTAACACAAGGAAGACATCATGAACAAATATGACTATGATATCGGTGTGATCGGTGGTGGAGCAGCAGGACTCACCGTTGCCTCAGGTGCGGCCCAGCTTGGCGCCAGGACCCTGCTCATTGAAAAAGAGCCCAGCCTTGGCGGCGACTGTCTCCATTTCGGCTGTGTCCCCTCCAAGACCCTGATTCATTCGGCTAAGCTCTACCATGCCATGCAGCAGGGGCCGCGATTCGGCCTGCCAGAGGTACAGCGCCCTCCCGTGGAGTTCTCTCAGATTGCCTCGCGTATTCAATCGGTCATTGATGTCATCCAGGTACATGACTCTGTAGAACGCTTCTGCAGACTCGGTGTC
>DAOVAI010000083.1 GCA_030671085.1 Pseudomonadota bacterium | reverse complement strand
ATATTTATATACAACAGTATCTATATTTGCATTGTTTAGCGAATATTGGCAGCATCACGAAGGATATCAACCTTATCGGTTTTTTCCCAGGTGAAGGCCTCAAGTTCACGGCCAAAATGACCATAAGCAGCAGTTTGTTTGTAAATAGGTCGCAGCAGGTCTAGTTGTTGGACAATGGCTTTCGGTCTGAGGTCAAAGTGTTCCATAATGAGTTTTTTGATCTCAATATCAGAAATTTTACCGGTACCGAAGCTGTTGACGTTGATCGATACAGGTTGGGAGATGCCGATGGCATAGGCAACTTGAACTTCAAGTTCACTTGCAATACCGGCAGCAACTAAGTTTTTGGCAACGTAACGACCGTAATAGGAGCTGGATCGATCAACTTTTGAGGGATCTTTACCGGAAAAGGCGCCGCCGCCATGGGATCCTTTACCTCCATAGGTGTCGACGATAATTTTTCTCCCGGTCACTCCGCAATCTCCAACTGGGCCGCCAATAACGAATCGGCCGGTGGGATTGATGAAATACTTGGTGTTTTCATCGACCATGTCAGCAGGGAGCGTGGGTTTGACGATCAGTTCCATGACCCCTTCTTGGAGATCATCATGGGAAACAGACTCATCATGCTGGGTGGAGAGCACAACCGCTTCAATCCGTTTGGGTTTGTTGTCTACATATTCGATGGTGACCTGGCTTTTGGCGTCTGGGCGGAGCCAGGGGAGTGTGCCAGCCTTGCGAACATCGGCCTGACATTTTGTCAGTCGATGGGCATAGGTAATGGGCATGGGCATGAGAACCCGTGTTTCATCACAGGCATAGCCAAACATCAGTCCCTGATCTCCGGCACCTTGGTCCAGATCCATTCCACTCCCCTCGTCAACACCCATGGCGATATCAGTGGACTGTTTGTCAATGGAGGTGAGCACTGCACAGGATTGCCAGTCAAAACCCATTTCAGATGAGTTGTAGCCGATGGAACGAATGGTTTGACGAACAACATCGGGCATGTCTACATAGGCATTGGTGGTTATTTCACCGGCGATAATTGCCATACCTGTGGTAACCATGGTTTCACAGGCAACACGTCCGGCCGGATCCTGTTTGAGGATGGAATCAAGTATAGCATCCGAGATCTGATCGGCTACTTTATCAGGATGGCCCTCTGAAACAGATTCAGAGGTGAAAAGGTGATTTGACATGAAAAGGTCTCCGCTGAGATTTTATTGCTAACTTTTGACAAGTTCGTAAAAACTTAAAATTTAAGATGGATAAGTAAAAACTCTTCATCTGCTTCGTTGCTGTGAAAGTATTTAGGGAATATGATAGGATCCATATTAACAATGCGTAAATATAAAAAACAACTTTTAAATATGACGCTGATTGGCCGTTGTTGTCAAGGAAAAAGGGCAATTAGCACCAATTTGTCCAATGTCAGAGTCATGCCTTTTGCAGAGCTTGTCCAGAGAGGGTAATGAGCATATGGAAAAAGAGGGAACAACCTACAGAGCGCTGGTGGCAAGGGAGCTGGAAAATGGTGACTTTGTCCGCGAGATAAAAGCGCTGACCCTGGCAGATCTTCCCGATGATGAGGTGTTGATTAAGGTGCATTATTCATCCTTGAATTACAAGGATGCACTCTCTGCCTCAGGGAACCGTGGTGTGACCAGGCGATATCCGCATGTGCCCGGTATTGACGCAGTCGGGGTGGTGGTAAGCTCACCCAGTGCGTCATTTCGTCCTGGAGATAGGGTTATTGCCTCAGGTTTTGATCTGGGAATGAACCATGGTGGTGGATTTGCTGAGTACCTCACTGCTCCCAAAGAGTGGCTGGTCCCCCTGCCTGAAGAGATGAGATTTGAAGAGTGTATGAGCTGGGGAACAGCCGGTTTCACTGCTGCTCAGTGTGTTGCCAAACTCCTTGAAAATGGAGCCTTGCCCCAAAAAGGAAAAATTCTGGTGACCGGAGCATCCGGCGGAGTGGGTTCGGTGGCAGTAGCTATTCTGGCAAAGCTTGGATTTGAGGTGACGGCTGTGACGGGTAAGGACGCAGGGAAATTTTTGCTGGGTCTTGGTGCCAGTGAAATCCTGAACAGAGAGGAGTTTGTCCAGGAGAATAACAAGCTGCTGCTCAAGGAAAAATGGGCTGGAGCAGTGGATACAGTCGGGGGAAAATATCTGGAGACTGTGATCAAAGGAAGTTGTTACGGTTCCACTGTGACCTGTTGCGGCAATGCAGCGTCTGCAGACCTTCAGCTGACTGTGTATCCTTTTATTCTGCGGGCTGTAAGCTTGACAGGTATAGACTCTGCCAAGTGCCCGGTTCCTGTGCGAACAGAGCTCTGGAAAAAGATGGCAGGTGAATGGGCCCTGGATCAACTTGCCGATCTCGCAACAGTGATTACCTTAGACGAACTTGATAAAAAGATCGGAGAAATGCTGGCGGCAAAGGTGAAGGGCCGAGTTGTTGTCAAAATGGTTTGACGCCCTGGCAGGTGCATCCGTAAGGAGTGGGATATGTCCATAGAAGAAGCTCAAGAGGTATTGGCCATTGAAGAGCAAGGTCTGGCTGCAGTCCGAGAACGTATCGGAGAGGAATTCAACCAGGCGGTGGAGGCCATATTTTCCTGTCCCAGCAGGCTGGTTGTAACCGGTATTGGAAAGTCCGGGATTATTGGGCAGAAGATATCTGCGACTCTTAATTCCACAGGAACCCCATCTTTTTTCCTCCATCCGGTGGAGGCTATGCATGGTGATCTGGGGATGGTTGCTCCCTCTGATGTGGTCGTTGCCATCTCCTATTCCGGTGAGACAACCGAGCTCAACGGGCTCCTGGTGAGTCTGAAAAAGAGGGGCACAACCATCATTGCCATGACCGGAGGGCGGGAATCAACTCTGGCCAGATCCAGCGATATTGTCCTTGATATTCATGTGCCCAAGGAGGCCTGTCCCCTTGGCCTTGCTCCCACTGCCAGTACCACTGCGACGCTCGCCATGGGGGATGCCCTTGCCGTGGTGCTTCTCAGGCGAAAACAGTTCAGGGCCGCTGATTTCCGTGAGAATCATCCAGGCGGTAGTCTTGGTGAACGGCTGAAAGTCAATGTCAGCGAGGTGATGTTACAGGGTGATGCTATCCCATCAGTACAGATGGGGACCCCGGCCGCCTCGGCAGTGGCAGTACTCAACAGGGAAAACCTGGGCGCTGTGCTCATTACCGATGAAGGGCGTAAGGTCAGGGGGATTGTTACTGATGGTGATGTCAGACGCGCGATGGTGGAAAAAAGGGACTTGTCTACTGCCAAGGTTGATGAGATGATGACTGGCGACCCCATCACCATTCAGGGTAGCGTACAGGCGGTGGATGCCCTGAGCATCATGCAGCAGCATGAAATAACGATTTTGCCCATTGTTGGTGAGAATGCAGAGTTGATCGGTATTCTGCATCTCCATGATTTGTTAGGTAAAGGTGAATTTCGCTTTTTAGTATGAGGAAAGAAATATGTGTCAGATGAGTGTGCTTGTGGTTGAAAATGAAAAGGAAGAACTGGTGATGGAAAGCGTTACCAGGCTGGAAGTGCAGAAGGGCGGGGTTGAGGTCAGTACTTTTTTTGAGGAACCTAAATTTGTGCCGGGAGTGCAGGTGCAGTCCATCGACTTTCTTGGAGGGAAGGTCTTTTTGGGAGCTGTAACTGAAACTTCCGCACCATAATTGAGGCCAGGCTGTCTTGAAAATCCAATTTTTTCAAGGCACCCGCTAGTCTTGTTTTTCGCATCGACAAGAAGAGAATGTCGATGCATGAGAAGAAGAGAGAGGAGAGGAATAAATGAACCACTTAGAAAAACTACAGGTATTGCTTCCGCACTGGATTGAGCATAACAGCGGCCATGCTGAAGAGTGTCGGCAATGGGCTGCCCTGGCAGCAGAGAGTGAAGCAGCAGAGGAGGTCAGCTCGCATCTCGCTGCTGCGCTCATTGCCATGGAGAGTGTTGGAAAACATCTGGAAAGGGCTCTGGCAGCTGCAGGTGGCGCAAATAAGGATGTTGAAGGCGGTCATCACCATCACCACCATCATTAATTCAGGTGCAGTCTGCACCCGAACACCTTATTCTGCCTCGCTGTAGAACTGCCACTGCCCACTTGCTGGAGAATAGAGGTAATCCATCTGCAGGCGGAGCGGTCTTCCTCCACTCTGCTCAGTACACTGCATTCTGAACAGAAGTTTGTTCTCGATTTTCTTCAAATACTCGACGTTGGGTGAACTGAGTACGGAACGAGCTGCTGCGGGGTAGTGTTTAAGGAACAGTGTTTCAAAATTATCATTGAGGTATGTTTTTTTCTCGATGATCAGCAGCTGCTTGTCTGCATCCTTCATTTGACTGGAAATTTCCTGCAGTATAACCTGAAATTCAGATTGTTCTGCAAACTGGCTGACAGTGATAGCGTTTTTTATGTCCTGCAGTTTTGCAAGTGCAGGTCCATATTCTTCCTCCTTGAGATACTTGGCTACATCCTGTTTGTCGCGGATGATCGAGGCATGAAGCATAATCCGGGAGAGTTTTTCAAGGCTCTCTGCGGTGTTCATCTGACTGAGCAGCTTATTGTTCTCTTCAAGGAGGAGAGTGGCCTGTCCATACTGGGTGATGGCATCATCCCAACGCGCAGCAGCAAAGGCCTCTTTTCCTTTTTCCACGGTCATGTAAATTTTAGTTCGGGCAATATTTGCATGCAGAGTGGAAATGGTATCTGATTCAGAAAGATCCATTTTTGTTACCATTTCCAGGGCGTGTTGATAGCTCTCCAGGGCTGATAGCCAATCTTTATTGTTGAAGGAGTCACGACCTTGATTCTGCAGGCTGTTGAACTTTGCCTGGTTTGAGAGGAGTTCCAGCTGAGCAATGTCTTCCTGGGAGACATCGGGGTTTGCTTTGGCAAGTTGTAATGCCTTAGCAAAATGTGCTGCGGCGCCGTTCCAGTCAGAGATGGATAAAGATTTTTCTCCGGCCTGCATTCTGGCGTTGAAACGGGCCTGCGTCAGCTGCTTGCGTACCTCGACAAGCAGGGTTGGGTCAATGGCTGATGTCTTTGCCGCCGCTTCCAGTGCCGTTTCGTAGCCAGCGATCGCTTCCTGCCAGATGTTCTGTTGGAAAGAGGTATCTCCTGTGGTTTTTGCCTCATTGAATGCCAGTATTAATTTTTTTGTTGATTGAGAGACAAATTTTCCATCCAGAAGCGTATTCCCTGCCCGTCCCTGTTGAAGCGTCTCAGATTCAAGGAGGGTACGGATTTTCTGTTTGAGTTGTTTCTTTTCATCTTTCTTGATGAGTCGTACATTTGCAAGGAGGTTTAATGCCTCTTCACATTTCTGTTCTGCACCTTTAAATTTTTTTGCGTCCAGCAGGGATCGGCATTCTGCAAAAGTGTGTTCTGCTTTTTCCAAGTCTGAACCGAGGGAGAAATAGGCAAGAGCAATGGTCGCCAGAAGGGCCACACTTCCGCCTCCTATGGCATACAGTAACCACCTGCTTCCTGGTGCTGCCTTTTTTTCTTCTTCGTAAAAGGTCCTTTTTTCCTCAGGAGACGAAGTCGGTTCAGAAGATAATGGCTCATTTTCTTCATCCTCTGTCTCTTCTGTTCCCTGGTCACCTGAGAGATTGATGGACTGCTGAACCCTCTCTTTTGCTTCCTGGAGAAGGGGGTAGTCGGAGACCAGTTCGCCAACGGCCCGGTACTGTTCCATGGCCTTTTTCGGCTCTCCCTGATGTTCCAGGTCATCCGCCTCGCGGTAGAGGGCTGTGGCTGTGTCCATAGCCTTGTGTGTCTGTTCTTCCAGCTCCTCACGCCCATTGAAATGGGTGTGGGTGGCTTGGAGTTCCTGTGAAAGAGCCTGAAAACGTCTTTCCCGGGCCATGAGACGCAGGAGGTCAGTATCAATGACTGCTGGATGGGAAGGGGGCTCTTCCTCCCTGGCAAGAGAAAGAACCTCTCCAAAATCATCATCCAGGATCTCTCTCTCTTCCTCTTCAGCTTCCTCCTCTGTCGTTTCCGATAGTGCTGGAGACGCGGGGGCGGAAGTCTGGTCGAATTTTCCGGTGTCAAAGGGGAGACGGTCGCTGTTCTCCTGATACCATTCTACCGCTTCTTCATTGAAGGGATTGATGACCGAGTAGTTTTCACCGGATATCATATGACCGATATGGAGGATAAGCTTGATAATGGATTGGTCAGCTTCCCAAAAGTCACCGATACATATTGCAGAAGAATCAAAGTCAGGATGAAAGGTGGGGCTTTCCGGACGACAGTTAGGAGGAAATTGAGGAAAAGCAAAGGGAAGCCACAGGGAAACCACGTGATTGTCGCAGGGATAGACCTCGCCGTCTTCTTCCTTGCACATCCCCTTTATCTGATAGGTAACAGTATACTGCTCTGGAGGTCTTCCCTCTCCGGGGGAGACGCTGATTTGAGGGATGCCGGCAAAGTAATCGGTTATTTCCTGGAGGACGGCTTCAAGTTGATTGATGGTCTTATTCATGGCTGATCACTAAGTCGACGAGTTCAGGGAAAGGGAATAACCTCAGTCAATGGAGTTGAGGAATGGAGGCAGAGTCAGAATTTCCATGAAGCTGTTGACATGATATTCTGCCGAAAGATCTGCATTCTTAAAGGCGATGAGCCGCATATCGCAGGCCTCGGAGTGGCGACGGTCGATGATGGAATCGCCGATATAGATTGCCTCTTCGGCCTGACAGTCGCAATGGGCGAGAATCTCCAGCAAGGCATCCGGCGCAGGTTTGGGGCGCCTGGCATTTTCCGCTGTCATTACCTTGGTGAAGTAGTCGCGGAGGTGGAAGATATCCAGGATCGGCTCCATGGTGTTGGTGCGGTTGGTGGAGATTGCCAGCTGATAGCGCGGGCTGCAGGTGTCGAGAAATTCTATGAGATCCGCTTCCATGTTCATGTATTTGAGGAAGGGAGCATAGCCTGTCTTTTTTCGGTAGTGGTCAACTGCCTGCAGATCCTGATCGGGATAGTGACGAAAGATGTGCCGGGTTGAGTCCATCACATTGTGGATATGGACAAACTCCAGTTCTTCCAGGTCCATGGGAGGGTAGTTAAAGTGCTGGAGCAACTGATTGTAATACGTCTGATTGGCGGACTTGGAGTCAAACATGACTCCGTCACAGTCAAATATGATAACCTTAAGTTTCATTGTTGAAAAAGTACCCTCTGTAACCATTCCACTGCAAAGAGGAGCAGCTGTTCATCATCTGTATAGGACTCTTTGTGAGAAAGATACTGCTCCTGGTTCGGCAGTTCATTCGCCTCGAGTTGTTCGCGGAAGCTGTCGAGGTTGTAGAGTGCCAGAACAAAGAACTGTTTCTGTCTGTCAGTCAGCTGCATGCCACCACGTATCTTTTCATGCTGCAGTAGTGAGGCCACTCGGTCATTCAATTCGTTGTATCTTATCAAGCCCTGATCCTGGCTGTATTTGATTGGTGTCTGCGCCTCCTTTTCCAGGAATCCGTGGCAGTGTGTCTCTTTCACGAGAACAAAGAATTGCTGCATGGAGTTGTCATCCTGCCGTATAGCGGCCCGGCCTATGGGGTAGGCGCGGCAGGCACCGGGTCTTCCCTGGTACACGGTACAGCCCTGGTCCGAAACAAAGACGCAGGAGGCCCGGCCGTCATCAACCATGGTGAGATAGAAGCGGGGAAAGGCTTCATCTGCCTCCTGCTCCTGGATCACATAACGCTCAAGAAAGGTATTGGAGTGGAGACCCGTCTCCTGTTTTAAACGTAATACATCGTAAGGCGTCAAGGCCAATTCAAGCTGCCGGCAACAGTCGGTGAAACAGTCCACGCCCGGATGACAGGAAAAGGAGAATTCCTCATCTTCCTGGATCCGGGTGACATTTTTCGGGAGCTGAACCTGGTCCATGGACTCAACCCTTTTTGCCAGGCCACAGAGTCAGAACCGGGCTGGCAATAAAGATGGAAGAGTAGGTTCCCACCAGGACACCAAGGAGCAGGGCCAGAGAGAAGTCATGGATTACTGAACCGCCGAGAAAGAAAAGGGAGAGAAGCACCATGGCTGTGGTCAGAGAGGTGACAACTGTGCGGCTCATGACCTCGTTGATACTTCTATTGATCTGCTGGAGCAGGGAGTGGGTTTCTGATTTCTGCATATTCTCCCGAATCCTGTCAAAGACAACCACCGAGTCGTTCAGGGAGTAGCCGGCCAGGGTGAGGAGGGCAGTCACAATGAGGAGGGTGATTTCCACGTTGAGGAGCCAGCAGATACCCAGGACCACGATGACATCGTGAAAGGTGGCAATGGCAGCAGCGAGGCCGAAACGGATATCAAAGCGCATGGCCAGGTAGACAATAACACCTAACAGAGAGATAAAGATGGCCTGGATGGCCTTATTCCTCAATACGGCACTGACCGATGAGCCGATTTCCGACTGACTTTCCAGGATAAACTGTTTGTCCAGCAGTTCCGCCTCCAGGAGTTCGGTGATCTCTTCACTGAGATTACCGACGACCTGTTCCGATCGCTTGATCTTGACGATCAGCCGGTGTTCTCCTTCCACCTCCTGAAGATTAATATCCTTCATATCGTTTTTGGCAAAGGCCTTGCGCACCTCGTCCATGGTGAAATCCTTGCTTGCCTGATACTGGAGCAGGGAGCCGCCGGTAAAATCAACACCCATGTTGGCTTTACCCCGGGCAATCTGGACAAAGGCGATGAGACCCACAGTCACCAGGACGCCGGAGACGGCAAAGGTAATATTCTTTAACCGCATAAAGTTCAGATTCGGCTTCTTGACAAACTGCATGAAGGTCAGCTTTTTCAGAGAACGGGCCGAGTAGAGGGTATCGAAGATGAGCCGCGAACAGAAAAGAGCGGTAAAGAGGTTGAAGATAATACCTAAAGAGAGGGTAATCGCAAAGCCTTTGATGGGCCCGGTACCAAATATGAAAAGGGCCATGGCCGTGATGAGCGTTGTGACCTGGGAATCGACAATGGTCAAGAAGGCCTTGGCAAATCCTCCATCAACACTTGATTTTACCGATTTCCCCAGGTCGTACTCCTCGCGCATCCGTTCAAAGATAAGGACGTTGGCATCCACGGCCATACCAATGGAGAGGATGATACCGGCAATACCCGGCAGGGTCAGGGTGGCATTGAGGATGGCAAGACCGGTGAAGAGAAAGAGGATGTTGAGGATCAGAGCGCTGTTGGCAATGATGCCGGAGAGGCGATAGTAGATGACCATAAAGCCGAGGATCAGGATAGCACCGAATACTCCGGCAGTCATTCCCTTGTTGATGGAATCCTGTCCGAGGCTGGCTCCGACCGTCATGTTCTGAATGATATCCACTGGTGCGGGAAGGGCTCCGACACGCAGCACAATAGCCAGATCGGCAGCATCTTCATGGGTGAAACTGCCTGATATCTGGGCAGAACCGCCTAGGATTTTTTCCCGAATTACCGGGGCTGAGCGCACTATATTGTCCAGGACTATGGCCATTCGTTTGCCCACATTGGCTTCAGTGAGTTTGGCAAAGACCTTTCCACCCTTGGAAGTAAAATCGATGGAGACATAGGGTTCATTAAACTGATTGGAGATGCGCACCTGGGCATTTTTCACCATTTCTCCGGTCATCAGGATCTTTTCTTCCAGGAGAATGGGGCGAATGATCTCTTTGCCGGTCTGGCTGTCCGTATCTTTCTCGATATAGATCCTGGTGTCTTTAGGCAAGCGGTTCTGCAGGGCCCAGTTCAGCTTTTCTACTTCTTCAGCGCTGCTCCACTTGCCATCCCACTGCCCGGCTACTCGAATCTCTTCGGCAAGCAGGCCAATGTTGAGTCCTGCTGCATCAGCCACCCGCTTGAACTCGAGCTGGGCCGTTTCACCCAGAAGTTTGAGGGCACGCTTGGGATCCTTGACGCCGGGCAACTGGACCACTATCTCTGCCTCTCCCTGGCGAATGATCACCGGTTCTGCTACACCGAACTGATCAATACGATTACGGATGATTTCAAGAGACTGCTCCACTGCATGGGTACGGATAAAATCGATTTCCGAGTCCTGGAGGGTGATAGTAATCTTGGGAAACGATCCTTCCTTGGCATCCACCTTTACATTGATATTGGGAAAACTGTCTTTCACCACCCTGTTGACTGTATCCACCGCACTGGAGTTGGGGAGGGTGAAAATGATGCTTCCCGGGGCCGATTTTGTGCGTACCGCGCTGATGGACTGCTCCTGGAGACTGTCTTTCAGTTCTGTGGCAGCGAGTTCAAGGGAGTCTTCCTCGGCCTTGTCCAGATTGACTTGCAGGACCAGGTGCATGCCACCCTGCAGATCAAGACCCAGGCGTAAGCCCTCAGGGGCCATGTACTTTTTCCACCAGTCAGGTGTCGAGGCGTAAAAGGAAGGAATGATAGTGACAATCGAGAGGATGATGAGAAAGAAGAGCGCGCTGATTTTCAGTTTGAGTGCTGTGTTCATTCAAAATTCCTGGATTCGTGGTGGTGAGAATAGGGA
>DAOVAI010000108.1 GCA_030671085.1 Pseudomonadota bacterium | reverse complement strand
ATGCGGCCCAGGTGCAGTCGCGCATCAAAAAGCTGGAAAAGATCGAACGCATCGAGTTACCTCCGGAGCAGAGGATCATGCGCTTTGAGTTTGCCGAACCACCTCGCAGCGGTGACGATGTGGTGGCCATGGAAGGGCTTGCCAAGACCTGGATTCTTGAGGATGACAGCAAAAAAGAGGTGTTCAGCGGGGTTTCCGGTATGATCCGGCGCCAGGAAAAGATCGCTGTGGTCGGGGTGAACGGCGCAGGTAAATCCACTTTTCTGAAAGTCCTGTCCGGCAAAACCGAACCTACCAGCGGCAGCGTCACCCTGGGGGCCAACGTGGCAGTTGGCTATTTCAGCCAACACTCCATGGACGTCCTTGATGGAAACAGAACAGTATTTGACACGGTGCAGGAGTCCATGCCCCAGGCCCATATCGGCATGGTCCGTAACCTGTGCGCTGCCTTTCTCTTCCAGGGCGATGATGCGGACAAGCGTATCTTCCAGCTCTCGGGCGGTGAAAAAAGCCGTGTGGTTCTGGCCACACTCCTGGCCCGCCCCCTCAACTTCCTCATCCTGGATGAGCCCACCAACCATCTGGACATGCAGTCCCGCGAGATCCTGCTTGAGGCACTCAAGAAATTTGCCGGCACTGTAATCCTGGTGAGTCATGATCGCCATTTCCTGCGATCCCTGGTGGACCATGTCATGGAAATCGACCACGGTGAGATGCGTCTGTATGGCGGCGACTACGATTATTACCTAGAAAAGTCGGCAGCCCTGGAGACTTAATTGTTTAGTTGCCGACCTTAGGTACTTAATGTTATCCATTAAGTATTATCTAGTAATAAATTGATACTGCAACAGAATATTGTCACGAATAAGGGGCTTTCTGGATGCCCAATAACTACATTCGGGCATGACGAGGTCAGCCGCCCTTGCCGTCATTTTGGCGCTATAACTACATGAGATCCTAAGCAGGATTTCTCACCGTAGCCTTGGGTCAATATTACCAGAGCCGCCACACTCAGGCGTGTAACAGGTAATATTAAGAAAATCGCATTTCTCATCGCATACAGGACATTTTTCTGGGAGACTCTGTGCGGTGAAAGTAAAATTGCACTTACCGCATTTCCAATGGGTTAGTCCCTCTTCCGTTTTTCCTTTAGCGGGCATCACAGGCTTCCTCGCCACAAAGGTCTTCGTTTCCAGTTCCGGAAACTCTATTGCAAGACTCTCTTCCTCGTTGTCCTTCTTGACCCTGACTAAAAGATCAAGCCGGCTGTTTTTCAGGCCCAGGGTGAGAGGGCTTTTCCCCTTATCCTCTTCAAGGTGAAGGATCTCACGTATAATTGTGGTGATAGTATTCATGATCTCCGGTGATGGAGAGGGAAGTTCTATTTGCGGATCAGGGCCCTTTAGCGTTACCTTTATGCTATTATTCTGCTTCGTTAATACGAGCGCGCTTGCCTTTTCCGTGATTGCCTCAAGAAGGACAAGGGCCAGGTACTTGAAACCGTCTTCCATGAAATCCGTACTTTTGGATGACACCATGGCTTTTAATTGCTTGGAAAAATCGGTCTCCAGGTAACAGTCACACATCTCCTGAAGTTTAAGATGGGGTGTTCGGGATAAGGTATTCATGTGTTCCTCCTTGTTCAATTTTGAGAGAAAGGCTCACCATTGTACCGGTGCATTAAAAATTCTGATTACGTATGAAACTCAGTCACACAATTAGGTTTTGCGTAGGAGCCTGCCCCTGCGGGCGATCCTGAAGGGTGTACCTTTGCTATCATTAATCGCCCTCAGGGGCGGGCTCCTACAACTCAGAATAATTTCAGACTATTAGTCATTAATTATTTTCTTAGCTGAGTTTCATACGTAATCAGATAAAAAATACAAAGCGACCGTTTTTAATATCCACTTTAAGGGTCGCTCCATGGTTAAGGCCAGGAGTCATGGCATCAGCATATTTTCACCCACCCCCTTTACAGCTCCAGCCTAGGTGCTTGGCCGATGAAGAACCGGCATCTCCTATAAGGTCTCTCAGTGCAGTCTCAAGCGTCGGAAAATCAAAAACAAACCCTGCACTCTTTAAAATTTCCGGAAAAACTCGCTGCCCCTTTAAAACAATCTCCGCTGAACCGCCGATGGCGAGCTTTAGAATGATTCCGGGAACCGGCAGTATGGCTGGTCTTTTGAGTAACGTTGACAGGGTTCGGGTAAATTTCAGGTTTGTTACCGGTTCGGGCGAGCACATATTGACGACCCCGGCAACTGTATTCTTTTCTGCGACAAAAAGGAGCGCTTTGACAAGATCATGCATATGGATCCAGGAAAACCATTGTCTGCCATTGCCCAATTTCCCGCCAATACCAAGACGAAAAGGTGGAAGCATCTTGGCCAGCGCTCCTCCTCCCCTGCCAAGCACTGCCCCGAATCGAGGGATGATTACTCGTACGCCCCTTTCAGATGCGACCTCAGCTTCCTGCTGCCACCTCCGAGCAACCTCAGCCAGAAACCCGTTTCCCGAAGGTGCTTTTTCAGTGATGAAGGTGCTGACAGAGTCCCCATAGTATCCCACCGCATTGGCGTTGATCAAAGTCATCTGTTTTGCCCTGCTGGTGGGGATCGCCTCAACGGCCATGCGGGTTGCAAGGATGCGGCTTTCTAAAATTTCTTTTCGAGCACTTTTTGTCCACCGGGTCATTACCGAACTGCCTACAAGGTTGATAATGACATCAGTCCGGCCAGCGATTTCCTGCCACTTCCCTGGTCTTAACGGATCGTCAACTACTGGGGTGACTTGAGGCGGCAGGGATTCAACAAGGGCAGCATTCCGGGTCAGAACAACAACTTCATGTCCGGCCCTGATAATCTGTCTGATCAGAGGCCCACCGATGAAACCGGTACCACCCATAATGAAAAAAATCATTGCAGCCTCCTGAGGGCACCCTCAAATATCAGGCAGTACCCTTCCCTTTCATGGAGATCTTATACTCCCTGGCAAAATCCATCATTCGCTGCAGGGGAATCAGTGCTTTTTTGCGAATAGTTTCTTCAACTGTGATTTCATCGTTTCCTGTTTCCAGGGTCCTTGCCAGGTTACGCAAACCATTCATCGCCATCCAGGGGCAGCGTATACAGCTTTCACAGCTGCCGCCGATACCACCGGTGGGTGCTTCCAGAAAAACTTTATCCGGCGCAGCCTGTTTCATTTTATAAAAGATGCCTGGCTCTGTTGCCACGATGAACTCTTTGGCATCAAGATCCGTGACGGCTTGAATAAGAGCCGTTGTTGAACCCACGACATCCGCGATTTCAATGACCTCGGCCGGTGATTCCGGATGAACCAGTACAGCGGCATGAGGATGTTGT
The DNA here is from genome assembly GCA_030671085.1 of Pseudomonadota bacterium. Classification (GTDB taxonomy): domain Bacteria; phylum Desulfobacterota; class Desulfobulbia; order Desulfobulbales; family Desulfocapsaceae; genus Desulfocapsa. Next base: position 5,165 of record DAOVAI010000108.1, on the reverse strand, counting down.
CCTTTGAGCGCTTTCATAGCGTCGGCCTTGAACTGTTCATGAACAACACAGCTTCCTGGCCAGATCAACATCTGGACACCTGAAACACTCTGGACATAAGCACCGAGGTGTTTATCCGGGGCCCAGAGAATTTTCTTTCCCTGCTTGGCAAGATGCTGGACAATCGGTAGAGCAATACCGGAAGTAACCACCCAATCCGCTCTGGCTTTGACAGCGGCGCTGGTGTTGGCATAGACAACAACGGTGTAATCGGGGTGGGCATCGCAAAACTCTGAGAAAATATCCACGGGACATTCCAGATCCAGGGAACAAGTGGCCTCGGCATCCGGCATCAAAACTCGTTTCTCCGGGTTTAAAATCTTGGCAGTCTCGCCCATGAAGCGAACTCCTGCCACCACAAGAGTAGTTGCCGGATGTTCGTTGCCGAAGCGGGCCATTTCCAGAGAGTCGGCAACAAGGCCGCCTGTCTCCTCCGCGAGTTGCTGGAGCTCAGGAGCCGTATAATAATGGGCCACGAGCACCGCATTCTGTTCTTGCAATAATGACTTTATCTGACTGGTCAAGGCGGCACGTTCCCCAAGCGCATACTCGGTTGTCTGTATTGCAGCAGCTTTCTGAGCCTGCTCCACAAGATCATCCACCAACAGAGAGGGAATGGGTAAGTCTGCTAGTGTGTTTATTTCTGGTGTAACCATTTTTCTCTCCGGTTCTGTGGCTGTTCTGTTCCTGTTTTGTATGACCAACAAAACAAATCAATATTGACTCTCCTTACAAGGTAACTACAATATAACATATAATGCCACAATGTAGCATTATCAAGAATGAAAATAGTATTCTCTCCCTTTACAAGATTGAGCCCTCTTATGAAAAAACTCCTCCTTATCCTTTTTCTTCCTTTTCTCCTTGCTTCCTGTGCTGACAATTCAAATGTATCCTCACGTGATATATTATCAAATGTTGAGGGAGGAATTGTTCTGTCAGAGAAATTTGGACTTATGTGGCAACAGGATAGGTCTCGGCTTTTTTCAACTGCCCCTGCGGCAAAAGAATATGTTAACGACCTTGATCTTGGAGGCTATACAGACTGGCGAATGCCGACAAAAGCCGAATCGCACAATCTTTTCTTTTCCCTGGATTTTGGTAAATCCGATGCCAAAAAACTTGGGATGAAGATGGGTGGCCCAATCTGGGTCCAGCTGGAAAATGAAGAAATTATCGCCGGGGAATGGGATGCAGGGGAAGCCTGTAGTATTGTAAGGACTTTTAAGAAAACTAGAGACGGTCGGGTTCGCGCAGTTCGGCCATGATTTGTTTTTTTTTATTGGCTTTCTAAAAGTGGTGGTAATGGCTGATGTCCTGTAGGAGCCCTGCCCTCAGGGCGTTTATACCCGTAGTTTGGGTGATAAAAGTCGACATTGCGTCACAGGCCAACAATCGCCCACAGGGGTGGGCTCCTACCGAAACCGAGAGCTGCCAGGTATCCGGAGATTGTTGGTGTTAGGCAACAAAGAATTGTTCACCTCTTGAAAACACTTTTCGCAGCTAAAAACACTCCAACCAAACTCAGTCTGAATACCAGGGCTGAGTTTGGTTGCTAACCCTTAAACACTATAATCTTCAAAACCTTGAACAACCACCGTGTATTCGGGATCTTCGATAATATCAACACGGATGAGTTTTTCAGCTTTATGGATCAATTTTCGACAATCTGGACTGAGGTGAAAGAGACAAATTTTCTTTCCTGATTGCTCATATTTCTTGGCAAGGCTATTTATGGCTTCAATGCCGGAGTGGTCGGCAACTCTTGATTCCTTGAAATCGATAATTATTTCGTCAGGATCATTTTCCACATCAAACTTACTGGTGAATAGTTGCACGGAACCAAAGAAGAGAGGGCCGAATATCTCGTAATGTTTTACTCCATTCTCATCAATATGTTTTCTGGCCCTAATGCGCAGTGCATTCTCCCAGGCAAAAACAAGCGCCGAAACAATTACTCCAGCAATAACGGCTACCGCCAAATCAAACATAACGGTTAAAACCGTAACCAGTAGAATCACCAAGGCATCTGCCAAGGGGATTTTGTCGATAACACTAAAGGTACTCCAGGCAAATGTTCCAACAACCACCATGAACATGAGCCCGACAAGCGCTGCAATGGGGATCATCTCAATGTATGTAGATCCAAACAGAATGAATATGAGCAGGGATACAGCCGCAACAATTCCTGACAAACGACCACGGCCTCCTGATTTAATATTAATAATACTTTGACCGATCATTGCACAGCCCCCCATTCCCCCCATAAACCCGTTAACAATATTTGCTGTTCCCTGGGCGATGCTTTCTTTGTTGGCATTGCCGTGAGTATTGGTCAATCCATCAATAAGATTTAAGGTCATCAATGATTCGATTAAGCCAATTGCAGCAATGATCACGGCATAAGGGGCGATAAAATACAGGGTTTCAAAACTAAACGGAATGACGGGAACATTAAAGACCGGGAGTCCGGCCTGAATGCCACTTCCGCCACTGGCCTGCACAAATGACAATACCGTTGCAGTATCGATTCCCGTGAATATAACGAGTAAGGCTATTGATATTATAGCAACGAGAGCAGCCGGTATTTTTGTGGTGATTCTAGGAAAAACATACAAGATAGCCATTGTCAGGGCGACGAGGCCTATCATGGTATATAATTGAGATCCTTGCATCCATAAACCATCAACCTTGAACATTCCCAGTTGAGCTAGAAAAATCACAATTGCCAAACCATTAACAAAACCCATCATAACCGGATGCGGTATTAAACGAACAAATTTTCCAAAGCGAAAAACTCCGGCTAATATCTGAAACAGTCCGGCCAGCAAAAGAGTAGCAAAAAGATACTGTAACCCTGCTCCTTCGCCACCCATCTCCGTGCCTATTTTCACAAGGGAAACCATGACAATGGCTGTGGCACCTGTGGCACCGGATATCATTCCTGGTCGGCCTCCTATTATGGAAGTAACTAATCCCATCATAAAAGCCCCATAAAGCCCTACTATTGGGGAAACGCCAGCAATAAAGGCAAAGGCTATCGCTTCAGGGACAAGGGCTAAGGCAACAGTCAGACCTGAAAGAATATCGTCTTTGATGTTGCCAGTTTTCTTTTCAATTAATTTAAATCTTTTCATATCTTAAAGACACTTTATGTGATCTTACCACGCGCAATGAGGCAATGGGCCAGCATCGAGCGAGCTGAACACTCTAAAATAACTTGTTAGGAAGGTGGACTTAGCAGCGCCGTTGGCACCAAAAAGGCCAGAGTAGTTAACGCAGGAAAACTAAGTAGTTACGTCTGGTGGAGCACCCCTCTCTTACCATAAAAGAGGGCGACATTGATGGCGTTTATCATTATAATTTCATTTCTATCTGAACCAGCTTAAAACTGAGGATTGTTTAAAACCAAAAAGCCACAGGGAGTCCCTGTGGCTTCGAGAAGGATTGTCTATAGCATTATTGTTGGCCAAAGTGCAACGATTTTCCACATCCTATTCTTACCAAGACGTGGAAAAAGTCACTGGCCAAAGCCTCATTGAGCAGCAAGAGAAGGTTTGTGAATAGATTTGAGGCCACCTTGAAAAATTGCCTTTCCGCCCAATCTCTTCGTCATCTCAAAATTAAAAATGCTCACGCACGCTTTGGGTATTCATGCCCGCTTTGGGTGCAACTCCAATCGACCCTTGTGGTCACTACTTCACTGCCCTTTCCACTCTTTCTTTCTGTTCCACTGCAGCCTTTATCACCCTGAAGAGTTCTCGGTAGTGGAATTTGTTATGGGTGGTCACATACTGATAAATGACCATACGAAGTTCCTCTTCCTTCAAGCCGGAATATTCGCCTAAAATATGATCAATGTATTCACTTTTCCAATTCGGTTCAAAGGGGATCTGTTGGGAACGGCATTGCTGATGCATCTCCATGGCCTCGTTGATCAGGGTATCGCGTATCCGCTCTGCTGCGTGATGTTGTTTCTTGGCATGCAGGCTTGATCCTTTTCTTTGAGTGACAAAGAGATACATCTCTTCCAGGGGGCCCTGACGCATAAGCTTGGCCAGGTATTTTATCTGGCGTTTTTTCGACCCGGCCCTGAGTCCGCGGGCAGCAATAATCTCTTCATGGATTACAGGTCCACCAGGAAATGTCTTTAAGTCTCTGTCTGAAAGGGTTGCCACTTCCCTGGCAAGTTCTTCTACCTGTTTGTATATACGTTTTTTTTCTGATTTACTGATAAAGTCTGCCATTTTTGTCTCTATATATCATCTGAAGTTGATCGCCCGCAGGAATGAGCTCCTGCAATGCTGCCTCTACTTATGGCTACCTTGAAAAATTGCTTTTTCATCCAATCTCTGCGTTATGCTCAAAATTTCATCCTCGGAATATTACCTATATACCTGCGGTAAAATTTTGAACATGCCTTGATATTGATTGAAAAATCTTATTTTTCAAAGCACCCTTGTATCTGTTCAGGCAAAGGTCAGCCTGTTAAAGCCGCCCTTTTCATACCACGGTCTGGAGGCGTCAATGCCCTGGAGTTCAAACAGGATCATCTCTAGAATGAGATACACCTTAGTATTTTCACGAATGCAAGCAGTAAGGGTATTACCGTGATGGCCCATGGCAGCATGGAGATGAATCCTTGGCTCCTCGCCATCCATATGGACAGAACCAGTGCCCAGTACCTCACGTGCTTCGTTTACCTCACGCCAGACAGGTTCAGGCGGCATAACTGGCTCTTTTGGTCCTGTGACCACTCCTGCCTGCCTTACACCGCCTAATATCTGGAACCAGCCACTTTTGATCTTCTCTGCCAGAATGAGCTGTTTCAATTCAGCAAGAAAGTCATCGTCATGGTCAAATCGTATTATCAGCACACGACCGATTGATCCTGTTCTGTATTCCATATTTTTCCCTCAAGAATGTTTTGATACCTGATCACCGGGATACTTTGGTGTTATACCCTGGGCTGGTTCAATTTTGAAGATTAAGAACCATTTGTTTAATTGATTACGTATGAAACTCAGCCAAGAAAAACAACTTGTCGAATAACAAATTGAAATTATCGCAATTTGTAGGAGCCCGCCCCTGCGGGCGATCAATTTCGTCAATGGTGCTACCTTCAG
>DAOVAI010000049.1 GCA_030671085.1 Pseudomonadota bacterium | reverse complement strand
CTTGAGGCAGCAGACGGATCAATCATTCCCCAGGACTGTGAAACCTGTCATATTTTGCTGGCCGAAGATGAGTCGGATCCGGAAATTATCAGTAGTTTGCGGGGAGAATGAAAATGTTTTCTGCGGAGACAAGGAGCATTTTTGCTGTTTCCCCACTCTTTTCATCACCACGACGTTTATCTCTTGACCGGCTGGACCTTCCTTTTATAAGCTTGAGATAAGAGGAGTTTTTTATTCAGTGAGACGGGAGAGACAAGGAGTGATTGGTGGAAAATCTTTTTGAGCTGGTATGTGATCTTGGCCCCTGGAAAATTATCCATATCTGCGAACCATCTGTCGACCTGAAGGCTGTTCTGGTCATCGATAATGTTGCCTGCGGTCCGGCCATCGGCGGAGTACGCATGGCCCCTGACGTCAGCACCGTTGAGGCTGTCAGATTGGCCAGGGCAATGACCCTGAAAAATGCTGCAGCAGGCCTCCACCATGGCGGCGGCAAAGCGGTCATTTATGCTGACCCGAAAATGGACCAGGAGCAAAAGGAGCTGCTCATCCGCGCCTTTGCCTGTTCCATTAAGCATGCCATGGAGTATATTCCCGGCCCGGACATGGGTACCGATGAGATGTGCATGGCCTGGACCCAGGATGAAATAGGGCGCAGTGTTGGGCTGCCCAGAGAGATTGGCGGTATTCCCCTTGATGAAATCGGAGCAACGGGTTTTGGCTTGAGTCACGCGGTGGATGTGGCCCTGGACTTTGTTGATTTCAAGATCGACGGGGCCCGTGTTGTGGTCCAGGGATTTGGCTCGGTGGGGAAACATGCGGCCCGTTTCCTTGAGGAAAAGGGAGCCATTCTGGTGGGAGCGGCAGATTCATGCGGCTCTGTCTATCACTCCGAGGGGCTTGATCTCACTGAGCTCATGAATCTCAAGGTCCAGGGTAAAAGCGTCACCCACGCAACACTCGGTGCAAAAGGTGATCGCGATGCAATCATTGACATGGAATGTGACATCTGGATTCCTGCAGCGCGGCCGGATGTGGTCCATGAGCGCAATGTGAACCGCTTACGGACAAAACTCATTGTCCAGGGGGCCAATATACCCTTTACCGAAGGGGCTGAACGCATCCTCCACAAACAGGGGGTGCTGGTTGTTCCTGATTTCATTGCCAATGCAGGGGGGGTTATCTGCGCAGCCGTTGAGTATCAGGGAGAATCCCAGACTTCTGCCTTCCAGAGCATCGCAGAGAAGATCAGCACCAACACCCGACAGGTTCTGGAAGAAGCAGCCCAAAAAGATATACCGCCCAGAGATGCTGCTGTAGCAATGGCGGAACACCGGGTAAGGACAGCCATGAGTTGCCGTCGCTGGTCCTTATTTTAAGGGTACCCTTAAAATAACTTGCCCACTGGCAGAAAATACAAGATGGGGAAACAGTGGTGACCCAAAAAAGCTACTATCAGACGGGTGGCGATGTCCCGCTTCTCACCTCTACTCTTTATGAACATTTTCAGCTGATCAGCCAGCGCTTTGGTGACCGGCCAGCGGTTGTTGCCCTTCCCCAGCAAAGACGATTGAGCTACACGGACTTTTCCCGGGAGATTGATCTGCTGGCCAAAGGACTTTTGGCCCTGGGGGCCGGGAAGGGTGACAATATCGGTATCTGGTCAACCAACAACCTTGAGTGGCTGCTGGTGCAGATGGGTTGTGCCCGTATCGGGGCAGTGCTGGTCAACATCAACCCGGCCTACCGGCCAAAAGAGCTTGTCTATAGTCTGAACCTTGCCGAAGTGCAGCTGCTCTTTGTTATTCCCTCTTTTCGCAGCAGCAACTATGTGACAATGCTGCTGGAGCTGATTCCAGAGTTACGTGAAGCTGTGGCAGGCGAGCGCCTGGAAAGCAGGGAGTTCCCTAGTCTCAAACAGGTGGTACTCTATGATCCTGCCGACCCTTCATCCACCCGCAGTCCGGCTCCGGGATTTACCCTGTGGCAGCAGGTTCTGGCCAGGGCCGATAGTGTTAAGCAGCAGACGCTTGAGTCACTGACAGCCGAGATTGACCCTTACGCACCGGCAAACATCCAGTTCACCTCCGGCACCACCGGAGCACCAAAGGCAGTGGTGCTCACCCATCACAATATTCTCAATAACGCCTACTTTTCCGCCCAGGCCATGCATTTCAGCCACAAGGATCGCCTCTGCGTATCGGTCCCTTTTTACCACTGCTTCGGCACGGTGCTGTCCAACCTCCTCTGTTTCTCCTGCGGTGCCTGCCTGGTCATCCCCTGTCCTCATTTTGATCCCTTGTTGATTTTACAGGCTATTGAAAAAGAGCGGTGCACTGGTGTGCATGGTGTGCCCACCATGTTCATTGCTATGCTTGACCACCCTGAATTTACACACTTTGATACCAGCAGTCTGCGTACCGGTATCATGGCCGGTGCCCCCTGTCCGCCGCTGCTGATGAAACGGGTCATACAGGAAATGCACTGCGCCGAAATCCTTATCGGTTACGGCGAAACTGAGGCATCCCCTCTGACCCATCTAACCAGCCGGGATGACAGTTTTGAACACCGCATTTCCACGGTGGGCCGTAACCTCCCCCACCAGGAGGTGAAAATTGTCGATGTGGCCGACGGAATGGTGGTGGAGATTGGCCGGACAGGTGAGATCTGTTTTCGAGGCTACCATATCATGCAGGGCTATTACCGCAATGAGGAGGCCACTGCCAAAACCATTGATGATGATGGCTGGCTTCATTCCGGTGATCTGGGCAGCATGGATGAAAACGGCTATGTACAGATAACCGGCAGGCTCAAAAACATGATAATCCGGGGTGGAGAAAATATTTATCCCAGGGAGATTGAGGAGTGCCTTTTCAGCCATCCACGGGTGGCAGAGGCGGCAGTTTTTGGGGTACCGGATGACTACTGGGGCGAGGAAATCGTAGCTTGGATCAAGCTGTATCCGGATGAACACTGCTCGGAAAAGGAGATCCGGGATTTCTGCCAGACCAGTCTGGCCCATTTCAAGATACCGCGCTATATCAGGTTCGTCAGTGAATTTCCCATGACCGTTACCGGCAAATTGCAGAAATTCAAGATGAGAGAGGAGACAATCAAAGCATTGGCGAAATCAGGGGATTCACCTTGAAACAACACCTCAAAGGCTACAGGGGAAGTAAAGATCCGGACCCAGAGGACCCCGGCCTTGATGACCTCCGGAGTGGGCCCTTTCTTTTGCTTCGTTTTCTTTGCACCCTGAAGGGTATAAAGTTCAGTAAAGAAAATGAAGAGGTAAATTACAGCAACGGTTGACCCGACTGAATCTGACCTGGCTTGGAAGGCCAGGTTTTTTACTTTGAAACAAAAGCTTTTCGTCACAAATTCAGTAAGCTATGGGGCAGACGCTTTTTCCTCTGCCCGAAGACGCAGCTCCTGAAGAAACAGACGCCCATAATCACCGGCAGCCACTCCACTCAACAGGGACGCACAACCGAGGGCAAACCAAATTCCGTCGGGAAACAGCAGGACAACAAGAAAGAGGAAAAACTGTCCAAACGTTGCCGCTTTGCCGGACCACCTGGCTTCCATTTTTTTAAATGACTCCCACGATCGTATCGACAAGGCATAAATGGCTGTAAAGGCAACGAGCAGGTCACGGGCCAGCAGGGCAGGAATCCACCAGCCAGAGAATTTTCCCGCAGAAACAAAGGTGATCAGCGCACAGAGAATAAACAGCTTGTCGGCAACCGCGTCAAGCAGGCCGCCCTGCCAGCTTTGCACCTGCCACCGTCTCGCCACCCAACCATCAAGGACGTCGCTGAAGCCGCTGCCGAGAACAAGCCAGAGCCACAAGCTTTCCGGAGAGAAAGGGAAGATACAGGCAAGAAATATCCGGCCGGTTGACAATGCATTGGGAACAAATCGGATATAGCTTTTCATCATAAGCACTCTTTATCGTATCGTTTATCCATTATTGAATGAGGGGTTGGGAAACAAAATTAAGAAAGCGGCTGATTTCGAACCCTGCTGAATTATACTACAATTTATCTTTGTTTTGTATTGTTCCTTTACGAAGAGTCAGGAGGCTGATTTCTCCGGGGCAATTAAAACGCAGGGGAATCCCGGATGCCCCTGCGCCCCGGCTTGTATACCCGGTCATGCCTTGATACTGCCAGCGGCCAGCAGCGGTAAACCTGGGCGCACGGCTGTTGGTGAGCAGCGCACCCCGGCCCGGAAGGCAGATCTGGCCGCCATGGGTATGACCGCAGAGGTAGAGACAGGCCCGACAATTTGCGGCCTGTTTATATGCCTCCGGTGAATGCGCCAGAAATATGCTGAAACCGGTCTCAGGGACATCTCTATAGGCCATTTGGGCATCATGGGTTTTATAGTAGTGCGGATCATCCACGCCTACGATCCATATACGAGAACCATTTTCACTGATTTCCCATGAATCGTTGATCAGCATGATCAGGCCGACGTCTTCGAAATCAGGTGTCATTTCAATGCAGTCGTGATTGCCGAGAACGCCAAGGATGCCATGACGGGTCCGCACATGGGAGAGGAGAGAACGCAGCTGTCTCAGACATGGGGCCACGGGGCCATAGGTTTTCATACGGATATCACCACCGATGAGGCAAAGATCTGCCTCCAACTTCCCGAGCTGTCTGCCCAGTTCCTCCGTCAGGCCATCCAGGCCGTCAAGATGGAGGTCGGTCAGCAGTAAAATACGGAATCCGTCAAAACCTTCCGGCAGGTCTGGAAAGAAAAAAGTTTTTTCCTCCACCTGTACCTGCAGACTATTTCGCAGTCCATTGTCGTAAAGACCGACCAGCTTGAAAACCTGGCTTAACAATATATCATGGGATAAAAAACTTGTTAAATTAAACAGGGTCTGCCACCGGGCAAGCGGGGTATGACAAGATCGCCATTCACGCAGCCTGACCGGTGAACGGATTTTACGCGGATAATTCTTCAAGGGCGGACGATACATTATAAAGTTCCAGAAACAGGAACCCAGGTAGGCCATAAGGATGAAGCAGAGAAGGACCAGCATAAGCTGAAGCCCGCTTATCTCAAGATAGCGGCTCAGGAAAAGAGCAGGAAACAGGGATTCAAAAATCTGATCGAGAACAATTATATTTCTGCCGCTGGGGAAGTTGGGACGGCGTTTGATGAAACTGGAGAGTAGATCACCGATCATGGCCAGCAGGGCAGCAATCCCGCCAACCCACCAGGCCACACCGAGCAACGGGGAGACGATCATGCCGCCCAGGGAACTGACCAGTATGCCGCGGATAGTTTTGTGCCGGCCAAAAACTGGATGCTTGTCAAACCACAAGCGGCCGCCATCTACGGGCCGGTTAAAGCGCTCCCCCCATATCACATTGGCCAGGGGCGGAAGAAAATTAACCCATAAAATAAATCCAATAACCTTGAGGATAACAGGCAACTTTTCTCTCCTTAGCCAAGAGACACATAGCTTCACGAAATTTTTTTATGCCACTCTTTTCAGTATTCCCTTGAGGGGGTGAAAAACAGAAAAAATTATTTTTCAGACGCTAAAAGACAGTTTGCTGACTGATTGGAGTTGCCAAGGCCCTGAGTGCCTTTTGGACCAGCTCTTTTCTCACTTTTTTTTCTTCCTCCGGACCCTTGTCCGGGGCACCGAAGGGATGGGGAATGGCAATGGTGGGAACAATGCGGTTTGCACCCACTGTTTTGGAGATAGGGACGATTGAGCAGGCGTGGACAACCGGTATCCCTGCCCGTTCAATTTGCTTGCTCATCGTTGCGCCGCAACGAGTGCAGGTCCCTCAGGTGGAGGTGAGGATGACCGCCTGTACGCCGTCGGCCAGCAGGATTTTTGCAATCTCGCTCCCATATTTTTCCGCATTGGCAACCGATGTCCCATTGCCGACCGTGGCATAGTACGAATCGTGCAGGCTGCCGATGGCCCCCTCCGTCTCCAGTTCACGCACCACATCCAGGGGCAGTATCCGGTTCGGGTCTTCATTGGCAAAGGTCGGATCATAGCCTCCATGGGCTGTCTGATGCGTTTCACCAGTGAAGGCCGATAGGCCGTGAAGAGAGTAGGTGCCGAATCGGCTGGCGCTGGCGGCTTCGATTCTGTCCGGGTTGCCGCGGGGAACAATGCCGCCCGAAGTCACCAGGGCCAGCCTGGCACTGCTCATGTCGCTGACAGGCGGTGCGGGCTGTACCCGGTCAAAGACAGGCATGGTGTATTCGGTGCTGAACGGTTCACCTGCCAGCTTGTGGAGCAACATGTCCACTGCACGGGCAGCTCCGGTCTTGTCGGCAAAATAATTCTTTCTGCGCCCCTGGGGGATGTATCCATCGCGATCCGGAAGCAACTCCTTCCCTTGCAGCAGCTTACAGGCCAGACCAGCCATGTTTTTCAAGCTCTCTTCCATGGCCATGACATCTTCTCCTGCCCTGGCAATGAGAACATCTTTCCTGTATTCCTCAACAGCCGGATTCTCCAGATACATGGAGGTTACAGTGGGAATTGCAAAATGCTCCTGCACCGCCTTGCATATGGCACCGCAGGCCATGCCATAACGCCCTGCATTAAAGGCAGGCCCGGCAAGGAGTAACTGCGGTTTTTTATCGTCTCCGGCCTCAAACAGGGGCGCAAGTAAGGCAATGATTTCACCGGTGGCTGCTTCTGTCTTTTCAACAAGATAATTGTCGCCGGAAACGACGCTTGCCACCACCTCAATATCCGGAAAGAGCCTCTCAAGCAAGATGGAGGGTCCCAGTGCGCCGTCAATAAGTTGCGGCGGCTGGTACGCCTTATCCTCGCCTCCCAGGCCGCCAAAAAACTGGTTCAGACAGTAAATGACTCTGTATCTGGCAGCCATGATTACACCTCCCTGCAGCTCAGGGTCTGCATACCGAGTTCGTTGGTTGCACCGATAATTGCCTGCAGCTCCACCTCTAGGCTGCCGTCTTCATGCAGGCTGTAGGGCCAGGCACCTGCAAGCTTGTCGAGATCGCTGACCGGACCAAGCAGCTGCTCCATGGGCGGCAACAGGAGTCGCTCGTTGGCATTGCCCACCGAGACAACAGCATCCGCCTCTTCGGCAGAATCGGCCAGGGACTGTGACGAGCCGTCGGAACCTGCAAACTCATCGGTGATGGCGACAAGCTTGATACCTGCCTGCTCCAGGCCACGGGTCAGCAGCATCTGGTCGGCATCCGGATTGCCGAAGCCCTCCTTGGAGAGAATGACCCCGTCAGCGTTCAGTTCACGGACCAGTGAAATGGTCTTTTTGGCACCATCCTCCTTGGCAGCCAGCCTGACGGGTTCATTGGTCAGCACAACAGCGCTAAAGTTTAGATCCTTGCCATGCCTCTGGTACAACTCCAGAAGCACAGGATTATTCTGATGATGCCAGGTAGTATTCTTGTCGCAGGCGGAAACGCAGTTGCCCGAAGTGATCGCGCCATCCAGCAGCATCGCCGGGTCAATGATGCGCGGCAGTCCCTCTCCGGCTTTACGGCCAAGTACATAGGTGTCGTGCAGAAGGCCCTGGCTGAGCAGCATATAGACATACACTACGCGGGGCAGATCTGGGGAAACGGGTAATTCCTTCTGGGCTGCAAAGGATTGCATCATCTCGGGTCTAACCGATCGTGCCGCCTTGCCAAGAAAATCGGCAGCAGCCAGCCCACCGTTTCTGACCGTCTCTTCATGTTGATGAGGAGTCAGGCCCGGAACAACATCGATATCCAGCACCACATTCAAGGTGGTGGAAAAGGGCGTATAGAGTGCTCCAGATCCACTCATGTCAATAATGCCTTCCTGAAAACCGACAATTTTGCCACAGGTAATCACGCAAACGTTTTCCAGGACATGTCTTCTCCCCACACCGAGACGATCGCCCCGAACCTTGCAGCTGGGTTGAATCACATCCTTGACACAGAGAATCCTGGTCGAATCGCCAGGTCTGGCTATGGAGACCAGGCAGCTCTCTATTCTCTCATCCCGGGACAGGAGAAAATCGTTCAGAGCTTTTTTGTCCAGAACCAACACCCGTTCAAGGAGTTCAGTCTGCTCCCCGAATAGCACATCGTCAACAACGATATGTCCTCTTGCTATGGCCATCTTCTCCCCGTTTTTTTACTGCCTATTTTCCTGATTTGCAACAAATGGCTTTTACCAATTTTCCATATGATGGTAGACTGTAATCAGTTAATCGGGAAAAAGGTAGCCCTGGGATTTAATTAACGCCATTGGCCCCAGGCTATGCTCAAAGATCGAATCTTCTCAACAAGGAAGCCTATGGACATACGCACCATTACCCCGGAAGAGGCCTACCGCCAATGTAGTGCGGATGAACTTCCCTTTGAAACAACCGCTGAAGTCGAGGAGCTGACCCGGTATATCGGCCAGGACCGTGCCCTTGAGGCGGTGGAATTCGGTATCTCCATGCGGCACCGGGGATTTAACCTGTTTGTTATCGGCCCGGAGGGCTCCGGCCGTCACACTGTCGTTCAATCCTTTATCAACCGGCAGGCCGAAGGTGAAGCAACTCCCAGTGACTGGTGCTACGTCTTTAATTTTGACCAGCCGCATAAACCAGTTGCCCTGGAATTCCCGTCAAAGCAGGGCCCGGTGTTCAGACAGGAAATGCATGAACTGATTGATACCCTGAAAACCACCATTCCCACTGTTTTTGAAGGAGACGATTACCGGGCAAAAAAACGAGAACTCAACGAAAATCTGAAACAGCAGATCGATAAAATTTATGAGGAGATGATCGCAAAGGGCAAAGCCGAGTCCATTGCCGTGGTCAGAAACGATCAGGGTATTGTGTTCACTCCCCTGGACGACAAGGGCAGGCCCATAGATCTTGAAACGTTTCGCAAGCAGCCCGAGGATAGGCGAAAGGAATTCGAAGGAAATATCGAAAAACTGCACGCTGCACTGCAGAAAACAGTGCATCAGGTCAGCATATTGAACCGTGAGGCAAAGGAGCAGAGACGTCAATTAAAGAAGGAAACCGCCAGCCTCTGTGTCGCCCACCTGATTGATACCTTGAAAGCAAAGTATTATACAGAACAGGGGGAAATTCTACACTATTTAAACTGCGTCGAGAAACAGCTCACCGAAAATGTAGATGACTTTCTGGAACGTTTGGAACCACAGCGGGAAGGGTTGATCTCTTTTGTTTCCGGCCCTCCTTCGTTTGACCAGTACGATGTCAACGTGCTGGTGACCCATGAAGAGGATGGCGCTCCGGTGGTGTATGAGGACCTGCCCACCTATCAGAACCTGCATGGCCGCATCGAACACCAGGCGCAAATGGGCATGCTCACAACCAAGTTTTCCCTGATCATGCCCGGCGCTCTGCACCGTGCCAACGGCGGCTACATCATCATTGACGCCAGAAGACTGCTGATGGAGCCCTTTGCCTACGAGGGGCTGAAGCGGACTCTGCGCTCCAGGAAGATCCGTATGGAACCGGTGGAGCGTTTGCTTGGCCTGATGAGCACCGTCACCCTGGAACCGGAACCCATTGAGCTGAACACCAAAGTGGTGCTCATCGGCGAACCCATGATCTACTACCTGCTGAATGACTATGACCCGGAATTCCAGTCTCTCTTCAAGGTCCAGGCAGACTTTGAGTATGACATGGAGCGCAGCTCTGTGAGCCAGCAGCGATATGCGTCGCTGATAGCAGGGCTTGCCAGGGGAAATGAGCTGCTGCCCCTGCACAGAACAGCGGTTGCACGAGTGATTGAGGAGGCGGCCAGACATGCCGGCGACCGTAAAAAACTTTCACTGCATATCAGAAAGGTTGCCGACCTGATCAAAGAGGCCGATTATCTGGCCAGAAAAACCAACAAGGAGCATATTGAAGCAGAGGATATTGAAATAGCTGTGACCGCCTCCAAACGTCGGGGAAGACGAATTCATGATAGGATTTTTGAATCCATTGAGGACAATATTCGCCATATAGAGACAAGCGGTGAAAAGAGCGGGCAGGTGAACGGGCTGTCTGCGGTTGAAATCGGAGGCGATTCCTTTGGTTTTCCTACCCGCATTACCGCCGTGACCCGTCCGGGAAAAGGCGATATCGTTGATATCGAACGTGAGATCGAACTGGGCGGCCCTATCCACTCCAAAGGGGTACTGATTCTCGGTTCCTTCTTGAGCTCTCGTTATGCCCGTAGGGTACCACTGGGCCTGCAGGCAAGCCTGGTATTTGAGCAATCCTATGGCGGCGTTGAGGGAGACAGCGCCTCCTGCGCGGAACTCTGTGCCCTGCTCTCCTCACTGGCCGATGCCCCTATCAGACAGGGTTTGGCTATGACCGGCTCTATCAGCCAGAAGGGAGAGGTGCAGCCCGTGGGCGGCTTGAATGAGAAAATTGAAGGATTCTTTGATGTCTGTGCGACAAGGGGGTTGACCGGCAGCGAGGGCGTCATTATTCCAGCAAGCAACCTGCGCCATCTGATGCTGAAAAAAGAGGTGGTAACTGCCATTGCCGAAAAGCAGTTTTTCATTTACCTGGTATCAACCGTGGACGAGGCTATTTCTCTGCTCACCGGCCAGGATGCCGGAGAACGCGACTCCAATGGAGTGTATCCGGAAGAGTCGATAAATGGACGCGTTGAGGCAACCCTGCTCCGTTTTGCCAGCGATCTGCAGGAATTTGAAAAAGGAAAAGAGCAAAAAGAAGAAGGGAGTGAGCATAAAATTATAACATAATTTCAGATGACCTTTTACCTGCCTCTCAGGGTAGTTGACTGGATGGTACCCTGATTGAAGCAAGCCCTCTCTGAATCCATATACCTGCTTGACAAGACCATTGTCTTGTCAAGTTCTTATTATTCAATATGTTAGAAGGTGTGCAATGGCAAAGGAAAAAGAAAAAGCGGAATTGGTTGTCAAAAAAGAAGCCGATGTTCTTTCCCCATTTGGAGAAATGGAACGTTATTTTGATGAAATATTTCATCAACCATTTGCACTTTTTAGGCATCCCATGTGGCCGCGGCCCCAGTTTTCAAGCAGGGAGGTGATTTCGCCCACTGTGGATATCTTTGAAGAAGGCAAGGAGGTGGTTGTCAAGGCCGAGATTCCAGGTATGAAAAAAAGTGATATCAGTATCGATATCAGTGGAAACAGTATGACCATCTCCGGCGAAAAGAAGCAGGAAACAAAAGTCGACAGGAAAGATTACCATAGGGTTGAATGCTCCTACGGCTCTTTTTGCCGCAGTTTTCGACTGCCGGACAATGTGAACAGTGACAAGGCCAAGGCCTCCTTTAAGGATGGGGTCCTGGAGATACGTATGCCGAAATCCTCCAAAGAGAAGAAGAAAAAAATTACCATCAGTTAGTGTCTGTCCATAAGTGAGATTTTTTCTTCTAACTCGAGGCGCTCGATGAATTTAACCGCAGGCATATATGTGATATTCCGAGGATTAAATTTTGAGAGCAACGAAGAGTAAGGAGAAAAAGGCCATTTATGGACAGGCACCAGTTAACTCTAGAGCCCCGTTTTTATCCAGTCTTGCTAGTCTTTCTCTGGATAATGGAGAGGCTGACGGGATTGGATTAGGGCTGGTTATTAATTCTTCAGGAGGTCCATTATGCAGGAAGTTCATCAAATTATTGTCCCGGTAGACTTTTCTAAAGCTACTGCAAAATTAGTCGATTATGCCAGTTATATGGCAGAGAAACTGTCGGCAACGATCCACTTTGTCCATGTTGCCGAAATCAATCAGGGCCATGACATGTTATTGGGCAGCTCTGTTTTTGGTGATATCAAGGAAAAGATCATTGCCGCTGCTGAGGAAAGAATGACAAACCTCTTAGAAGACAACAGTGAATGTTGCAAGGGGTGTACAGGCAAGGTAGTCAGCGGAGATATTGTTGATGCTATAATTGATCATGCCAATAACAACAAGGCGGATTTAATCATTATCAGTACTCACGGGACGAAAGGACTCGAAAAAATTTTACTGGGTAGCGTTGCGGAACGCGTTATCAGAAAAGCTCCCTGTCCCACTCTTATCTATAATCCATATAAGTAAGCGCTTCTCTACAGGAAAAGGTTGTAGTTTTCTTTGTCTCTTGGCAGCCTTTTCCTGTTCCTGTCTCAAGTAAAGGATATGCTCGTCTTCTCATACACAACAGCTTCAGGATGATGAGGTATGATTCGGGGCGAATACTCCTCCCCCTACCGGTACAATATATATGTACCGTGAGACTACCTGTCTCCCTCGACATGAGCATTTCCAATTGTATACTATCTATTTGATTTGTCGCCCCTCAGCCTATATAATAAAAATGGAAGGGAGCCCCTTTCACCATACTCTGAGATAACTTTTTTCTCTTTTTAAGGGAGGTTGCCATGAAGATTGCCATTGTTGGCAGTGGTGCAATCGGAAGGCTCTTTGGTGCTTTTCTGGCAAAGGGTGGCCACGAGGTCATTCTTGTAGATGTGGACCAAAGAGTAGTCGACGGAATTAATCGTTCAGGTATTGGTTTGATGGAGTTGGGAGAATCCAATCCGGACAACGTAAAGGAACTTTCCGTTCAGGCCGTTTCAGACCCTTCCACCATATCTGACTGTGATCTCGTTCTGCTCACGGTTAAATCCCATGACACCCTTACCGCAGCCAAGAGTGTCCTTCATCTCATTGGTGAATCCTCACCCATTCTTACACTTCAGACAGGGTTGGGAAATATCGAGATACTTGAGAAATTGGTTTCTCCGCAACATATAATCGGTGCTTTCACATTTATGTCTGCCACTGCCCTGGGAAATACCCGGGTCCGGCATGGCGGTATAGGCAAGACCTATCTGGGAGAACTTAATGGTGACTTTAGTCCCAGACTGGAAAAGGTGTGCAAGGCCTTTAATGGCTGCGGCCTGACGAGTCAGATGGTTCATCGAATTATCGGCAGGCTCTGGTGCAAGGTAATAGTTTATTCGGCTATTAATCCGGTCTCATCCATTCTCAGGATTCCCAACGGCAATCTGCTTTCTAAAATGGAATCTGTAACACTCATGAAAAAACTCCTTGATGAGGGGAAAAGGGTTGCGGATGCCTTTGCCATTGACCTGGTGTACCCGGATCTCTATGAATTGCTTTTTGATGCCTGTCAGCAGAGCAGCAATAATCTGTCTTCCATGCTGCAGGACCTGTTGAATGAGCGACCCACAGAAATTGACGCCCAAAATGGGGCCATCTGCCGCTTTGCTGAAGAAAAGGGTGTATCCACCCCCACCCAACACACCATGGTTCAGCTCATTAAATTGCTGGAACGGTGGAAGCCCGGGTTGGCTCCCCATTTATGAGAGGAAATAATCGTATACGGTAAAGGGTAGCTTGAAAATGATACTCCTGAGGTGAATCAAATGGCTGTAAGGGAAAAATTGCTGATCGCAGTGGATGAAACAGAGACATCCATGCACGCCCTGCGCTATGTTGCCCAAGTGGCAAGTGGTATGCAAGAGATGAGCATCTGCCTCCTGCATATCTATCCTGAACCCCCACCGGATTATTATCTGAAGGGGGGAACACTGTCAGCCTATAAGGAGAAGCAGGATGCAAAGGCTGAGCGAGTGTTTAGCCAGGCCATGACCATCCTCGCAGAGGCCGGAGTGAGCAAAGAACGGCTATCCACGGATAATCGATTTGCTGAAGGCAAAACCATAAGTGAAGAGCTCCTGGCTGTGAGAAGTGAAGGTGATTTTGGTACGGTGGTTGTAGGAAAGAGGGGAGTTTCGCGGACGGAAGAGTTTCTCTTCGGTTCTATTTCCAATGCTCTGGCACAACACAGCGTGAACTTCACAACCTGGATAGTTGGCAGCGATGATTATTGACTGGGATCTGTATCCACAAGAAATTGTTCCAAACTTGAAACGTCACCGGGTGATGAAGAGTATCCGTCATCAGCCCAGGATCTTTACCGACACCAGTGATTTCACCTCCATTACCTATGGTGACATCATCCATATAGATGGCCGCTATTTTATCATAGTGGGGCATACCCGCGAGGGGCGTTTTGGCATAGATAGTCAGATCAAACCATGGGTTCCCAGAGTAAATGATCTGATGAGCGGTGAACGATTCATCATTAAACTGGTCTTTCACGAAACCTATGAGTTGACCATCGGCCAGTTGAAAGTCACCTGTTTCAGAAGTCCTGAAAAAGAGGCCCGGGTCCTGGAATTGGTGAACGACAACCCGTACTTCATGCATGGCCGCTCAGTCCTTGATGCGGCGGATAATCTAGTACGTATTCTTGATATTGTTGATGGGAGACGTCTGGATACTCATATAGCAAAATTAGGGGCGAGCCACGAGGAGTATATGACAGAACATCTGAAAGAGATGCTAGTTCGTTTTCTCACCTCAGTTGCCGGTATTCGACTGCTCCATGACAACGGGCTGAAACACGGCGATATCAGACGAGACCACATCTTTGTCAATCGTGAGGATACCACTTTTCGCTGGATCGATTTTGATTATGACTTTTATATTCCTGAAAGGCCCTATGCCATGGACCTCTTCGGCCTCGGCAATGTGCTGCTCTTTATCCTTGGAAAGCAAAATTTCAGAGTTGGTGATGTGGTCAAGCATCCGGATATGGGAGAGAAGGTCATGAAAACGATCACCACCAACGATCTTTCCTTGATCTCCCAGGATAGAATATTCAACTTGAAGAAACTCTTCCCCTATATCCCGGACTCACTCAATAATATTCTTCTCCACTTTTCAGTCGGTACCCAGGTATTTTACAATTCTGTTGCTGAATTTCAAGATGAGTTGCAACAGGCGGTTGACACTCTGCCTTGAATATAAATTGTCAATCAGCATTGAACTCCCTGAACGATCCATAAAAAAAGACCTTATCATCTTCTCAAATTTTGAATCTTGGCGACACTGTTATTCTCTGCCCTTGTACCGCCTGCTCTCGTTGAGGTAATAGAGGAAAAGTGGACACAACGTTAGGAACGGTGAGACTGTTCTGAGGAGGTGTTCATATTGGCAAAACAACAAAACATCTGTTGTCAGAAGTGCAGCGGTCAAGAAGATGCTCTTTCTTTCATATCGTACGGGTACACTCCAGTGGAAAACATAAGGTATTTACCCCAGTTGCATTCACTTACCCGCACTTGAATGAACAACGATGTCACGGATAAGTGTTTTTGCCAGAAGCGGTGCCAGATAAACGCCATTGCTGGAATGGGGAATAGAGTCACTGCTTATAATCTGTTTAATAC
>DAOVAI010000204.1 GCA_030671085.1 Pseudomonadota bacterium | reverse complement strand
CTGACGAACCACCTGATCGGGGTAACCAAGATTCACCAGCGCGGAAAGAGCATCAGCTACCGGGGAGTCTCCGCTCATCAGTTTTCCAGGACTTGCCACAGCTGGAGAAGCAGCTGCCTGAAAGCCACCCACCTTATCCTTAAGCTCCACACAGATGCGCTCAGCTGTCTTTTTGCCCACCCCCTGGATACTGGTCAATCCCTTGACATCCTCCGTAACAATGGCCTGGCAGAGATCAACTACCTGCATGCCGGAAAGGATGGCCAGCGACAGTTTAGGGCCAATACCGGAGATCGTTTTCAGGGTAAGAAACATCTCTTTTTCGCTCTGCTCCTGAAAGCCGAAAAGGACAATGGCATCTTCCCGGACATTGGTATGGATATGGAGAAAGATATCCTCCCCCTTTTCCGGCAACCGGGAAAGCCCATCACTGGAGAGAAAGGCCTCATAGCCCACGCCTCCCACATCGATGATAACCCTGTCGCCGCCAATATACTGTACTGTTCCGGTGAGTGAAGCGATCATGACAGAGAGGGGTGAGGGGTGAGGGGTGAAGGGTAACGGGCCATCGACATTAAATTTACTCCCTGTATTGTATTGGGCTTCGTTCTGTTTCTACCCTTTTGGTATACCATATCTACCCTGCTAACTAGTGTTTGTCCACTAACTGAAAGAGCAGATCAGAGAATCGTGTAATTGGCATGACAGATGGCAACGGCCAGGGCATCTGCAGCATCCTCACTGGGCGATGCGGAGAGGCCAAGGAGGATACGGATCATGTGCTGAACTTGCCCTTTCTCCGCCTGCCCATAGCCGACCACGGCCCGTTTCACCTTCTTGGCACTGTAGTCATAGACTCCGAGCCCGTTCTGCATGGCTGCCACCACTGCCGCGCCTCTGGCCTGTCCCAGTTTAAGCGCGGAGTTGGCATTGGTGGACATGAATATCTCTTCCACAGCCGCCACTTCAGGATCGTGAAGCTGGATCACTTCATTGATCCCCTCAAAAATCTCGTTCAACCGGTTGGCCAAGGGAAAGCGAGTGGTCGTTTTAATAACCCCGCAGGACACAAAGGTGACCTTGCCGTGTCCGGCTTCAACGATCCCGTATCCGGTAATCCTTGATCCCGGATCAATGCCTATAATACGCTGCATGGCCCTGAAGAAAAAGGGCGAGCCGTTAAGATAACTGCTCCATCAGGTCATCATCAATGTCAAAATTGGCATGCACATTCTGCACATCCTCATGCTCCTCTAGATTCCCCAGGAGCTTGAGCAAGGCCCTAGCCGGTTTTTCCTCGGTGACCTCTATGGTATTCTGGGGAATCATGGTGACAGAGGCCTCAACAAAGGCAACCCCAGCCTTTTCCAGGGACTCACGCACCTCATCAAAGTCCTCGGGAGCAGTGAGGATCTGAAAGTGTTCCTCTTCCTCCATCACGTCTTCGGCTCCGGCCTCTATGGCTAGATCCATCAGTTCTTCTTCACTGGTGCCTGCTTTGTCCACCAGCAGCATCCCCTTTTTGTCAAACATCCAGGCCACACAACCGGATTCACCGAGATTACCGTTACTCTTGGCAAAATAGTGGCGGACATCGGCCACGGTCCGATTTCGGTTATCGGTCATGCACTCCACCAGAATCGCCACACCACCAGGTCCATAGCCCTCGTAGAGGATTTCATCATACACTTCACCTTCCAGCTCTCCGGTTCCCTTTTTGATGGCCCGGGTGATATTGTCCTTGGGCATATTTTCGGAGCGGGCCGTGGCAATGGCACTGCGAAGCCGGGGATTGCCATCCGGATCACCGCCTCCCATCCTGGCAGCCACAGTAATCTCCTTGATCAGACGAGTGAAAATCTTCCCTCGTTTGGCATCTGCCGCCCCTTTTTTATGCTTTATATTTGCCCACTTGGAATGTCCTGACATAAGCTCTTCCTTTCCTTCTCTAATTAAGGCGTACCCCGCTTCACTACCAAGAAGCTACGCCTGTTTTTTCTTAAACCCCAACCCCAGGACAAAAACCTCTCGGCTCTCCACCCGGGAACTCTTGGGTTTGACAACTTTTACCTGTTCAAACTGTTCTTTTGTTTCCGCAACAAACTCGGGAAAATCTTCTCCCTGAAAGGCCTTGCAGTAATAATTCCCCTTAGGGTGCAGGAGAAGAGAGGCCAATTCCAGGGTTTTCCGCACCAAGCGCATGGACTGCTGATGATCTGCCCAGCGATTGCCGGTTGTGCGGGGGGCAAGATCAGAAATCAGCACCTTGAAGGCTGGTCGGATTTTGCGTACGGCGACAATCAACTCCGGCTTCATGATATCCTGCTGCAGCCAGACGATCTCAGAACCTCCGGCCCTGGGAGACTTGTCCACAGGCTGCAGGTCTACACCGACCACGATGCCTTTTTCCCCGACCACTTCCGAGGCATAGAGCGACCAACTTCCCGGATAACAGCCAAGATCCAGGACGCTGTCGCCGCGCCGAATAAACTTGTATTTATCCAGGGCCTCTTCCAGTTTGTAGACGGAGCGCGCCGGATACTTGTCCTTCTTGGCCTTCTTGTAGTAATAATCTTTTACAGTACGCACGTTTTATCCAGCAAAAAGTTGGGTGTTACACGCTGTTATGCCCGAGACTACTCTCCAAACTTTTCTCAAGGGTACCTTAAAAAATTAGATATTTTATTCGAGAACAAGGAACGGTGAAAATAAAAAGCGCAGCATATTAACAATATGTGAGCATTTTTATTTTTACCGTGACGCAGTAATCGGGAAAAATAGCAATTTTTCAAGGTGGACTTTTATCTTTCCTGCATTAAATACCAGACTGCATACGTTAGCCATGAGTATCTCCTGCTACGAACTTCCACAACATCAGCACTTTTTAGCCCATTTACTCCTCTTTGACAAGACTGAATTCAGCTATTGCACAGGCTTCTGAGCAGCGTGCAGATACTCCTCTACCCAAACCAGAGCCTCTTCCCTGTTTCCGACCTCGCCTTCCACCTGGGCCTCCTGTACCCCGTCCAAGATCTGGGAAAACAATGGACCTGGCTGCAGGGAAAACTGTTCGATCAGATCCTTACCGGTGACCAAACGAGGACCGAAAAGGGATGGGGCAATATCCCTGCTGTAAATTTCCAGGACCTCACAGAGCAAGCTGCTCAACTCTTCTTCCATGGCCTCCGGCTTCATCTCCCCTTTTCCGGCCAGGCTGTCTGCCATGGCCAGAAAAAAGAGGCCGATCAGGTCATCTCCGGCCCGTTTAGAGAGTTTAAGACATGCCTTTTTGCTCAAGCCCTGCTTGCGCCGGACATTACAGAGATGAAAGGGGTGCATATGCATGCCCACAAGTCCGGCTGTCCGTTCCCGTTTTTCATTGGACCAGCGCAGCTCACGCCCAAGATTCTGTACCAGTTTCCGGCCCACCTCGTCATGCTTATAAAAGGTAATGCGGCCCTCTTTATCCTCGCAGATTTTACGGGTGGAGGGTTTA